>JAJDOA010000064.1 GCA_022340405.1 Desulfobacteraceae bacterium | reverse complement strand
TGCAGACGGGGACTTCCATACGGTCTATTTTCGGATTCCCGACGACCAGCTGCGCAGCCTGCGATTCGATCCCCTTGCCTGTGAGGGTTTCCTGCAGCTGAAAAACGCGGCTTTGGTCAACCGGAAAAGGGAAGTTCTCCTACCGATCGGCGCTTCGGACATCGAGCCGCTGCATCAGATCCAGCACCCTATGGCCCGCGGTGAAATTTTTTCGGCCAGTACCGTCAACGATGCGGCTGATCCACAGCTTCGAATCCAGATACCCGATGGCTTTGACGGCCATTGGAGAGAGAGCATATGGATTCAGGTTTTTCGTGCCGGAATGGAACGAGTGTGTCTTTTCTGGTTTCCCGTTTTCCTTGCCGTCTACTTGTGTGGGCTGGAGCGCTCCCCAGTCGGATCGGTCATCGAAAGGACCGTCCTTCATTCCCCTCCCTCGGATGTAGAAACAACCCCCATGGCTTGGATTCTCTCCGTTTCCGTTCTTCTCTATGTATCCCTGCTTCTGTTGCGATCCGGGGAAAACTTTATGCATCCGGGCCTGTACGCAGAAGATGCCACTCACTATTTCAACCGATACTATTCCGGGGGGCGATACTTCTCCTTCGTGCTGAAGCGACCTCATGGATACTACAACCTGTTCAACAACATCGTGGCCTGGATCGTCGCAAAACAGGATGTGCGGCTCCAGCCGCTCCTTTACCAGTCGGTCGCATTCGGTCTGTCCACCGGGGCCGCCGTTTGCCTGATGTTTTCGAAACTTTTTCGGACCCGGTGGATCCTTTTGGTGGTTCCCACGGTGCTTGGACTGTCGGGGATGAACCATATCTTCTATTACACGACCCTGACCTTCCAGATGTACGTCGTCGTGCTCTGGCTCTTGTGCCTTTTCTTCCTGCCGGTACCGAACACCCTCGGAGGGTTTTTGCTTCTGGGCATGGTAACGGCGCTGTTGATCTGGTCGGGACCTTACTCGGTCGTCGCCGTGCCTGCCGCCTTCCTTTTTCTTCTCCTCTTCAGGGACAAGTGGAAAGGCCGCTTGATGGCGTGGATTATTGTCTGCGTCCTGGCCTATACGCTTACGGCGCAGGGACTCGCCCGCCTCGACAACCTTTTCCGGCCCGATATTTTGAAAAAGATGGCTGATACGTTGCTGAACCGGGTGTTTTTCATGAATCTGCTCGGGGGGACCTCCTGGTGGAAAGGTTTGCTCCTGGTTTTTCTTGTCGGAGTGACGATGTACCGACTGCGCACGGTGCCCAACTACATCCGCGTCTCGGCGATCCTGTTCGCCATCGTCGTCCTGTCCATGGCTCCCTTCTTTCTCAGCGAGAAAGTCTTCAAGTACTCCGTATTACCCTGCCACGTCTTCATCGCCCAGTTTTTCTGGCTCACATGGCTCCTGTTTTCCGCGGACCGGTTCGTGCTCGCTGCAGACGGATCAAAGCTTCGAGGTATCCTGGTGGCGGCCGCATTTTTGGCCCTGGTGACGATCGACAACCGGCAAAATCCGGAGAAGGGGTCGGTGCCTGTCATGACGGAGATGAGCCGCTTTCTGCGCACGATTCACGCGGCCGAGCAGCTGTCTTTGTCCGAAAAGGGCCGGTATGTCATTCTGTCCTATGAAAACGGAACGTTTGACCCCACCGTTCGTATCGGCAGCCGTGACAAAGATGCGCTGCGCGTTACGAAGAGCCGCTTTCCGATTCGATATGGAAGGGATTTTGTGGTCGAGTGAAAGCGTAGGGGCGGGGTTCATCCCCGCCCGTGGGAGCGAAGCGGACATCCCGGTCACGGGGTCCGGGGTAGATGGTACCACCAACGGGACGCTCCCCTACAGTTCTGTTTGGAAGCCTCTGCGGAAACGGAGCAGAATTCTGACAATCGCTATGGTTTCTGCTTGCTGATGGTTCCAGGGGTCAGGAGGAACGGTTTGCCAAAATATCTTGGATGCGAGCTTGAATAGACACGGCCGCCGCTTCGGCCTTTTCCTGGGAAAGAGTGCCGATGTCCGAAGACAGCGCCTCGACGGTTTCCTCTTCGATGCCGGTGGTGCGGTTGACCATAAAGGTGTCGACCTCGCCGCCATCCAGCACCTTTCCGCAGGCACCGAAGGCACCCACGAATTCACCGTCGACCAGAATGGGAACCACGATTTTGACAATGCCGGCGTCGCACTCCTCGATCACGGGCTGCTGCGTTTTCTTCGCCTGGACCGCCAGGTTCATGTGGGCAACGGCGCAGATGAATGCCTGCCCCTTGTCGGTATCCTTGATGGCCGGGCACAGACGGTTGACCCAGTTCTTTACTTCGGTGATGCGCCTTCCTTCGGTGTTGAAGACATTGGCATCCAGTCCCGATTCCCGGTGGATCTCCTGTTCCAGTTTTGCCCATTCCGAAAGCGACGCGATGTCGGTAAGTTCCATGATACTCCTCCCGTTGCGACGTTGCCGCGACAGTGCGATGATTGAACCGGTATCAGCGAGTGCATTCCCCGCTGCTTGCGGCGGGGAGTCTTCAATCTCCGGCAACCCCTGAGCCGCAGGTCTGTCAGGCAGAACCGGATCCACCGGATGCCGCACCGCTCTCCGGTGTGGATAGCCAGCTCTTGAGCCGGTTCAGCCCCTCCTCCGTCGACACCGCCGGCTCGTAGCCCAGATCCCTCCGGGCCGCCGAAATGTCGAACCAATGGTCTCTGGCCAGCTCGGAGGCGACGAACCGTGTCATCCTCGGCTCGCCCGGCAGCCGGAAGATTCCATATACCAGCTCCAGCACGGCGCCTGCAAGCCAGGCAGCCGGGAAGGGCACGGATTTTTGCACCGGCGCTTTGCCGCCCGCCTCCAGGATGCGGTTGATCATCTCCCACAGCGGGATCGGGTCGTCCTGGCTGATAAAATAGCATCGACCGGATATCTCCCTCGTCTCTGCAAGGCGGTCGGCGGCCAGCAGGTGGGCCCGGGCGGCATTGTCCACATAGACCGTGTCCACCCGGTTGGTGCCGTCGCCGACGATGCGAAGGCTTTCAGCGCGCTGAAGTATCCGCGGTGTGAGATGGGGGTCGCCAGGGCCCCAAATGAGATGGGGGCGAAGAACCACCACGGCCAGTTTACTGGAAGCCGCCGCCAGGACGGCTTTCTCGGCGGCGGCCTTGGTGGCCTGGTAGTGGGTGGTGTACCGTTGGGGGTAGGGGACGCTTTCATCCACACCGGCCTTGTCGGTCCCGTCGAACACGACGCTCGGGGAGCTGGTGAACACCAGCCGGGGAACGCCGCTTTCCTGACAGGCCTCGATGATCCGAAAGGTTCCGAGGCTGTTGGCCCGATAGAACGCTCCGTAGGGGCCCCATACGCCGGCTTTTGCCGCCGTGTGGAACACCACGTCCACGCCGCTGCAGGCACGGTGTGCGGATCGCTCTTCGGCCAGATCCCCCTGGATCTGCTCCACACCAAGGGCATCCAGATGGGGATATCGGTTTCTGGCGAAGCTGCGCACCCGGATCCCCCGATCCACGAGCAGGCGGACAATGGCCGTGCCGAGAAATCCTCCCCCGCCGGTTACCAGCGCCGTATCGGTTGTGCCGTTTCCGATCATTTCGACTCTCCCTTGCTGCCGGCCAGCTTTTCGGCGGCCCAAACGGCCAGCTGCTCGCGGAAGATTTTGGCGTTGTGGCGAATATCCACCGGAAAGCCCGGATGGAACAGAATCGTCTCGATGAGGCTGGTGATCTCCACGCGCCGGCCCATGGTGAGGAGATCTTCCCGGATTTTCTCCAAGTCGGGTCGCCCCTTGTCCCCTACCAGCTCTACGCAGATGACCGGGCGCTGATTCGGGGGGTTACCCACACCGACCAGGGCGCTTCGGAAAACCATGTGATGGTTGTTGTAGATCGATTCGCAGGGGATGGTGTAGAGGGTGCCCTGCGGTGTGATCACACGGTGGCTCTTGCGGCCGCAGAACCAGATCCGTCCTTTGCTGTCCTGCCAGCCCAGATCACCCATTCGATGCCAGAACCGGTCGCCGTCGACGATTTTGGAAAGCGCATCGGCCTGCGGTTTTTCAAAATAATGCCGGGTGACGTGATCGCCCCGGACGATGATTTCACCGATGGTGCCTGGGGCAACCGCCAGCGCTTCGGACCACTCGGAGACGGGATCGTCGTTGATGGCGATGATGCGCACTTCCACCAAGTCGTTTACGGGCTTTCCGACGCAGTATCCGAAACCCCGTTCGCTGAGGGTCCGGGTCTCGGAGAGAATCTCCGTGCTGGAAATGGACAAAACCGGAACCGCTTCGGTGGCCCCGTAGGGCGTGTGAACCTCGGCCCCGTCCACCAGCATCCGGGCAAACTGCTCGATAAGCGCCGGCGCTACGGGTGCACCGGCGGAGATGACCCGTTTCAGGCTGGGCATCTTGATGGCTTTTTCCCTGCCGTATCGGGCCAGGCGGTTGAGCAGCGCCGGGGACGCAAACATGTTGGTGACCCCCTGGTTGACGATGGTTTCGACGATCCGACTCGGCTCGGCCTTTGCCGGGCGGGTCGGGTCCATGTCCGGAATGACGGCGGTGACGCCCAACGCCGGATAGAACAGCGCAAACAGAGGAAAGGTGGACAAGTCGATTTCATCCGCGGCCATCTGCAGGTAGCGGCGAATATGATACAGCTGGGCAATGAAGTTGCCGTGGGTGTACACGGCCCCCTTGGCGGGCCCCGTGCTTCCGGTGGTGAACAGAACGGCAGCCGGCTCGTCGCGTTTCGTGGAAGCCGGTGGATACGGTCGCCATGGAAACCAGCGGATCTGGTCCAACGTCCAGCCGCCCCAGAACCATCTTCGCCCGACGGTAACCCAGATGGTTACCGACCGGAAAAAGCCGGGTCGCAGCGTGCGCACGACGTGGGCCAGGGGGATTCCGATGAAGGCCTCCGGCCGGCTCTGGCGAAAACATTCGAGCATGCGGGACACCCCCATACCCGGATCCACGACCACCGGCACGGCACCGACTTTGAACAGCGCGAAGATCAGGCAGAAAAATTCCGGACTGGGCCGCACCATGAGAATGGTCCGGGTCCCCGAGACGATGCCGGCCCCCTCGAGTCCGTGGGCGATACAGTCCGACTCCTTGTCCAACTGCCGGAAGGTGAGATGCGCATAGGCGGAACGGCCCCTGCGGTCCCGTCCCGCCCTCCATACGACGGCCCGCTTGTAAGGGTGCAGCGCCGCAGCCTCTCTCAGGTGGAGGGAAACATTGGCGATGTCGGTTGCAGCCGGAAACACGGTGGAGGATTCCAGCTGCGCGCTGTCCGTTGCTCCGGCAGATTCGGCGTTTTCGGCGTTGGGCATTTCGGTTCGGCTCCGTTTCCCTGCTTTTTCGCCGGCAAAAGCGGGCAGGGGACTACAATGGATGTTTTCGCAGAAAGGTTTCGACACGGGCACAGACCGCCTCCGGGACATCCTCCAGCAGGTAGTGGCCCGCCTCGGCAAACCAGTGTGCCTCGGCTTTCGGGAAGCGGCGCCGCCAAGACCGGTAGTAGGTCTCGTCGAAGACGAAGTCGTGCTTTCCCCAGCAGATCAGCATGGGTTTGCCGGCCAGCCGGTGCAGGTGGCGATCCACGCAGCGCACCGTCTCGTAGCCGGGGTCTTGCGGCCGCCATGGGATGTCCTGGACAAATCGCAAGGTGGCCAGGCGGTTTCGCCACCCGTTGTAGGGTGCCGCCAGGCCGCGCCGCACCGGTGCGGAAAGGCCCATTTTCGTTGCGGAAAACAGCGCCGCCACGGCAAAGGCGTTGAAACCCAGAACCAAAGGCGCGGCCAACAGGGGCAGGTTGCGGACGAAGCGCAGCTGCCACGGGAGCGACTTCCCGCCTGGCGGAAAAAAAGCGGCCGTGTTTGTGATCACCAGGCGGCGGATGCGACCGGGATGCCGGACGGCGAAGTTCATCCCGATCATGCCGCCCCAGTCGTGCACCACCAGGGTCAGTCGGTCCCGGAGTTCGAGCCGGTCCAGCAGAAGCTCCAGGTCCGCCACGCGGTCGGCGAGTCGGTATCCATACCGGGAGGGCGGGGGCTTCTCGCTCAGCCCGCAGCCGATGTGGTCGGGTACGATGCAACGGCAACGGCTCCGCAGCGCGAGAACCAGGCTGCGGTAGTAAAACGACCAGGTTGGATTGCCGTGGAGCATCACCACCGGATCCCCCTCCCCCTCGTCGAGGTAGTGGCATTGCAGTCCGGCGAGGTCGGCGTAATGGGAAGCGAAGGGATACAGGCGCCGGAAGGGGGCGGTCTTCACCGGCCGTTCGCGGCCCATTTCCAGCAATCGCCGCCGGAGGTTCATGAACACCCCCTGGTCTGTGCATCGACACCTACCATTGGATTCCCAGCATCAGGCAGTTCAGCCCGCTTCCGATACCCAGAAATCCCACCGCGTCTCCTGTTTCCAGAAATCCCCTTTCGGAGGCGATGGCGGCGGTGATGGGAAGGGACACCGTGCCGATGTTTCCCAGATACGGATAGGTGACAAAATCCTTTTCCGGGGCCACGCCGATGGCGTCCAGAATGGTCCGCTGGTGGGCGGCGCCCACTTGGTGGCAGATGATCTTGTCGGGTTCGTTTTCGGACCACCGCATGAGCCGGCGGAAGTCCCGATAGGTTTCCACCCCAAGAACCACCCCGTGGCGCAGCACTCCCACCGAGTCGGTCTCCATGGTGTGCAGACCGGAGGCCGGGATTCCCGTGTCCGGTCCCCAGCGGCACAGGCGGTGGTGCTCGGTGGCGTTTCGGGCGGTCGCGCCGAGCAACCGGTGGCCGCCGCCCGACATGCTGCGGTGGGTCAATACCACTGCGACGGCTCCGGATCCGCCGGTGAGGGTCGCGATGCCGTGTTTGAAGCTTTCCATATTCCGTTCCGACAGCAGGCGTTGGATCGTGGTGTCCACGATCTGCCGGGCCGACTCGCAGGAGACCACGATACCCGCGCGCGCGTGCCCCAATTCGATGGCGTTGGCTACGTGGACCATCCCATTGAGTACCCCGAGGCAGGCATTGGACAGGTCGTACACCTGCGCATCCGGGGGAATCTCGAGTGCATGGGCCACCGCACAGGCCGTGGCCGGCTCGAGATTGTCGCGGCAAACCCCGCCGTAGACAAGAACCCCGATGTCGGCTGCGCTAACGCGGGCCCCCTCAAGTGCCTTGCGGCCAGCGGCCACCGCGCCGTCGGACATGCGCGAATTCTCGTCCCAGTATCGTCGTTCGCGCACCCCGGTAAGCGTCTCCAACTGGCCACGCTGAAGATGCAACTGCTCGTAGAGGGGTCCCAGACGCCGTTCCAGCGCATCGGATTCCACCACGTTGGGTGCCAGCTCGTATCCGAACGCATCGATGTTTACGTTTTCGTATCGCATTCCATTTGCTTTTGGGTGGGCCAACGTTTTTGCCTTTCACGGAAAGCGGCTCGGTTTTACCGGGTCATTTCGCCTACGATCGCTTTTCGATCGGTACGAGCCTCAAACCGAAGCTTTTCATGGCATAGATGGCCAGGTCGTCCACCAGCAATCGGCCGTCCGCGCGGATGACCGGCACCGGGGAATCCACGGCCTCGGTGATGGTCGCCTCCACTTCGATCCGGCGGTTGGTGGGAACGATCTGCCCCCGATACTGCCACTCGTGTGCCTCACCGGTCAACGGTTCCGCACGGTGGGTGGCGATTCGGTCCCGCCAGCGCCGGCCGGCTGCATAGCGGGTCAGCTGCAGAAAGGACTCGATGCCAAGGGATCCCGGGCAGACCGGATCCTGATGAAAATGCGCCGAAAAAAACCACTCCCCTGGATCCACCTTCTTGGAGCCGCGCGCAAAGCCCAGGCCGTGGGCACCGCCCTCCGGGGACCAGCTTTCGATCCGGTCGATCATGCGGATGGCGCGGGCCGGAACGACCAGTCCCCCCTCCGGCTGTCGTGCCGGATCTTCGGGTGTCAGCGGCGGGTGGTCGTCCAGGATTTTCCCTCCGTCGGGATGTCCTCGGCCGTCCCGCTCGTGGGGGCTCTCTCCGCCATCATGGAGCCCGACTTGGCGGGAGAGCGCCTCCCGGGTGAAAAAGCCGAAATAGGTGTTTCCGGTGTAGATGGTATCGTTTCCCCGGGAGACATCGAAGTCGAAATGCTCGATGATCATCTCTCCGGCCTCGGAAACCTTCGTCAGCCGGCACCGCGTCGCCAGGGTGGATCCCCGAGGCGTGACCTGCCGGTGGATGATGCCCGTGCCTCCGAGGTTGCGGAATTTCAGATCCTCTTCGCTTCGAAGGGCCGAACCCAGGTAGGCAGCCAGCCACCCGCAGGGCTGGAGGGCCACTTCCAGCAGCACCGCAAAGGGCATGACGCCGGAGCCGTCGGCTCGTAAATACCAGGCGTCGGGGGGGACATCGTATTCCGCAGTGATCCAACCCCCCGGCCGAAGGCGCCAGGGTTCGGGCTCTATGTGCACCACCCTGTCGATGAAGGAATAAGGGGGGGCCGGAAGCCTGGCGATCACCCGATCCCGGTCGAAGGGTGCGTAGGGGGCTCCGAAGGCCTCCGATGGATTTCCCCGGGCAAAGGCCAGGATGTGCTCCCGGTCGAAAACCGCGGCGGCTGTCTCGATCCCTTTGTCGGCAGAACTGGCTTTCCGGCCGCTCCAGTAGGAGTTGAGCCGCTCCCGGTCCGCCCCCGAGAGCTGCATGGACATGTTCTCGAAAAAGACGATGCGACGGCCGTCGGCGGACATGACGGCGTCGGCGATTACGAAGGGCTCCGGATCGAAACCGATCTCCTTGATTTCCACGTCGTAGAGAACGCAGTGCGTGTCGGGAGTGACCGGACCGCGGCATTTCAGTCGGGTTTCCACGCCGGTTCTGGGTTCATAGTGAACGTCGCTGCAGTCCGAAATCCAGCCCATCCGCTGCAGGAAAACCCGCAGGGTGTGCGCGCAGCACTCGTACATCAAGGTTCCCGGCATGGTCATGTCGTCGACGAAGTGGCAGGTTAGAAACCAGTCGTCCGGATGGATGTCCGCCTCGGCGCAGATGCGCCCGATGCCGAAACGACCGCCAGCCGGGTCGAGCACCTTGACCCGGTCGATCAACCTCATGCGACCGCCGGGCAGTCGCTGGGCCTCGGGCAGGACCACCCCGGCAAACGCGCTGCCAAAGGCCTCCTCCAAATCCCCTTTGCGAAGCGCCTCCAGTGCTGGCGCTTCGTACCGCTCCCGTTGCATGGGCACCGGCGGCCGAAACCCGTCGGGAACCCGCCCGGCCTCCGGTCTCCGGTCGTTTTCCGTAAACAGGATCCCGCCGGATCGGCGTACCTCCTCGGCGGTGAAAAACCCCGCGCAACCGTCCCGCATGGTGATGAGATGGTCACCGCCGGCAAATCCTTCGAAATGAAAAAAGAACAAATAGGTGTCCCCCTGGCGCATGAATTTTTCGATTTCGATCTCATAGCGCAGGGTCTCCCCGGGTCTCGGCAGGCCGCGGTGGAACCGGATGGCGGCATCCAGCAGACGATAGGAGCGCTTTCCCTTCACGGCATGGTCGATGCCCAGGTAGGCGCACAGAAACAGATCCGCCTGGCCTGCTTCCACCGAAATGCAGACCGGCGCCCGACCGCCGTCCAGGTACCAGGCATCGGCGCGCACGTCGTGTTCGGTGACCACACGGCCACTTTCCAGCGAAAGCGGCCGGCCCTCCACGGAAAGAATGCGATCCACCAGCATCAGGGGCTCATCGGGCAGGCGAACCCGTACCGGATAGGTGTCCACTACGGCAAAGGCGTCGCCGAGAACCTCGGCCACGGATCCCACGGCAAACGCCATGCACTGCTCCCGGCTGAAGGCCACGGCGCGCTCGGATGTGCGGCGTGCTTCCGAAGCCGAATCTCGGGCAATGGGCTTTGCGGAGCGCCCGGCCGGGACGATCCCTCCTTGTGGGGGCCGCGACAGGGCGGTCTGCAACTCCACCGCCGTGCGGTATCCGTCCGCCAGGCTGGACGAAAACGCCAAGAACGCCTGATGGGCGGATGCGTTTTCCCGCATGGCCTTGCGCATGGCCGCCAGCGGCTCCCGGTCCGCTTGCGCGGCCGGTCTCTGATGCGGCGATTCTGATTCCCATTCCCCGTCGGAGGGGCGGCCACCGGATCCATCTGTTCCAGCAACCGCCTGTCGCTGCGGCGGAGAGGAGGCCGGCCGGTGGTCGAGGCCCTTCGGTGGCGGCGGAACCACCAGGGGAGCGCCGCCGGCCCGGACGACCACCGCATCTCTTGGCGAAAGATGCACGGCGGGTGTTCCTCCCTTTCGCGCCGGATCGCCGTAAATGCGGCCCAGCTCGATTCCGCGGCCATGGGCGGCCAGGAAGCCGAGGGCCCGCAGTACGGTATTTCTCTCCGGCTCCCCCCTTCGGCAGAGGGAAACGGCCAGGTGGTTTCGCCCGGCGAGGATGGAGCGGATCATACCGGTGCACGACGCGTGGGGGCCCATTTCGACGAAGATGCGGAAACCGTCCGCCCATGCGCGCTCGACGACCTTGGTGAAATCGAAGCCGTCCATGGCCTGGTCGCAGATGGACCGGGCGGCCGTTTCCGTTGACGGTCGGTAGCTTTCGGCCCAGGCGCAGCTGTAAAAGCGGATACCGGGGGGTGCCACGGTGGGAAGGCGGTGAAGGTCTCGGTAGGCGTCCCGCACGGGATGCGCCGCATCGCAGTGCACGGAGAGGACGCCGTCCAGGGCCACCGACTCGCAGTCCATGTCCTGCACCGCAGCCTCCACGGCGGCCTCACGGCCGCCGATGACGCATTGCTCGGGTGTGTTCACAATGAGCAGACGTACGTCGGACCTGTGAGAAATGGTCTGCGCCACCGCATCGCGCGAGCGATTGACCACACAAGCTCTCCATCGAAAGGGGTCGCTCTCGGAAAGGTTCCAGGATTCGCGTACCGCTCGGAATTCACCGGCCAGCCGGGAGCGGAACAGGTCCGAATCGCGCATGCGCCGGAACATTTCCTGCCAATCGCTCCAGGCACCCAGTGCGAAAAGGCCTGCAGATTCGCCCAGGCTGTACCCGATGCAGCCGGTGGGTTCCACGCCGAAGGAGCGGATGAGGCGAGTCATGAGGCTGCCATGCAGGACCGGTCCGCATAGCAGGGCCAGCGGGTCTTCCGCCAGTTCGGCCGCAGCCTGCTTTTCCCACCCCAAGTTC
>JAJDOA010000063.1 GCA_022340405.1 Desulfobacteraceae bacterium | reverse complement strand
GGCGCAGCCGCCGTGAACATATGATTATACAGACCCAAGTACCTTACAAAAAGTGCATGATATCTGACCACACCAACAAAATCGGAACTCAATAATACTTGCATCATCCTTGAACCACAACGATTTCAAGGATACGGGCTGTATCCATTACAACGCTAGATTCGGATCAGCGATCCTGAGTCCTGAGGGGTCGGTGTAGGTGAGGTTTCAGGATACTACAGGAGGGAGTGCCGCTGCAAGTCTACCACATGTGGTGGGTAATTTGGTCGTTGAGAATGGGCATATGGTTGCAGACTTGTCTGCCAGTTCTCGCTGCCGAATACTCGCCAAATCCGCGCACTACATGCATCAGTCAACACCCTGTGATTCGATAGGTGGCATGGTGATTATAAATATCAGGAAGCCTATAAAAATCGGTTTTTAGTTGCAAAAACAAATAGATGAGAGTAAACTATCATGCACCAAGATGCATAAACGGCCTATCTCTACTTGGTGCCCCCTTTCACTCCGATAGACCTGCCTTTGCGTACCATTCGCCTGTTTGGGCACCATTTGGGAACTGGAATCGACCCATGGGGTACACCACCAAGACGGGCCGGTCGGAATGGAATCTGAAAGCCTTTTCGATCACTGTAAAGCAAGCAGCATAAAACTTAGGAGGACCAATGAAAAAGATATTAGGTCTCGCTGTCTGTATAGCTGTATTTTTTCTGCTGCTCCCCTCAATTGGCGCAGAGGAAACTGGAGACAAGCCTCGTCCGAATGATAATGAAGTGGGGCTTACTTCAGTTCCGATTGTGGGTGTTGACAAAGAAAGCGCCTCATGGCCTCCGTGTAAAATTACAAAAATCGGTCCCATCTCACCCATTTCAGGCCGCTACCAGATGGTTTCAACCGGTCATGGAAAAATCCCCATCCTGTTGGATACGGCAACAGGTCAGACTTGGGTGCTTTACAGTTCTCCTCCGACATGGAGGCCTGTGTCATACGATGATAGTCTACTACCAGGGCAAGACGGTTTCTGTACGGAAAAATAAGAAATTGCATAAAGGGGGCAAGATGAAAACCAGACATCTGGCTTTGGTCTTCTGTGTTGCTTTTGTTGCAGGGTTACTGGGAGAGAGGGTGTTTGATCTCGTCAACAGTGCATATGCTGGGAAAGAAGAGTCGGATGTAATTTCTTGTGACACACTCCGCGCGAGTCAGATTATTGTTACTAAGACGCCCAAAGCGCCTCCTGAAGAGAGCGCAATGCCCAAAGCTGTTTTGTGCGCCCGGGAAGATTGGATTTGGGCGCCAATAGTGCTTCTTGAGGACTCTGGGCAGGCATCGTTGCTAATATATCCCCGCTCTGTCCAAATTTGGAACGAGAGTCGCACAAAATCAGCCTTTCTAACAGGCTCTCTTACATACGGGGAAAAAGATTCTGGACCCGCGTTGATGTTCATGGATGAGGACGGACACACACGAGTGTCAATGAGCTTCGCGGGAAAAGTTCCCTCTCTAATCCTAAGAGATCGAAGAGAGATAGACGGTGAACCGCTTAAGGGAAGGGAAATAGCGCTGGAGCTTGGGGAGAAGGGAGGGGTTCACATATCCCTCTCAGATTCTGTTGGGAGAACACGCGCAGTTTTGGGAACTGCGGAGACTGTAAGCATAAAGACGGGAGTTAAACGCCAACATCCCGCCTCCTCGCTTCTCCTTTATAACGAAGAAGGAGAGGTCGTTTGGGAAGCACCTTAAAACAGGAGGAGCCTGTTACCCATCGGTCGAAGGGTAACAGGGGAGGAGGTTCGTACTCAAACAGTTCGCGATTGGTTTCGCATTCGGATGGGAACATGGAACCAGAAAACGCAGGGGTTGGAAATGAAACGAATAGCGACAAATAAAGAATTTTTGGATAATTGGTATCATGAAAAATCCGTATGAAAACGGATAGGTTTTCCCAAGGTAAATATATAAAAAAGGGCTCACGGCGATCTATCGCCGCAAACCCTTGTCACTTCTGGTAGGCACGCGGGGATTTGAACCCCGGACCCCTACCGTGTCAGGGTAGTGCTCTCCCCCTGAGCTACGTGCCTATGATCCCAAAACGAACACCTGATACCACCTGCCCTGCAGGCTGTCAAGCTCGTATCGGTGGGCATTACGACGGTTCATCCCTATCTTCGTCTCCGTGCAGAACATTCAGGCCGACATACAGGTAGTGGAGGCCGGACACCACGGTCAGGGAGCCCGTGGTGGCATACAGCACCGCTCCCGGCAACGGATGCAACGGGACCAACGTTTTCGTCAGGACGAAAAGAACCGTGAGCGCCTGGCAGATGGTGTTCCACTTGCTGATCCGGCTGGGGGGGATATTCTCGCGCCGGTGGGCGACGGCGAGCATCACAAAAACGCCCACGCTGATGAGCACATCCCGGCTGATCACCAGCACCGCCAGCCAGGAAGGCATGATCGCATGCACCGCCAGCACGACGTAAGTGGCGGTCATCAGCAGCTTGTCCGCCACAGCGTCCAGATAGGCGCCGAAGGTGGTGCGCTGCCGGAGCCAGCGGGCCAGGAATCCGTCCAGCGCGTCACTGGCGGCCGCGATGGCGAACACCAGCAGAGCGAAGCCGATCTTTTCCCGCATCACGCAGATGACGAGCAGCGGGATCAACAGCACCCGCAGAACGGTCAACATGTTGGGGATATTGATGGGCATGGGCTAAGGGATCAGGGCTGAGAGAGCCTATTCCGTGGACCCGGGATTGTCGACACCTTGGGTAACCAGCTCGATATTCATGTGGTTTTGGCCGATATCGGTCATGGTAACGCCGAAGGAGCCGAAGTCGTGAACCATCAACGATGCGGCCAGTTCTTCGGCGTCACTGGCAAAATCCACCACGATCCGTGCCTTTTCGGTTTGCAGCTCCTTGACTTGCAGCGAATTGACACCGGGCGTGTTGACGATAACCTCCCGCAGCCGCACGAACGCTTTGAGGTTTTGCGTTCCCAAAACGTTGATTTCGACCATCTCCGGCTTCCGGATCTTGCGCCATTCATCCTTGATCCTTTGCGCCAGGGTGTCGCCGGCCAGCTTGCCGGCCTTCAGGATGGCGTCCCGGCCCGCCGCCACAGGGTCGGTTCCCATGGCGACGTCGCTTTCCTCCACAGCGGTCAGTTCCACTCCGGTCTCCGTACGCACGGCCCGCACGCTGACGATCCCCTTGTAGGCGCGAAGATTCTCTCCCATGGTGTTCTGGGCGGGTCGCGCCACGGCCGAACCCACCACGACGATGTCGGCTAGGAACGCATTGCCGACGGCCACCGCTTCGTCGTTGCTCAAATGCGGTTTGTAGTAGTAGGGCTCCAGGGTCGCCTCCGGCGGTAACGCCACGTGGCCGGCGATCGGAAAGCCCTGCTCTTTCAAGGCGGCCGACATCACCTCTTCCCCGACCGTGACCAGAAAGGCCGCATCCTCCGCCCACCAGAACTGCGGCCAGCCGGTTTCGGGGTTTTGCTCGTTGACAAGAAAAAGGATGCGGGGCAGCGCCTTGTTTTCAAACCCGATGCCCACCTGCTGTAACCGCTGATAAACGCCGTCCAGTGGGACGACGGCTTCGACCAGCACCCGAATGCTTCCCTGATAGGAGTATTCGCTGAGCACTTCGTAGGACTGCACGAAGGTTTCCGCTTTGGAAAACACCACTTCGCTGAGAGTTCTCAGGTTGTCCACCAACACTTCGCGGGGCACCTCACGGACCACGGCCTGCTCGAGTGCCGCCGTCAGGGCGTCGGTGACGGCGCTGGTCCGGTCGGCGGAGGGATCCCCGCTGGAAACGGCGGAGCCGAACGCCCACACCCGGTCCGAAGGCTCTTTTGCAATCGCAGAGGGAACGGAAAAAAATACCCATAAGGCCAATGCCGCACCGAAAAGGGCCCGGGGATAACCATGAAATAAAGGGGTTGTCGCTGCCATGATCGCTTGCCTCCGCGGCTGAGTGTCCGACAGATCGAAGGGCCGGCTTCAGGCCTTGCGGGCCAGTGCAAAGTCGGCCACGTGATTCAGGATATCTTTGGTTTCCGAGGGTTCGAAGACCCCCAGGGCCTTTTTCGCGGCCCGGATGTGCTCCTCGGCCCGGTTCCGGGTGTAGTCGATGCCGCCGCACCGGGACAATTCTTCCACCAGGCCGAAAAACGCGTCCTCCGAAAAGGAGGGATTGCCGATCATCTCATCCATCCGCTTGCGAACCTCCGGCTCGGCCTGATGGCGTGCGGCGATCAACGGCAGGGTAATTTTTCCTTCCCGCAGGTCCGCGCCCACGATCTTGCCGAGAGCGGCGGTTTCGGCCGTGTAGTCCAGCAGGTCATCGGCCATCTGAAATGCGAGACCCACGTGCAGGCCGTAGTCGCCCAGCGCCCGTTCCAGGTGCTCGTCGGCATCGGCGATGATGGCGCCCACCCGGCAGGCGCCCTGGATGAGAACGGCGGTCTTTCGCCGGATGACATCCATATACTCGTCTTCGGTGAGCTCCAGATGCCCCTTTCGCATCAGCTGGTGGATTTCCCCCTGGGCCATGTCCTCGGTCACCTGGGACAGGACCTGGATCACCTTGAGTTTGCCGGTATCGGCGCCGATGGACAGAGCGCGCGCCAGCAAAAAATCCCCCACCAAAACAGTGGTGGCGCCACCGTACACCTTGTGGGCGGCCGGGCGGCCCCGCCGCAGCGTGCCGCCGTCCACCACGTCGTCGTGCAGCAGCGTTGCGGCATGAATGTACTCGAAGGCAGTGGAAAATTTATGATCGCTGTCGCCCTCGTACCCGCACAGTCGCGCACACAGCACCATGAGCAGCGGCCGGAACCGTTTTCCGCCGGAAAACAGCAGGTGTCCCGCGGTCTCCTGCACCAGGTCCAGGTGGGGCCGGAGATGGGCGTGCAGCTCCTTCTCGATGCCGGCGAGGTCGTCGGCCACCATGTCCAACAGTCGCCGTTTCAGGTCCCTCATACAACCTCCCCGCTCAGATCGTATTCCGTGGCGTCGGAAATGGTGACCGTCACGCAAGAGCCTACTTCAAGCGCCTTTCCGGTCACGTAAGTGACGCCGTCCACATCGGGCGCCTGAAACGGCGTTCTCCCGACCAGCAGTCCTTCTTCCACGACCTCCTCCAGAAGCACCGGGTAGCGCCGGCCGAGGTGGCGGCGATTGTTTTCCGTCGAAATGGATCGCTGCAACGTCATGATCCGGTCATAGCGCTTCCGGGCGGCTTTTTGGGATACGTGCCCGCCCAGCCGGTGGGAGGGCAGGTCCTCTGCGTCCGAATAGATGAAGGCCCCGAGATGGTCGAAACGGACACGGTCGACAAACCGTTCCAACTCCCGAAAGTCCGAATCGGTCTCGCCCGGGAACCCGACGATGACCGTGGTCCGCAGTGCAGCCTCCGGAACCAGCGAGCGAATCCGCTCGAACAGGTGCGTCAGGGTTTCCGCATCGCCCCGCCGCCCCATGGCGCGGAGAATGCGGGAGCTGGCGTGCTGAACGGGAACATCGAAATAGGAGCAGATGTTGTCGTACCGACCCACCATGCCGATCGTTTCCTCGTCGATACTCTCCGGGTGTCCGTAGAGAACGCGGACCCACACCGACGGCAGCGCCTCGGCAAGGGCCTCCAGCAACCGGCTCAACCGCGAAGGCGGGTTCAGGTCCCTTCCCCAGGCCGTGGCGTCTTGGGCGACGAGGTTCAGCTCCCGGGCACCCGCCTCGGCAAGCCGGCTTGCCTCCGCTACGATGTCGTCCACCGGCCGGCTTCGCTGGTTTCCGCGAAGCCGGGGGATGATGCAATAGGTGCACCGGCGACTGCAGCCCTCGGCGATCTTGAGATATACGGCGTTTCCCGGCAACGACTCCCGCGGCGCATCGGCAGAATGCAGCGGCGTCCGGTCCGGGTCCGGTAGTCGGCAGGGTGCCGATCTTCCGCAGTCCGCCAGGCATTGCGCAATCTCATCAAAGGCGCCGGTTCCCAGAAAACCGTCCACTTCGGGCAATGCCTCACGGATCCGCTCCCCGTAGCGCTGCGGGAGGCAGCCGGCCACCACGAGGCATCGACACCGCCCCTCCCGCTTGTAGCGGGCCGCTTCCAGAATGGTGTCGATGGACTCGTCGGCGGCCGATTCGATGAAACTGCAGGTGTTGACAACGATGGCTTCGGCCTCGGCCGGTTCGTCCGTAACCGCCCACCCGGCCCGCTTCAAGCGCCCCAGCATACCTTCGCTGTCGACCAGGTTTCTTGCACAGCCCAGACTCACCAGGTGAACCTTCACGCTTTGCGCAGTTCCCTTCCCCCGCACCTTCCGATTCGATTGACTGCCCAAACCGCGTTTATGAACGAACGCACCGCCCCGGTGCCCGGGATTTCCGCTTCGCTCCAACAAGCGGCAGGGTAAGCGCTTGTTGGCGCCGGTTCAGCCGTTGTGTGGTTTCGATCCCGGCGGAGCCGGCGGCCGGAAAACGGAGCGCAGGACCGATATCGGCTGTTTTCCGGGTTCGGATTTTCATTCAAGGTCGAGAAGGATCCGAGTTTCCAGCCGGAGGAATACGACCGCATTTCAATCACTGGAAACGAGAACCCGACGTCGAGATTTACCCGCCTCTGGCGGGTTGGGCGAAAAGGCAATTTGGAGACAGATTATAGCTGTTATGGGACAACGGGGGTCGATGTCAACAGGAGAATGGTCGCCTACGGAGAAGGGTTTTGCGATGACAGTCCTTGCTGCGCCCGGTCGTACAATGTCTGGGCCGAGGTCGCCGGATTGGAGCGGTAGCTGGCCACCCCGCATCGAAGCGACGGCACCTGGAATCCCTGTCCGGAGATGCAGGACTCCAGCAGTTTGCAGATCCGGTCGATGGTGGTCTGCGCGTGCTCGCCGGGGGTTTGGGGCATAATCAAGGCAAAGGTTCGCGCATCCATCCTTCCCAGCGTGTCGCATCTGCGCAGCTCGGTCAAAATGGCATCGGTCATGATTTTCATCTCGGCATCCCCCACGGGCGCTTGTTCGCCCCAGGAGGCAGCGTTGTTGCCCACCTCCAACAGGCAGAGGGAAAGTTCGCATCCGTAGCGCTGGGATCGGAAAACCTCTTTTTCCAGAATCTGCATGAGGCTCTTGCGGTTGCACAATCCGGTCATGTCGTCCACGACGCTGCTCTCGAAGAGGCAGTGCGAAACGTTTTCGATCCGATCACACAGGGTCTTCATGAGGTTGACGGAAAACTTGTGCGCCGTGGGCGGGTACAGCCACTGCAGCCGACGGATCATTTTCATGTTGATCTGCAGCAACTCGGCCGAACCCAGAGCCACCACCGAGGCCGATCGGGGACTGGAGCGCAGCATCCCCATTTCCCCCACCACATCGCCGGCGTGGAGGGTGACAAGCCGTTTCTGATAGGCGTGACCTCTCGTCGGATCCTCTCCGATGTCATGGTCCAGCACGTCCAGATCTCCAGAAACCACCGCGAACATGGATTCGTCGCTGGCGTCTCCTTTGTGAAAGAGTACCTCGCCCCCTTCCATCTTTCGCAGCGCTCCGGCCATGCAAATGTAGTGCACCTCGGTGCGGCTCATGCCCTGGAACAACGGAATCCCCTTGCGCGGCTCCTTGCCGAGCTTGAGCCGCACCAGATCCCAGAGGGTCACCAGCTCCACGTGACGCATCAGACAGGGCAGCAGTACGACATCGCCGATCAGCGCCGAGGCCATGGTCAGCACCATGAGAAGACCGAACACGGCGGTGGGTTGGAAAGAGGACAGGGCCAGCACCGAAAAACCGATGCTGATAGAAAGTGTGGTGAACAGAATCGGCCGGCCCACCTGGTGCAGCGTTTCCCGCAAGGCTCTCTCCTCGTTCAGATCTTTGCGGAATTCACGGTTGAAGCGGACCAGATAGTGAATCGCATCGTCCACTCCGAGACCGATGGCGATGCTGGCGATCAACCCCGTTGCCATGGACAGCTCGATTCCCAGCCATCCCATGACGCCGAAATTCACGACGATGGGAAACAGATTGGTGGCCGCGGCGATGAGTCCCACCTTCAAGGAAAGAAAGAGGAGGAACATGATGGCGAACACCAGCACCATGGTGATGGAAAGGCTCTGGATCTGCCCGCGGGTCAGCAATTGGCTGCTGGAGGAGATGACCATGCCGAACCCGGTAACCTGCCAGCGCAAGGGACCGGCCCCCAAGTCTCTCACGTGGGAGAGAATGGCCTTGCGGGTCTCCAAAAACTGCCGGGAACTGGAAATGTGGGTCAGCATCAAGATGTTGCTTTGGGACAGGTCCGCGGTCATGAACCGGTCGAAAAGCTCGTCTCCGAGCATCATCCGGTAGCTGTTGATGAGCATGCGAAGCTCCCAGTCCTCCTCGGGCAGCCGATAGTGGGCCGGGTCGAACTGGTTGGAAGCGTAGTTGACCAGCTTGAGGTAGTCGGCAAACGAGACCGTTTTGTCCACACCGGGAAGCGTTTCCAAATACGCCTGGAGGCGTGCCATCTGCTGGATGTACAAAGGATTTTCGAAGTAGTCGGGCCTGTCCGAGGCCATGAGCACGTAGAGGGGGAAGCTGCCGGAAAGGTTCCGGTAAATGTCGTGAAAATGGCGGCTGACCGACGTGTTCTCCTTGAAATACCCCACCGGATTGGTCTCCACGCGCAGTTGAAAAATCCCGGCGATGCCCAGAGCCGTTACGGCGGCGATCGCGGGAAGTGCGATTTTCTGGTGGTGGAGGTTCACCCGGACCACGGCCTCGATGAGAGAGGCGAACCAGCGATCCAGGTATCCGGGGCTGCGAAACCGCGCCTTGGGACGGGGCAGCAGCACCATCAGCGCCGGCAGCAGCGTGAGCACGATCAGCAGCAGGAAGAGGATGCCGAAGCAGGCGAAGACGGCGAATTCCCGGATGGACGGAATTCGATTGACCAGGAGGGAGGCCAGACCGATCACCGTTGTCAGGACCGCCAGCGCGGTTGGAAACGCGACATGGCGGTAGGTTTCGACCACGGCCGCCTGGCGCGAGGCGATTTCGGCATTCCCGGCGCAGGTGAAGTACTCGGATACGATGTGCAGGCAGTAGGCGGTGCCCACGGCAATGAGAAAAACCGGGACGATCATCGTGAGCATGGAGATGGGAATGCCCACGGCCGCCATCAGTCCGAACGTCCACACCAGGGCGGTGAGAACACAGATCAGCGGGAGGAAGAGCCCTCGGAAATTGCGGTACAGCAGCAGCAGCATACCGGCGATGAGAGCCAGCGTGAACGGTGGAAGGCGGAAAAAGTCCTTTTCCGTGAAGCGCACCAGAGCCTGGGACACCAGGGGCATTCCGATCTGATAGAGGGAAAGCCCGGTGCCTTCCCGTTCGATCATGCGATCCACCGCGGAGATCACCCGCTCGTGATCGGCACCCTCTTCCAGCAGCAGGTTCAACACGGTGGTGGTCCGGTCATCGGAAACCAGATTGTTGCGGAACAGCTCCACCGGAAGGATGACCCGGGAGAAGCGCTCCATGTCCCAGCTATCCCCCGGATCCACCGCCTCCTTGACTGCCGGCAGGCTGATCACCCTCCTCACCCCTGCGATCCGCTCCGCCTCTTTGTGGAGGCTTTGAATCTTTCGAAAGGTTGCCGGCTCGAAGACGTTCTCGCACCGGACCACCAGGCGGATCATCTCGTCGGATCCAAAGACCTTCTCAAAGTCTTCGCGCACTGCGGTTTCCGGAAGGTCCTCGATGATGAGGTCGTAAACCGAGGTCTGGAAGGAGATGTGCGGAATCTGCAGCGCAAACAACACGGTAACTGCAGCCACCGCACAAACGACGTGAAGGGGCTTTTGAACGATCCAGTCCAAAACCGCCCGGCACAGGATTTGAAATCGCGATCGCTCGAACATGAGGTTCGCCACGAATCCGTTAGAGAAACAAGTTTTCGTTTTGGAATGCACCGGATAGGGAGATTGGATTATAGAGGCGCCGAGAGGCAAAAGTCAATGAGGGAACCCGCCGCTGATGCGATCCGCAAGGGACCCGTCCGGGCGCTGCAGCACGAGCAGGCATTCCACATCGTCCAGCCGCTCCACCAGGGCGACGCCCCGGTCGGGCGCCATCACCATCAAAGCGGTGGCCAACCCGTCGGCGAAAGTACAGTTCGGAGCCACCACGGTGGCGCTGACGACGCCGGTTTCCACGGGGTAGCCGGTTCGCGGGTCGATGATATGAGAGTAGCGCCGGTTGCCGATGGTAATGAAGTTCCGGTAGGTGCCGCTGGTGGCCATTGCCTTCCCCGTAAGCGGCACCGTGCGGTAGATGCTGTCGGCGGCGGCATTCGGGCGCGGTGTGTTGATGCCGATACGCCAGGGGGCCCCGTCGGTGCGCCGTCCCTGGGCCATCACTTCGCCGCCGATCTCGACGAGAAAGGAGCGGTATCCCGCTGCCCGGATCAGCTGTGCCACGGCATCAACGCCGAAGCCCTTGGCGATGGAGCCCAGATCGACAGTGATACCGTCTCTGCGTTTGATGAGCGTACCGCTGTCCAACGCAATGTACCGGAACCCGACCCTGTCCAGAGCTCGTTGAATGGCCTGCCGGTCGGGAATCTGAGGCGGTGCATCCGTTCGGCCGAAGCCCCAGAGCTCTACAAGGGGGGCCACGGTGCCGTCCCATGCCCCCCCGGTGAGCCGGTACAGCCGGTCCGCCTCGGACATGACTTGGTAAAAATCCTCCGATGCAGGAAACGGCACCCCCTCCTGCCGCTGCCGGTTGAACCGGCTGATCTCGCTGCTTTCCAGGTAGGTGGACATGCTTTGATTGATTTCGACCAGTCGACGATCCACTCGCTGCTGCAGCCCCTCCATTGCCTCCGGCGCCTCGGTCACCACCGTGATGTGATAGGTGGTTCCCATGGTCCGTCCGGCAAACGACACCTGCTTTTTCTCGGTGAAGCCGAAAAGAAGGGGGAGAAAAATCAACAAAGCGAGGCTGTAGGGAAAAGCGTAAGGTCTCATCTTTTCTTTGCAAGGCCTCGGACCCTCCGCGCAGTCTGCGGAATCCGCGGAAAAAAGGTTGTGCTCCTCAGCAGATCCTCGGCAGCTGCTCGCCGCTGAGCATGTCCACGATGCGGGTGCCGCCGATGCGGGTGTCCATGAACACGCGGCCCGGATGATCCGCCACGACTTCTCCGATGAAGCAGGCATCGGCTCCCCTCGGGTCCGAGCGCATGGCTTCCAGCACACGGTCGGCATCTGCAGCGTCCACCAAGGCCAGCAACTTGCCTTCGTTGGCCAGGTAAATGGGATCGAAGCCCAACAGTTCGCACACACCAGCCACTTCGTCCCGGACCGGCAGCCGCTCCTCCTGGATCCGGATGCCCACCCGCGACTGCGCTGCAATCTCGTTGAGCGCCGTGCCCACGCCTCCCCGCGTGGGGTCCCGCAGCACATGAATGCCCCGGCTGGCCGTCATCATGGCGGCCACCATCGCATGCAGGGCCGCCGTGTCCGACCGCAGGCGGGTCTCGAACCCCATGCCTTCGCGACCGGCCAGAATGGTGATGCCGTGGTCGGCCATGGTGCCGCTGAGCAGGACCCGGTCTCCGGGCCGTGCCCGACTTGGCCCGAGGCGGACCCCCTCGGGGACGATCCCGATACCGGCAGTGTTGATGAAGATCTTGTCGGCGGCACCCCGTGGAACCACTTTGGTGTCTCCGGTAACCACCTGCACACCGGCACCGGCTGCGGCCTCCCGCATGGCGTCCAGCACCCGTCTGAGATCCGGGAGCGGGAAGCCTTCCTCCAGGATGAGTCCCACGCTCAGGTAGGCGGGAACGGCGCCGCACATGGCCAGATCATTCACCGTGCCGTTGACGGCCAGATCGCCGATACAGCCGCCGGGGAAGAAGATGGGGTCCACCACGTAGGTGTCCGTGGAAAAGGCCAGGTGCTGCCCTGCAAGGGAGATCAGGGCGCCGTCGTTCAGTTCGGCCAGGATCGGATTATCGAAAGCGGGGAGCATGAGTTCCGCCGTCAGGGCGTGGGAAAGCTTCCCTCCGCTGCCGTGATCCAGCAGGACCTTGTCGTATTTC
>JAJDOA010000051.1 GCA_022340405.1 Desulfobacteraceae bacterium | reverse complement strand
GAAACCTCAGGATCGACCCAGATGAGGCCGTATCTTTTTTCAACAAACTTGTGGATGTCTTCCGGCGTGCTTTGAACGCTTCCAACCGCCGCTCATTGCCAACGATGGAGCAACCAAGATCTAGAAACAATCCTTTCCATTAAAGGAGAAACAGATGGGACTTGAAAATCAGTGGGTTGATACAGCCATCATGTGGGGAGCCGATTATTATGGCGTTGCTGATTTGTCGGCGGCCCAAGATGCAATTCTCGAACAAGGAGGAGCAGAAATTGCGGAGTATCCACGCTCCATCTCAATTGGAATCGCTCTGTTTCATCCAATCGTAAACCAGCTCCCCCGGCGCAAAGAAAGGGCAGTAGCTGTCGGATATCGTTCTCATTGCTATGACATCATCAATGCCAGACTGGATTTAATCATCTCTCGAATAGCAAGCGTTTTGCAGCATGGAGGACATAGAGCTTATCCTGTTGCCGCATCGAGGCGAGTGGACGATGATGGCATCTGTGGAATTTTTTCTCACAAATTGAGCGCTCATTTGGCAGGTTTGGGCTGGATTGGGAAAAACTGTCTGTTGATTACCCCGGACAGGGGGCCACGCGTCCGTTGGGCCACGGTATTGACAGATGCACCTTTGCAAGCGAAATCTCGACCAATGGATGAACGTTGTGGGGATTGTCGTGATTGTATAGACATTTGTCCAGTAAAGGCGTTTACAGGACGACCATTTCGAGCAAAGGAGCCCAGAGCCTATCGTTTTGACGCCAGGAAATGTGATGGGTACTTTTCCAAAATGAAAAAGGATGATGAAGAAACAGCGGTATGTGGATTATGCCTTTATACCTGTCCACATGGAAGACAGTAACGAGCCAAGGGCACTATTTTTCAAAGGAACAAATTTATGGAATCAGAATTAAGCAACAGTGCAAAGCGTGTACAGGCTTTCCTTTCTGCAAAGGGGTTTTCTTTTGATGTCAAGGAATTGCCCGGTTCAACGAGGACCGTTCAGGAGGCGGCTGATAGCATCGGGTGTACGGTGGCACAGATTGCCAAATCGCTTGTTTTCAAGGAGAAGAAAACGGATCGACCCATTCTTGTCATTGCATCCGGCTCCAATCGCGTTGATGTTAAAAAAATTCAGAAGTCGTTGGGTTTACAACTTGGAAAGGCGGACGGCCGTTATGTGAAGGATAGGGTCGGTTTTGCAATCGGTGGTGTTCCGCCGGTAGGTCACAATGAACCCCTGGAAACCTTGTTGGATAAAGATTTGAAAAAATATGAAACGATATGGGCCGCTGCAGGCACTCCCTTTGCCGTTTTTCAGCTAAAACCTGCCGACTTGGAGCCGCTTACCAAGGGGAAATGGGTCGATTTGGCGGAAGGAATATAGCCACTCGCTAGGGGCTGTTTTAGATAATGTAAAGAGCTTCGTTCGGCCCGACCCCGGTTCTTTGTTTTTGGTTTACCCTGAAGGAGCAATCCCCATGGCTGGAATTCGGTTTCTGGTAAAGGCGGATGCCAAAATCGGCCACGCGGTTTCCGAGGCTCGCACCCCCCTGGGGTCGATGGGCCTTCGATTGCGGCCGCTGCTTCCCTACTCCAGCGCCATCACCGGCTTCGGCCTCGCCGGCGGTCAGGACTGGTTCGTCGCCGAAACCGGGGATGAAGTCGATCCTGCGACGGCGTGGGATCGGTGCCACCGGCTGAGTGCCCGGGGGGAGGCCTTGGAGGCAGCCGTCGGCATCACCTATGCCGAGCCCGATTGGCCGCAGACCTGGTTGCCGGAGGACCAGCCCGAGTCCGTGTCTCCCTTCGGTGTTGTGGAAAGCTGCGAAACGGAACAAAGATGGATGGACAAGGATGCGGTGCCCCACGGCAACCTTCCGGACTGGCACCTGGGAGATGCCTACAGCGGGCTGCGGTCCGCGCGCCAAGCAGCCGCGGTCCAAAACCCAAGACCGGTTCGCATCGGACACCTCGATACGGGCTACGACCCGACTCACCAGATTCGGCCGCCGAGCCTGACGGAACCCGACTCGCTGGAGCACAACTTCGTGGAAGGGGAAAACCCCGACAACGCTGCGGATCCTTTCGTTTCGGGCATCATGAAAAATCCCGGCCACGGGACCGGAACCATCGGGATCCTGGCCGGCTCCAAGTTGGAGAACCTGGCGTTTCCCGACGAGAACACCGGCGATTTTTTAGGAGGCGCTTATCAGGCCCGCGTCATACCCGTGCGGGTGGCGTCTTCGGTCGTTCTCTTCTACACGAGCGCCCTGGCCCAAGGTCTGGACTATCTCACGGCACCCCAGAACGATCCGGACTTGAAGTGCGATGTGATCACCATCAGCTTGGGGGGGCTCGCCTCGAACGCCTGGACGGAGATCGTAAACCGCGCATACGATCTGGGCGTGTGTATTTTTGCGGCTGCCGGCAACAATTTCGGCGGCCTCCCGACCCACCATATCGTCTATCCCGCCCGCTACGGGCGGGTCACGGCGGTATGCGGGGTCATGCAGGACGGACGCCCCTACTACGACCTGGGGGTGGGCACCATGGCGGGTAATTTCGGCCCCGAGAGTAAAATGTCGACGGCGATCGCGGCCTACACCCCGAATATTCCATGGGCCAAGTGGGGCTGCCCGCGCGCCTACCGCTGGAATGGGCAGGGCACCTCGTCGGCGACCCCCCAGGCGGCGGCTGCGGCGGCGCTTTACATCCAAAAGCATTTCGACGCTCTCGGCCGCTACCCCGAAGGCTGGATGCGCGTTGAGGCCGTCCGGAAGGCGCTTTTCGATTCGGCTCGGAAGAACACTCGGGACGACTGGCGGACGTATTTCGGCAACGGCACCCTCGATGCCGTATCGGCCCTGTCGGTTCAGCCGGCCCAGGCCGCCGGGCTGCGCAAGAAAAAGCCCGATTCGGCGACGTTCCCCTTCCTGCGGGTGCTGACCGGACTTGGGCTTGCCAAAGACTCGCCGAAAATGATTCAGCTGGAGATCCTTCAACTCACCCAGCAGTCAAAGCAGCTCCAGGACATCATTCCCGATCCCGATATTGCAGCGAGCAAGATTGGAAAGCGAAAACAGCAGGATTTTTTTCAAGCGATCCTCGCCGACCCCAAGGCGTCCGGCACCTTGAAGGATTGCCTCCGGGCGCATCTGGGCAAAAAAGTCCGCCCCGTGCCGCCGGCTGCCCCGTACGGTGAGCCAAGGAAGCCGATGCGTCTGACGACGGCGCAACCCGATCCGCCCTACCGGAAGCTGCGCGGCTATGGGATCGATCCCAGCCTCTCCACCGAGCTGTCTCATATCGAAATCGCCGAAACCACATACAAGGTTCTGTGGGAGCCCGGCCTGGAGCCAGGGCCCAAAGGCGAGTACCTCGAAGTGGTGGATTTCGACTATGCCGAGGATCGGCGTTACGCACCGGTCGATTTGAATGCGAGGAGCATCCTGGCCCAGGACGGCCTGGCGCCTTCGGAAGGCAATGCGCAGTTCCACCAGCAGATGGTCTACGCCGTGGCCATGACCACCATTTCCCATTTCGAGGCGGCTCTCGGCAGACGGTCGCAGTGGGCGGACGACAAGGGTCGGTTCGTCCAGCGCCTCAAGCTCTTCCCCCATGCCATGCGCGACCGAAACGCGTATTACAGCCCCGAACGCAAGGCCGTTTTGTTCGGCTATTTCAATGCCGGAGACAAGGATCCGGCAGGCCAGTACCCGGGCGGCCTGGTCTACACTTGTCTTTCACACGACATCATCGCCCACGAGGTCACCCACGCCCTGCTGGACGGCATGCACCGAGGGTTCCGGGAGCCCAGCAATCCCGATGTCCTGGCGTTCCACGAAGCGTTCGCCGATATTGTGGCCCTGTTCCAGCAGTTTTCGCAGACAGAAATGGTGAAGAGCCAGCTGGCTTTGGTTGGAGGCGCTCTGGAGATGGAAAGTCTCCTGGGAAATCTGGCGCGGCAGTTCGGCAAGGCGACCACCGGCCATGCCGCGCTGCGAAGCGCCTACCTGCGGTTTTCGCCCCAGGGCCCGCAACGCCTCCAGCCCGATCCAACGGCCTATCCGACCGCCATGGAGCCCCACGATCGCGGCGCCGTTTTGCTGTCCGCGGTCTATGGAGCCTTCATTGCGATGTATCGCAACCGAAGCGCCGACTTGGTAAGATTGGCGATGTCTGGAGGCGGCAGCCCGACGCTGGGGGCCCTGCCGCAAGAGCTGGTCGACCGGCTGTGCGAGGAGGTTACCAAGGCCGCCAAGCATGTGCTGGGAATGTGCATCCGGGCCCTGGACTACTGCCCGCCCGTGGACATCACCTTCGGCGACTTTCTGCAGGCAATTATCACGGCGGACAACGACACCGTCCCGGACGACGCCCTTCACTATCGAACGGCCTTTGTGGAGTCGTTCCGCAAATGGGGCATCCACCCCCGAAGGCTGCCCACGCTTTCCATCGAGACCCTGCTGTGGCAGCCTCCCCAAGCCAAACAGATGCCGGCACTGCAACGCGTCTTCGATTTCCTGAGCCGCTTCATCGCGCAGAATCCTTACGCCGCCACGCGCCGGGAGTTGTTTCAGCAAACCCAAACCTGCAAGCAGGGGCTTCGTAAGGAACTGGACCGGATTTTGAAAGACCCGGCAGTCGCTACCGATTTGGCCGCGGCACTGGGTCTGAACCCCCAGATCGACTATGCGATTACGCGACTACGGTTTTCCCAGAAGGTCTCGCCGAAAGGTGATCTGAAACCGTCGGTGATCGTAGCCGTGACGCAGCAGGCCCCGGTGGAGGGCAGCGCGATTCTTTTCCGGGGCGGTGCGACCCTGGTTGTGGATCTGCGATGCTCTGTCATACGGTACTGCATCACCAAAAACATGAACAGCGACAGGCGGAAGCGTCGACAGGCGGCGTATACCGGTCATTTGGCGGTATCTCCACCCTTTCTCAGAGAGCCTTTCGCTGTCCTTCACGTGGCAAAGACCGAATTCCGGGCCGGCTCCAGGATACCGCGCAGCAGAATCGATCCCATTTTCGGTGAGGTGACACCGCTGCTTTTCGCCCACCGCGGCGGCGCCAGGGAAACGGCGGAAAGCACCCGCAAGGGATTCCGGCACGCCCTCTCGGTCGGCGCCGACGTGCTGGAACTGGACGTACACGCACTGGACATAGACGCTGACGGGGGACGGCGCGCGTTCGTCGTCTGGCACGGACCCAAGCTGAGCAACGTGAGGCTCGGCTCTTTCAATAACACCAAGGAGTCCCTTCCCACGGCCCGCACGGAGAGCGAAAACGACATCCGCAACTGGCATTGGGTGGACCTCAAGGGAAAGGCCTGGGTGGCGGACCCCGAGGTTTGGCTGGATACCGACGGGAGCGAAAAGCCGATGGACGGCGTCGACCTTTCGAACGTCGCGCAAAGGGATGAACGCCTGCTGATGACGCTCGGAGAAGTCTTGGAAGAATTCCCGGAAGCCCATGTCAACATCGAACTGAAGGACAGTTTCTCTCTGGGCGATATCGGGGAGCTTGTCGAATTGCTTGACCGCCACCGGTACCGGCGCACCATTCTGGTCGTCAGCCTCAATCCGATCATCATCGAGGCCTTCCGTATGCGCAGCGGCAATCGCTACCCGACCGGGTTCTCCCTGCTCGGCGTCGGCGCGGCATGGCTCGGAGACAAGCTGCCGTTCAATCCCCTGCCCCACATGGAGCACGGCCGGGCGCTCCAGACGACCTACCATCCGTACTTCACCCCTTCGCGTCTCATTCTCGATGTCCAGGCCCGTAACGGTGCCGTGCACGTTTTTCTCACCGCATTCACCGAGATTGCCCCGGCCATCGACGCGCAAGAAGGACGGCCCACCCAAGAGGAGCTCTTTGAAGTTCTCAACAGGGGCGTCGATGGAATCATGACCGACCGGCCCGAGCGGGTGCGGGGTTTGATCGATGCCTGGCGAAAAAGATTTGCCTCTTTTTAGCGTATTTGCCAAAAGTATGTTCCGAGAGGAAGGGCCCTTTTCTTGCCTCTTGCAGGGGTGGGATCGATCCCCCCCGCCTGGAGGCATTTGGCTCCCTGAGGCGGGAGGGGATGAACCCCGCCCCGGCTTCTCAGGCCAAAAGCATGCTGAAACGGAACGGAATTCCGGCAACCGCTATTCCGCTTCTCAAGCGGTCGAACACAATGGGCATGTCGATCTTTATGAAGAAGGGGCTCTTTAGGAAAAGCTAATGATAATAGGATACTATCAATACCATCCAGAATTCGGCGCTACCGGGCGAAATCTGGAGAAAGTCGAAGACACCCTGGTCGGCGTCGATGCGGATATTATCGTCCTGCCCGAGCTTGCCTTTACGGGATACTTCTTCCAGGACCGCGAGGAGCTGCGCGAACTGGCCGAGGATGTATCCGAATCTCCGATTGTTCAAAGCCTTTCAAGGCTCTGCAAAAACAATGCATTCTACATGGTGGCCGGCTTTGCAGAGCGGTTCAAAGAGCGCCTGTATAACAGCGCTATCGTCATTGGCCCTTCGGGGTTGCTGTATCGGTATCGCAAACTCCACCTTTTTCATACCGAGAAAGAGTATTTCGACCCCGGCGATACGCCATTGGGTACGATAGAGATTCGGGGAGCAAGGGTAGGCGTCATGATCTGCTTCGACTGGGCGTTCCCGGAGGTGGCCCGGTCGCTTGCGCTGCAAGGGGCCGACCTGCTTTGCCATCCGTCGAACCTGGTGCTGACCTATTGCCAGAAGACGATGCGTACGCGCTCCCTTGAAAATTCGGTGTATTCCGTAACGGCAAACCGAACCGGGAAAGATGCGCGCCCCCGGGGAGAGCTGTTGTTTACCGGACAAAGCCAGATTGTCGGACCCAAGGGGGAGGTTGTTGCCAGCTCCGACTCCGACGAGGAGGCCGTTGTCCTCCGTGCCGTCGACCTGTCCGGTGCCCGGAACAAAGCCATAACGGAGAACAATGATTTGTTTGCGGACAGGCGGCCGGAGTTTTACGATGCCATTGTCAAAACATCGTGAACCAAGGCCGCGTCGTATGTTGGGATAATGGGGTCGAGTCAACCCAACCTACTGACAATGTAAAGTATTTTTCAATTGGAAAGGCCACCTTCTTGCTTTTCGTAGGGGAGGGTTTATCCTCGTTCCTATATCGAAAATGCGAGTCACGGCGTAATACTAAGGGCTGTTTCTACATTCGGATTTTGGTTCAAGGTCAAGGAGGATTCGAGTTTTCAGCCGCAGGAATACTGGTGTATTTTGAGGACTGGAAACGAGGACCCGACGCCGAGATGGGGTCAAAAGACAATTTAGAAACAGCCCCTAGGCTCAAAAGTTATTTTTGCTATCGACAACAGGGAGATAAAGAAATGACGATTCGAATCGTTCGGCTCGGTACCGAAAGGGGGGATGGTGAGGGGCTGCGGATCGGGACGGTTCGGCGTCCGCCGCGCGGTGTACCGAAGAGCGAATATGCGTCGCAGAACTGGTACGATGTTTGGCTGCCGAATCTGGCGCCAAGCGCCGAACTCATGAAGCTGGGGCGGGCCGCTGCATCCGAAAAAGACTGGGCCGGTTTTGTACGGAAATATCGCGCCGAGATGGCCGATCCGGAAAAGAGTCGCATCTTCGATTTGTTGTCCGCCCTTTCCCACCAGACCGATTTCTCCGTGGGTTGCTACTGCGAAAACGAAGAGCGCTGCCATAGGTCCGTTCTGCGCGAGCTGCTGACGAACAGAGGGGCGAAGGTCGAGTGCGGCGTCGAGGCCGCTGTATCAAAATCTGGGAAAGTGCCCATACGCTATCGGAGGTGACACGTGGACCGTGTACTTATTGGCAAAGGAGAAAACCCCGTTCATCTGCTTGCCAGGTTTGGCAATCGCCATGGCCTGGTTGCGGGAGCCACCGGAACCGGCAAGACGATTTCTCTCATGGTGTTGGCGGAGGGTTTCTCGCGTCTGGGAGTGCCGGTGTTCATGGCAGATGTGAAAGGCGATGTCGCCGGACTGGCCATGGCCGGCGTCAGCAACGAGAAGATTCAAAAGCGCGTGGCGCAAATCGGCATGGAAGGCTTCACCAATGAACCCAACCCGGTTCTGTTTTGGGATCTTTACGGGCGGTCGGGGCATCCGGTGCGCACCACGATCAGCGAGATCGGGCCGACCCTGCTCGGCAGGATTCTCGAGCTCAGCGACACGCAGACCGGAGTGCTTGAAATCGCCTTCAAACTGGCCGACGATCGGGGCCTGCTGTTGCTCGATCTCAATGATCTCCGCGCTCTTCTCGGCTTTGTCGCCGACAATCGAAAAGAGATCTCGACGGAATATGGTCTGGTCAGCTCACAATCGGTGGCTGCCATCCAACGCTCCATTTTGTCCCTGGAACGAGAAGGCGGTGAAGCCTTCCTAGGCGAGCCTGCACTGGAACTCGGCGATCTGATGCGAACCGACCTCAGCGGACGAGGTATTATCAACATCCTCGTCGCAGACCAGCTCATTTTGAAGCCACGACTGTACTCGAGCTTTCTCCTTTGGCTGCTGTCGGAGTTGTTTGAAAATCTACCCGAGGTGGGCGATCTCGAGAAGCCGAAGCTGGTTTTTTTCTTCGACGAGTCCCACCTGCTTTTCGATGATACCCCTGCGATGTTGCGTCAACAGGTGGAGCAGGTCGTGCGAATCATTCGGTCCAAGGGCGTTGGGGTATATTTTTGTTCGCAGTTCCCCGACGACGTCCCAAACGAGATTCTCGGCCAGCTCGGCAACAGAATCCAGCATGCCTTGCGCGCTTTCACCCCTCGAGACCAGAAGGCGGTACGGACCGCCGCGGAAACTTTCGTGCCCAACCCCAAGATGGATGTCGCAGAGGTCATATCCCAGCTTGCCGTCGGGGAAGCCCTGGTTTCCACCCTACAGGAAGATGGTGTGCCGATGCCGGTGGAGCGAACGCTAATCTGTCCCCCTCGCTGCCGGATGGGGGCGATTACCCCGGTGGAATACGAAACGGTGAGGTCTCGGAGCCCGCTCGGCGGCAAATACGACACGCCACTGAACCGTGAGTCGGCCTACGAGATCCTGAGCCGGCGAACCTTGGAGCGAAAAGAAGTCGAGTCGGCGGCAAAGCAAGCAGAGAAAGAGAGTTCGTCGAAACAAGGAGGGTTGTTGGGCGATATTTTATGGGGCACCAAGCGTCGCCAGGGCATGGTGGAAACCATGGCGAAGCAGGCCGCCCGCACCGTTGGCTCCCAGATCGGGCGGCAGATTCTGCGCGGCTTGATGGGAGGCATACTGGGCAAATCGAGCAGGCGATAGCGCCCGCGACCCGGCGCTTCCCTCAGCGGAGGCGTCCACCGGCAAAGCGCATTCGGAACCTTTTTTAAGTCCATTCTCCGACGAAGCGGGCGGATGATAGGAAGGCGCACACCGGTAAACTTTACGCCCGAATCCCATAGAGAACTTCACGATGAAATGGATAAGAGGCTCTCATTTTACAATCTGCGATGACAAGTCGTCGGTAAATCCCGATACCGTTGCAGATCTTCTACAAGAAAGCCACTGGGCGGCCAATCGGTCGAAAAAGGCAATTCAAACATCGATCGAAAACTCGCTTTGTTTCTGTCTATTTGCGGGTGAAACCCAAATAGGTTTTTCACGCATGCTAACCGATTATGCGACCTACGCCGTCATTCTTGATTTCATTGTCGCGGGTCCATACAGGGGCAAAGGTCTCGGTACATGGTTGATGGGGGTCATGACCAACCACCCAAAAGTGAAGAACTTGCGGCAGATTCTCTGGACATCGACTGCGGTCTCTTTTTATGAACAGTTCGGTTTTACCGTTATTAGAGACATGCCGCGGACTTTGGTCAATCCCGTGTTTCAATGAAAATAGAAGCGATTTCTAAATCAGGATTTTGGTTCCCCGGGTCAAACCCGGGATCTGCGACAGCCATACGGCCGTATTTCGAGGACTGGAAACGAGGACCCAACGCCGAGATTTACCCGCCCCTGGCGGGTTGGGCCAAAAGACAATTTAGAAACAGTCCCTTGCCTGTCGTTTGAAAATCATTTCCAAAACGGGCAGCGTCAAGATCACTGGATCGGCAGGTTGTGAAGCGCAATATCCATTTCGAAACCGCCGCTGACTGGCGGCATGCGGCAGAGCTTGTAGACTTCGAGCCGCGCCGACCCACCTTCACCGCCGGCTTCGCCCTCATATCCCTTGCGGTTCACGTCATGGATCACCGCAAGCGCCGACTGCCTGTCGGCAGGCGAAGCCTCGAGGCGCATTACGGCGGCTTCTGCATCGATCAGAAGCGCGCGACATCCGCGGAGGAGGCGAATCGGCAGGCATTGTCCACGCCCTATGGCCCGGATGCCAGAACGGTCCGTGTGGCTGGGCGCGCGGGGCGCAGCTACGCGCTCGGCCCCGAATGCGATCCCCACGACACGGACGGCAGGAGCCCGGCCGTTGTCGTCTGGCACGACGGCGATCTTTTCTACCTTGTTGCGAGCAGCCGACTTGACGAAAAACAGCTGCTCCGTATCGCGTCCTCGATGTACAGTCGCGTTAGAGGCACCTAGAGGGTATGACAAATCCCCTGCTGCGGACGAAGGTGCCCACCGTGCACCGGCGATCCAGCAACAATAGGAACCGACTTCCGGGAAGGAATCCTTGTCATGATTTCAAACCGCTCTCAAGATAACGCTCAGCTTGTCTATTTTTCACATGGTGGAGGCCCCCTGCCGATTCTGGGAGATGCCAGCCACCAGGCGATGGTGTCGTTCATGGAAAGGCTTCCGTCTCGGCTGAAAAAACCGGAGGCGATTCTGGTCATCAGCGCGCATTGGGAAGAAGACGCCGCCACCTTGCTGGGCGCACCAAACCCCGAGATGTTCTACGACTATTATGGCTTCCCCGAGCGAGCCTATGACATCGCTTATCCGGCCCCCGGGAGCCCGGAGCTGGCGAGCCGGATTGCGTCGTTGCTGAAGAGAGAGAAGATCGCGGCGCGCATCGATCCCCGGCGGGGATTCGACCACGGCTTGTTCATCCCCCTGAAACTGATGTACCCGCAAGCCGATATTCCGGCGCTTCAACTCTCCTTGTTGCGGGGTTTGGATCCGACCGCACATCTATCCCTTGGCAAGGCCTTGCGTCCGTTGCTGCAGGAGAAGATCCTAGTGATCGGATCCGGATTTTCCTTTCATAACATGCGGGCGTTTTCGTGGCAGGGAGGAAATGCACCCGATCCGGCCAACGACGACTTCCAAAACTGGTTGGTCGAAACGTGTACCGGCCCCCTTACCGAGCCCGAAAGGGAACAACGCCTGATCCATTGGCAGAAGGCACCTTCCGCGCGCTATTGTCATCCGCGTGAAGAGCATTTGTTGCCGCTCCATGTGTGTGCGGGAATGGCGGACAGGGGTGGCACGGTGATATTTGATGATTATATCTTGGGAAAGCGCGGCGTCGCATTCTCGTGGTGAGCAAGGCCGGCCAAGATGCGAGGTGTCAAGCTGCATTCCGTTTCATGCTTGATACCGTTGTGCCGGGGTTTCTGATCTGTTCCGGTTGTCGCCGGTCTGTTTCAATGCCCTGAACCGGCAACAGCGAGCGCATCCAGATAAGGTGAATTCCTTACCGGGGAGATTCCCAGCTGCTTGCGGCGGGGAGTCTTCAATTCCTCCGCGCCGATCGCGGAAAATGCCGTCCCTGTAAGATCATCGCATCGAGCACGAGTTTTTCATCCGTGCCGGTCCATAGCCTCGAAAGTGAGGGCGGGAGAAAATACCCTTGTATATCCACAGACCACGGCAGGCGGTCGGATTCATGTATTTGCTGATCTATACATTTATCTTCGCCAAATATTTTATATTCAGAGATGACTCGTCCTGGGCCATCGCACCATCCTTTTCGGCATTGGTGATTCTCTGGTTCCTTCTCTCTCTGGCCGTCAAGGTTTCCATGTTCATGGACCGGAACATCGAACTGCTGAACCTGCTTGCTTTGCTATCATTCATGT
>JAJDOA010000040.1 GCA_022340405.1 Desulfobacteraceae bacterium | reverse complement strand
CTTGAGACCGGTGGAGTCCGTTCCGAACCCCCATTCCAGGGAGGATGTCTTTACGGGGTTGCGGGAAAACGGAGTCTACCTGCTCACCGGTGGTGCCGGCGGTCTGGGATTCATCTTTGCCGCGCATCTGGCCAAGGCGGTCCACGCCAGACTCGTCCTCACCGGACGGTCCCCTCTGACCGACGAAAAGGCGAGCCGGATGAAGGCCCTTCGCAAATTGGGGGCGGAGGTGGTCTACATCCAGGCGGACGTGACCCGTTCGGAGGCGGTAAAAGCCCTGATTTCCCGGACCCGATCCCGGTTCGGGGCCATCCACGGCATTTTCCACTGCGCCGGCGCAACCCGGGACAGCCTCATCCGGAACAAGACGGCCGCCGACATCCAAGCGGTGATTGCTCCCAAAGTGTTCGGCACGCTGCACATGGACGAGGCCACAGCCGCCGACCCCCTGGACTTTTTCGTGCTGTTTTCTTCGGTTTCAGCCGTTACGGGAAACCCCGGACAGTGCGACTACGCCTACGCCAACGGCTTCATGGACCGGTTTGCCGCCCTGAGAGAAAATCGCCGGCGGGAAGGCCGGCGCATGGGGCGCACCCTCTCCATCAACTGGCCCCTGTGGCGGGACGGCGGCATGCAAGTGGATCCCCAGACGGAACGGTTTCTACTGGAAAGTGCGGGGATGTCACCCATCGGGAGTGGACAAGGACTCGAGATCTTTTTCCGGTGCCTGATGGATGACGCAAGCCAGTGGATGGCGGTTTCGGGAGACGGAGACCGGATTCGACAAGTGCTGGGAGGCCAAAGAGAACCGTTTCAGCGCGGGCGGCCGGACGACATTCCGGATCCTCCGGCCGGGGAGAGGGCGTTTCTGCCGGCGCTGCGGCGGGACGTCCTTGCCATCGCCTCGGAAATCCTCAAGATCGATGTCGAAGATATCGACTGGGACGAGGATATCAGCGAGTACGGATTCGACTCCATCAGTTTCACGGAGTTCGCCAATCGGATCAACCACCGGCTCCGGTTGAACATCAGCCCGGCCGTTTTTTTCGAACAGCCCTCCATTCGGGCGTTTTCGACATTCCTGTCCGAGAACCATGCCGAACGGCTCAGGGCCCACTACGGACCGCCTGGTGCGGTTCCGCCAGGCCCCCTCCTGAAACCGGAAGAAACCCCAGCTGAACGGAAACCGACGGCGGCCGACCGCTTTTGGACGCCGCCGCCCCTGCAGGACAGGGAGGAAAATCGGGATGGGGCGATTGCCGTCATCGGCATGGCCGGTGTCATGCCCCAGTCGGAAGACCTCGAGGCCTTCTGGAAACACCTGGCCGCAGGGGACGATCTGATCACCGAGGTGCCGGAATCGCGGTGGGACTGGCGCCGCTTTGCAGCCGATCCCTCCATCGACGCCGGCCGGATCAAATGGGGTGGATTCATGCCGGGCGTGGACCGCTTCGATGCCCTCTTTTTCGGCATATCCCCTCGGGAAGCGGCGCTGATGGATCCGCAGCAGCGGCTGTTCATGGAAACCGTTTGGAAGACCATCGAAGATGCCGGATACAGGCCCTCGGATCTCGCGGGTACCCGGACCGGGCTTTTCGTCGGCGTGGCCACCAACGACTATGTCGAGCTGCTGCGGGAAAACGCTTCGGGCATCGACGCCTTTGCCTCCACCGGAATGTCCCACTGCATTCTGGCCAACCGGATTTCGTTTCTGCTCGACATCAACGGACCCAGCGAACCCATCGACACGGCCTGCTCCAGTTCTCTGGTGGCCGTCCACCGTGCTGTGGAGGCAATGTCGACAGGCAGCTGCGAAATGGCCATTGCCGGAGGCGTGAACGTCATGCTGACGCCTTCGCTCACCATCGCCTTCAGCAAGGCCGGCATGCTGAGCGCCGACGGCCGGTGCAGGACCTTCGACGAACGGGCCGACGGGTACGTGCGGGGCGAGGGAGTGGGGGCCGTGCTCCTGAAGCCTTTGCCGCGGGCCGTGGCGGACGGAGACCACATCTACGGGGTGATCCGGTCCACCGCCGAAAACCACGGCGGGCGGGCGGCATCCCTGACCGCGCCCAATGCAAGGGCCCAGGCGAACCTGCTCATCGAATGCTACCGAAAAGCCGGCATCGATCCGGGTACGATCGGATACATCGAAACGCACGGCACCGGAACCCGACTGGGGGACCCGGTGGAGATCAATGGGCTGAAGCGGGCCTTTGCGGCCCTCTACGAAGAATCCGGAAAAACGGCTCCCCGAGAACCCCATTGCGGTCTCGGAGCGGTCAAGTCCAATATCGGGCACTTGGAAACCGCGGCCGGCATCGCCGGCATCATCAAAGTGCTCCTGGCCATGCGGTACGAACAGATACCGGCCAGCATCCACTGCAGGAAGGTCAACTCCTACATCCAGCTGGCGGATACCCCCTTTGCCATTGTGGATCGCACGCGGCCCTGGGAGCCGATCCGGGGGGAGGGGGATCGCCCTCTGCCGCGACGCGCCGGAATCAGCTCCTTCGGCTACGGCGGATCGAATGCGCATGTGATCCTGGAAGAACACCGAGGGAGAGGAGCTGCCGCTCCCACCCCCGAGACGGACGGTGAACCCCATCTGTTCGTCCTGTCGGCCAAAAACGAGGAACGGCTCAGAGCCTATGCCGGGAAAATCGTCCGATACCTGAAGGCTCGAGAATCCGCGACCTCCCCGCCCGCGCCCGGCCTCGCGAGCATCGCTTTCACCCTTCAGGTGGGCAGGGAGGCCATGGAGGAGCGCCTGGCCGCGGTGGTGACCGACACGGACCGACTCCGGAGCCTCCTGGAGGAATTCATCGATGGAAAGGCGGATATCCCGGAGCTCGTCCGCGGGAACGCACGCGCTTTGAAAGGGATCTCCGGACCCATGGTGGAGGGCCGGGCCGGTGCCGGTTTCGTTCGGATGCTCATGGAAGACCGGGAGTTGGACAAACTGGGCCGGCTCTGGGTATCCGGTTTCGATGTCGACTGGCGACTGCTGTATCCTGGAAAGGGCCCAGGCCGGACGCCCCTGCCCACCTATCCCTTCGAGAGGCATCGCCATTGGATCCAAAGCAAGGGGTCTGCACCGACACGGCGTGATGCGCGGGAACACGGGGATCCCGAAAGAGCGCCGGACGCCCGGGAAGCCGATACCGTGGAATGCATGGCTTTCCGGCCCGTCTGGATGGACGCGCCGCCGGAAGCGAGCGCCGAAGAGAGAGCCCCGGCCGGTAACGGCTCCGTACTTCTTTTCGATGTGGATTCGGGACGGATGGAGGCGCTCTCGCGGCAGCTCCGGTGCGAGGTGGTTCTCGTACGGCCCGGCACGGCCTACCGGAAACAGGGCGAATCCGTATTTCGCATCGTTCCGGACGCGGAGGCACACTACCAGCGTCTGGTGGCAGACCTGTCCCAGATGGGACGTCCGCCGGACCGGGTGATCCATTTGTGGTCCCGCGGCCCGGAGCCGGACCCTGAGGGCGGTCCGGATGCGGGGCCGGCGTCAGTGTTTTTCTCCCTCTTTCATCTCTGTCGGGCCATTGCCGGGGGGAAACGTGAAGACACGATTCGGCTGTTGTACCTCTATCCGGAATCGTCCGGCGCGGAGCTGCCCGGCCACAAGGCCGTGTCCGGTTTCGCCAAGACCCTGATCCAGGAAAATCCGAGGCTCGTCCTGAAAACCATCGCCTATTCCGCACATCAGGACCTGGTGCCCCTGGTCTCGCAGGAGTTTCGAACCACCGACAGCCTGGAGATCCGCTACCGCAACGAAAACCGTCAAGTACGGCGCCTTGCGGAATTGCCGGGCGATGGGGTGGATCTCAACCACTTTCCCGTAAAGGAAAACGGCGTCTACCTGATCACCGGCGGTGCCGGCGGGTTGGGATTCGTTTTCGCCGAGCACCTGGCCCGCCGTGTCCGAGTCGATCTAGTGCTTGCCGGAAGATCGGCGCTGGACGAATCCGTGCAAAACCGCATGAAGGCCCTCGAAGCCGGTGGATCCCGGGTTCGGTACATACGGGCGGACATCACGGAGAAGGAGGCGGTGGACCGTCTGATTCGGGCGGTCCGAACCCAATGCCGTCGGATCGACGGCGTCATCCATGCAGCCGGTATCGTCCGAGACGCCTTTTGGATCCACAAGACCGTTGAAGACGCCGCCGCCGTCCTGGGTCCGAAGGTGACCGGCACCCGGCTCCTGGACGAGGCCACCCGAGAGGACCCGCTCGATTTTTTCGTGATGTTCTCCTCTGCGGCCGCGGTCACCGGAAACCCCGGACAGACCGACTATGCCTATGCCAACGCCTATATGGATGCGTATGCCGGGTACCGGGAAGACCTGCGGCGGCGGGGAGAGCGGTTCGGGAAAACGCTTTCCGTCAACTGGCCCCTGTGGAGGGACGGAGGCATGCGGGTGGATCCGGAGACCGAGACCCATCTTACCCGAACCGTGGGAATGGCGCTGCTGAACCGGGAGGAGGGCATCGCGAATTTTTACCGGGGGTTGACTGGACCCGGCAGCCGACTGGTGGTGTTCAAGGGATCCAGGGACCGGATCCTGAAACGGCTCCTGATCCGGCGGGCCGGACCGAAGGACAACCGTCCGGTCCGTTTAAAGGGCGATCCCAAAGCGGATTTGCTCCATCTGGTGGCCGATATCGCCGGTATGGACGAGGCTGCCGTCGATCCGGCCGCCCACCTTGTGGACTACGGGTTTGCCTCCATCAGTTTCACCGAACTGGCCAACCGGATCAACGCCCGATTCCAGACCGAGATCGCATCCACCCTGTTTCTGGAGCATCCCTCCGTCGATTCGATCCTGGGGTTTCTGAAGAAATCCTTGCCCGGTTTAGCGGGTCCGGAGGAGACCGATGCATCCAGGGGGTTGATGCCCATCCAGAAAAAGGGATCGCAAAGGCCGTTTTTCTGTGTTCCCGGGGTCGGCGGAAACGGCCACTACTTCTATCATCTGTCCAGGTGCCTGGGGCCCGAGCAGCCCTTTTACTCGTTCCAGTCGCTGGGCCTTCACGGCCGGACCGAACCCCACACGGAGGTCGTCGAGATGGCCGCCTATTATCT
>JAJDOA010000032.1 GCA_022340405.1 Desulfobacteraceae bacterium | reverse complement strand
GTCTCTGAGTCTGGTGCCGATGCTGGCTTCCCGGCTGCTGAAACCCTCCCGGCTTACGGGAGGGGGCCCCGGCTGGACCGGCAGATTGGCCGGTATATCGGCCACCTTTTTCACGGACCTGGACAATGCATACCGGGAGCTGCTGCGATGGGTTTTGGTCCACCGCTTTGTCACCGTATCGGCGGCTTTGGCGCTTCTGGGCGGAAGCCTGCTGCTGCTGCCGCTGATCGGCACCGAGTTTCTGCCGCCGAGCGACGAAGGCGAGGTCCGCGTCACCGGCAAGATGGAAATTGGAACGCGGCTGGCGCTGGTGGACCGCCAGACACGGATCATGGAGGAGCAGGTCATGGCCGCCGTACCCGAAGTCGTGGCATCGGTGGTCAGCGTCGGTGCTACGGGGTGGCGGGCCAGCGCCGGATCGGAGGGGGAGATTCGCCTTTCGCTGGTGCCCGCTGTGCAGCGGAAGCGCTCCAACCTCGCGGTGGCGGACGATCTCCGCCGCCGGCTGCAGGGTAAGATCCCCGGGATGGAAATCCGTGTACGGGCGCCTCAGGGCCAGTTCCTTCTGGACCGCCTGTTGGGCGGAGAGGAGGGGCTGTCGATCGAGGTGCGGGGCTTCGATCTGGAAACCCTGGACGGTCTGGCCGCCCAGGCGGCCCAGTCGATCCAGGATGTGCCGGGCATCACCGATATTCAGGTCAGCCTGGAAGCGGGAATGCCGCAGCAGAACATTCAGGTGAACCGGGCCAAGGTGGCGGACATGGGCCTCAGCGTGCGGGATGTAACCCAGGCGCTGGAAACCGCAGTGGCCGGTTCCAGGGCGGGAGAATACCGGACGGAGGGCAACGCCTACCGCATTCTCGTGCAGCTCGCCGATGTGGAACAGCGGTCCCTGGACGAGATTCTCGACTTGACCCTGATCACGCCTTCCGGCGAACAGGTGGCACTGCGCAACCTCGTCGCCGTCGAGGCGAGCCGAGGGCCCGTCGTGATCGACCGAAAGGACCAGCAGCGGCAGGTGACGGTCCAGGCCAACGTGGCAGGCCGCGACCTGGGCTCCGTGGCACGGGGCGTGCAGGAGCGGCTGGGCCGGATTCCCCGTCCGGTGGGCTACGATCTGTTCGTTGCCGGCGACTACGAGGAGCAGCAGAAATCCTTCCGGGAGCTGCTGGGGTCCCTGGCGCTGGCACTGGTGCTGGTGTACATGGTGCTGGCTTGCCAGTACGAGTCCCTTCGGGACCCCTTGGTGGTGATGTTCTCCGTTCCTCTGGCGGCGGTGGGCGTCTTGCTGGTACTCTTTCTCACCCGCACCACCCTCAACCTGCAGTCGGCCATCGGCTGTATCATGTTGGGCGGCATCGTGGTCAACAACGCCATCCTGCTGGTGGACCAGGCCGGGCAGCTGCGCGGCGAAGGGCTCGCGACCCGGGATGCCATGGCCGAGGCCGGCCGGCGTCGCCTGCGGCCCATCCTGATGACGACGCTGACCACGATCCTCGGTTTGCTTCCCCTGGCCCTGGGCATCGGCGAGGGGGCGGACGCGCAGGCCCCGCTGGCCCGGGCGGTGGTGGGGGGGCTCACCGGTTCCACGCTGATCACCCTGGTGCTGATCCCCGCGGTCTACTCGCTGTTTCACCCCGAGCCGAAGGGAGGGTCGTTGTGACGTCCAGGATTCGATGCCGGCGGTTGCTGCCGCTGGTTTTTCTCATCCTCTTCCTTCCACTGGGCGGCTGCAAGACGCCGGACCGATGGCACGCCTGGCAGGACGATGATCGGATCGGACGCCCCGAACAACCGGAAACGCCCGTATCGCTGCCCGAGAGCCTCCAGCCCCGTTTGTCCCAACCTCCCTCGCCGACAGAAGCCGATTCCGCCGGACTCCTGCGTCTTTCCGTGGAGCAGGCGGTGATGATGGCACTGGCCAACAACCGCGACCTGCGGGCGCAGCAGTTCGGGCCGGTGATTGCCGGTACTTTCGAACAGATCGAACGCGGGGCCTACGATCCGGAGCTTTTCGCGTCGCTGGATTACGACGAGGAGCGGGCCAGCGAGACCTCCCGGTCGACAGGGGAGCAGTTCGACGTCAAAGGCCGCGACACCGCTTCCGTCGTGGGCCTCCGCCAGCGGATTCCCACCGGGACCACCGTGGAGGCAACGGTGGAGCATGATCGGAACCTGTCCAGCCGCACACCGGAGCAGCAAACCGCCCGGCTGGGTCTCAGCGTCACCCAGGCCCTGCTGCGCGGATTCGGGCCCGGGGTGAACCTGGTGCGTGTCCGCCAGGCCGAACTGGAGACGACGGCCAGCCTTTACGAACTGCGCGGGTTCACCCAGTCCCTGCTGGCCGAAACCGAGATCACCTACTGGCATTTCGTTTTCGCACGGGAGAGCATCCGGATTTTCGAGCGGTCGCTGGCCGTTGCCCGTCAGCAAATGGAGGAGATCGAAAAGCGGATCGAGGTGGGCGTCCTGCCGGCCGCGGAAGCCGCCGCCGCCCGCGCCCAGGTGGCTGGCCACGAGCAGGCGCTCATCGACGCCCGCAGCCTCCTCGAGGAGCGCCGCCTCCGTTTGCTGAAGCTCATCAGCCCGGGTTCGGACGGCGGATTCGACCGGATGGTCCATGCCGTCAGCGACCCGCACATCGAACCGCAGCCCATCCGGGATCTGGAGGACCGCCTCCAGCTGGCCGATCGATCAAGGCCCGACCTGGAGGAGGCCCGGCTGCGCCTGGAACAGAACCGGCTGGAGACCGTGCTCACCCGCAACGGCCTGCTGCCCAAACTGGACCTGTTCGTGGTCCTGGGAAAGACCGGCTACGCGGACTCCTTTGCCGAATCTTTTCAGGCATTGGACGGCGATACCTACGATGCCGCGGTGGGCGTCCGCCTCAGCCAGTACATCGGCAACCGGACGGCCAAAGCCCGCGACCTTGCCGCCCGCGCCTCCCGCGATCAGGCCCGGGAGGCCCTGGCCAATCTGCGGCAAATCGTCCGTCTGGACGTGCGGCTGGCCGTCAACGAACTCGAGCGCTCCCGGCAGCAGATTTCGGCCAGTCGGGTGACGCGGACCTTTCGCGAACAAACGCTGGCCGCCGAGAAACAACGCTTCGACGTCGGCGTCAGCACTTCCCTTCTGGTCGCTCAGGCCCAGCGCGAATTGATCAGCAGCCAGATCGACGAGGTGGAAGCCATCGTGGGCTACCGCATCGCCCTGGTGCGGCTGTACCTGTCAGAGGGCAGCCTGCTGGAACGCCGCGGCGTGCTTCTTGCCGACGGCGGCGTTTCCGCCACGGACTCCTGAGCGGAAAAGGAGAACCGAAAATGCCCGTGCCGTTCGAAGACTGCCCTTGCTCTGGGAAAAGCATGAGCAACCTGGCGGCCCCGTGGATCCTGCTGACCCTATTTCACCACGAGGGCGTTCACGGCTATGAGATCACCCGGATCATCCGCCAGCGGATCGAATCGCTGGGCCTCGGCTTGAACATGACCGGCCTCTACCGGCATCTCAACCACCTCGAAAAGCGGGGGATGCTGCTCTCCGAATGGGACACGTCCCAAAAAGGCCCCGCCCGGAAGAAGTATTTTCTGACCGATGCCGGCAGGGAGTGCCTGTGGCGGTGGATGCAGACGCTGACGACACAGATGACGCTCATCGGAGAGCTTTTCGACCATGCTCGCGGCGTCTTTCCCGAAAGCCGGCTGCCGCGGATCGATCTTTCCGAGCTCCATCCCGGTGGCGGACGCAAGTCCGGATCCGACTAGGGTCGTTTCCTACAAGTTACTAAAATCACCATGCGGCTCTGATCTGGGTAGATCTTGAGGCTTCGATCGGCAAAGCACGAAATTCGAATATCGAAATGCGAAACGATATCGAATGACCAAAATTCAAATGTTCAAAACGGCTTAGGGGCTGTTTCCAGATTCGGATTTTGGTCTATGGCAATTGTCAACAGTATGTTCCGATGGATAGGGTCTGTTTTTGTTTTTCGTAGGGGCGGGGTTTATCCCCGCCCGCCCGAGGTAGGTTGTACCACCAGCGGGAGGGGATAAATCTCTCCCATCCATTTCCATAGCACCGCATAGCGGAAACGGAACAGAATCCTGACAAATGCCCTAAGGTCCAGGAGACCCCGAGTTCGCAGCCACAGGAATACTGGCGTATTGTGAGGATTTGAAAAGAGGACCGACGCCGAGATCGGGTCAAAAGACAACTTAGAAACAGCCCCTATCCCGTTTCCTACTGTCCCGCCGATGACGGATCCTCCCGGAGCGCCCGGACAAAGGCGGTGATGTTCTCCTCCCGCGCCGGTGGATAGATGTCCGCCGGAGGCAGCACTGTAGTCATCCCCTGATCGAGGCAATGGCGAACCTCCGCGGCGATGCTTTCCGGGTCCGACAGGGCGAGCATGTCGTGGTCCCCACAGCGGGAAAACAACGGCACGTCGGCATCTATTTTTTCTCTTGCTGAGCCCAGGTCGCACTTCCGGTCGATGCAAATCCCATCCGCACCGCAGTCTGTCATGAACGGCACGATCGGATCCGTTCCGCCGGTGACGGACAGAACCATCGGGAGCGGCTTTTGCGAAAAGAGCGCCTGCAGAAGCGGCAGGAGGCGCCGCTGGAACAACCGCGGTGAAATGGAGGCGGCTCCGCCCTCCTCCACCGTAAAAAAATCTGCACCCGCAGACACGTACAGCGCTTTCAGTCGCTGCAAGAACTCCGTCAGCCGCTTCAGGATGGCCTTGGCCGCATTCGCCTCTTTCAGGAGCATGACAAACAACCTTTCTGGCTCCACCACCTGTCCGGCCAGAGTAAAAGGCCCCGGCAGCAGAACCCCCACGGCGCCGCGCGGCGGCCTTTCCCTCTTGAGCGTTTCGAGCGCACGCAAAACGGTCGGCATTCGGCCGCTGGATCCGATGTCGGTAGGTGGCAGAATGTCGTCTGCCGTTTGTACCGGACGCCGGGCGACGGTGGGATATACCGGATGGCCCTCGAAGCCTTCGTGGTAGGCCACCGCCGCACCCAGCACCTCCGCCTCCACGTTGAGATCGAAAGGCAGGACCGTGGATTCGAACCCGAGTTCGAAGCTCAATCGGGCTGCAGAGGTCATGGTATCTGCATCCCGGAATACGTCGTTGAACACCAGCCCCTTTTTGCCGGCGGCTGCGATGGGCAGAAACGGTCCCAGATGAAAGGTGGAACGCCGGCCCTTCTGAAAACGCAGCATCAGTTCGGTCATCGCGTTCATGAACGCTTCCCTCTCCAGATGGTTTGTCTTTCTTTCGAGAGGAATTTCCAATCGGTGCCCGCACCGACGGCAGGGATGGCATCAACCGGTGCGCCATCGGACTGGAGTCTGGACGGAAATGGTTCTAGTGTTCTGTTCCACAAGTTACGGGTATAAGGATAGGGTCTCGTGTTGCGTCAAGCCAAAGGCGTCGATCCACAAGCACGAAATTCGAATATCGAAATTCGAAACAATATCGAATGACCCAAATTCGAATGTTCAAAACCGTTTATAGCGATTGTCAGAATTCTGTTCCGTTTCCGAGATAGCTTCTCAATAGATCTGTAGGGGAGGGGTTTATCCCCTCCCGCTGGTGGGATCACCTACCCCGAACCCCGTGACCGGGATCTCCGCTTCGCTACCTCAGGGGCGGGGATAAACCCCGCCCCTACGAAAATCAGGAAAACGAGCTCCAATCGGAGCCTACTTCTGGCAATGGCTCTATGCTTCGATCCGGGCTGCATTCCGGTCGGCCAGCCAGGTCCATCGTAGCAGGACGGCGGCCGCTCCCACCAGGAACAGCAGCATCATGAAGCTCAGGTGGGCGATGTCGATGAACTGCGTAAAGCCGGGCGAAAAGGAGATGCCCGGCAGGTTTTTCAGCACGCGGAAGCCTCCGGTAACGACAATGGCCCCCAGCAGTGCGATGCGCACCAGGGCCGAACCGGTGAGGACATAGCGTTTGCGCAGCGAAAGGAGGTAGACGGCCATGCAGTAGGCGACAAGAACCAGAAGAAGAGACGCGCCGAGGTAGTGCAGAGCGTGGGTGAGGTAATACTTGGCCAGCCATCCCAGCCCGGGAATATCGGCGATGTAATAGCGTTTGAAAATGGGCATTTGCGCCACGCCGGTGAGCGCCATTGCGAACAGCAGGACCCGATAGGAGGCAGCAAGGACAGGCTGCTCCGGTAGTACGGCAACCCTTGTGGTGTTTTTCATCGTGGGTCTCCAGCCGTGTCTTGGCCGGATTTCAATCCTTTGGCGATGCGGCCCACGGCCGCGGCAACTCCGGCAACCGGAGCGATCAACATGGCCGTGGTGAGATTCTCGGCTTTTGCCATCCGGTCTTCCACCGGTTGCAGATGCGGCCTGCCCGGGCCCGTTTCGATGGCACGCTCGATCTCCTCGAAAGGCACCGGCGAGACATAAAGGGTGTTGGTCCCTCCGTTTTCGGTTTCGCCGTAGATATATCCGCCGATCCGCTCGGCCAGCCGGTGGGCTTCACGGACGATTTCCTCCCTCGGGCCAATGGTTTGCACCCCTTCGGGGCACGCTTCGATACAGGCGGGGAGTTCCCCCTTTTCCACCAACTGGTGGCAGCGGTCACACTTGTACATGACGCCATTCCCGGCAAAACGGGGCAGAAGGTCCAGGTACAGCCCCACGCCTGTCTGGCGCTGGGGAATGCACCACGGGCAGACCACCTGGCATTTTTTACCGCCCAGGCAAAGGTCGGCGTCAATGAGGGCTATCCCGTTTTTCAGCTTTCGGGCTGCCCCCCACGGACAGAGATTGGCGCACGGGGGGTTCTGGCAGTGCATGCACCGCCGGGGAATCGTCAGTGTGGTCTCCTCCCCGTTGACCATTACGGTGGCGTCCTGGATGAACAGCCAGTTGTAAGGAGTCAGACGATCGCGGACTTCCCGGGTCTCGTCGCCGGACCAGTCCGACGCCTTGACCCGAGCCGGAAACATTTCGGGAAAGGGGTGCTCCGGTTCCGGATATTTTTCGCTGTTTGCGTCACGGCAGGCCTCGACACAAGCCTCGCAGCCGATGCATCGGCGGATATCGATGAGGGTGGCCAACTCCTGCCCTCCGGCAACGGCCGCTCCGGCGGGCTTCGGCAGCTGCGAAGCACAGGCCGCGCAGGCGGCGGCAAGGCCGCCTTTGAGAAAGGATCGTCTGGACATCGAGGTCATCGGTTTTTCTCCTGTTTTTATTTTCGTCTGTTCCGAGGCAGCGACCGCCGCCGGATCAGCCGGCTCAGGAAAAACCGGAGTTTCCCCCGCCGGCGCAACGGCTGCCGATGCCGTCGCCGATGAAACTGGCACAACTGATCTGACGGTGGATGTCCCCGGCTCCGCAGTGCGGGCATTTCCGAGGTTCGTCGTCGCCGGAGAAAACGAGCATTTCAAAGCAGGCGTTGCACTGACGGCATTCATATTCGTAAATCGGCATCAGTCGTCCTTTCCCTCGTTTCGTTCGTTCTCGGAGAAACCATCCTTGCCTCCTCCATCGTCTAGACAAGAACCGTGCCACCGGTTTTGACAAAGAATTCCGAAAACCCAATGGCAGCGGCCCCGCGGCAAGCCGCGGGGCCGTTTAGGAGGGAGTGAAAAGGAGGTTGGCAAAACACAATGCCAATGCGATTTTAGAAAGCAAAAAGGATGCCAACTTTGTAGCCGGTACGCCGCCGGCCGCTACGGGGCAATACCGTATCGCTTGATTTGGTTCCAGACGCTCGTGCGGGAAATGCCCAGAATCCGGGCCGCTGCGGAGCGATTGCCACCCGTGCGCCGCAGCGCATCCTCCAATCGCCGCTTCTTTACCGTGTCCATGTCCTCGGAAACGATATCGCCTTTCGGGGATGCAGCCGGGGGCGGCGCCTGCCGAAGTACGGCCGGAGGCAGATGCTCCGGACCGATGGACTTTCCGGAGCACGCTACAAACGCGTATTCAAAGGCACTTTTCAACTCCCGCACATTGCCCGGCCAGGAGTAGGAGGTGAGCCGTTCCAGCGCTTCCTCGCTGATGCCCTGGATGGCCTTGCCGCTTTTGAGCCGGATGCGGCGGAAAAAGGACTGTGCCAGCAGAGGGATATCCTCAATGCGTTCGCGAAGAGCCGGGACGGAAATGGGAATGACGTTGATCCGGTAGTAAAAATCTTCCCGAAAAGCCCCTTCCGTGATCCGTTCCTGCAAGTCCCGATTTGTGGCGGAGATGATTCGCACATCGACCGTGACGGGTCGGTGGTCGCCTACCCGCTCGATCACTTTCTCTTCGATGACCCGCAGGAGTTTGACTTGGGTCGACATAGGCAAATCACCGATTTCATCGAGAAATATATCACCACCGTGGGCGGCTTCGAAACGTCCCTTCCGGTCGCGCACCGCGCCGGTAAACGAGCCCTTGACGTGGCCGAAAAGCTCGCTCTCCAGTAGGGATTCATTGAGGGCGGCGCAGTTGACCTTGACGAACGGGTTCTTTCCGCGCTTGCCGGCCTCGTGGATGGCCTGCGCCACCAGCTCCTTCCCGGTGCCGCTCTCGCCGAAAACGATCACCGGGGCGTCGGACTGGGCCGCATTGGCGATCAGTTCGAACACCCGCTTCATGGCCGGTGAGGTTCCGATCATGCCGTGGAAGCGGTCCTCGGCGTTGAGTTCCCGCCGGAACGTTTCGATCTGCGTCTCCTTTTCGATCAAATCGGTGATGTCGGTCATGGTTTCCACCGCGCCGGTGGTGACACCGTCGCGGTCCCGGATGATGGAGGCGTTTTTCACGATATGCACAGTGCGTCCGTCTTTGCGGATGACCGCGCACCGCTGTTTTCGCAACACCCCCTTTTCGAACATGAGACAGAAATGGCACCCTTTGGAAGCCCTCGCGAACTGGCAGGTGCTGCAGCTGAGCACCGAGCAGGATCTGCCAACAATTTCCTCCGCCGTATATCCTGTGATTTCCTCAAAGGCCCGGTTCACCGAAACCACCGTACCGTCCGTGTCGACGATCATTACCCCGTCTTGGATGGTGTCCACCACGGTCTTCCAATAGTAATCGAGCTCTTGCTGTTCCATCCGCTCCTCCGTCCAGATTTTTGACAGTACCTGTGTTCAATATCTTAACACCTGAACAGGGGTTGTGCAATCTCCGTTCCCGTTTTCGGAAGGTCGCGCACCGCATTTTGGATTTATCGGTGATGCTTTCGGCCCCGTGTCCGAGAGCGCAGCACCGGAAAAGCAACGCCGCCTATGCACGCCGGCGTGCACCTGGACGCATCCGGATTTTTCCGGCAGGCCCGGTTTACCGTTTTGGCAGCGCTTTTGCAGGGAAAGGTTGGAACGTTTTTACCCGAACAGGCGACCTTTGCCCATTGACGAGGAGGATGCGGTGAGCATTATCGACGTCCGGAACCATCTCCTGCCGTTTTCTCTCTTGCAGATCTGCCGAGCCGCGAAGCGGATGGGTGCTGGAGAAGCCCTGGAGATTTTGGGCTGCAATCCGGAACTGGTCAGGGATCTTTACCGGATTTTTCCCGCTCCCGACTATGAAGTGCTGCCGAAAGAAGTGGTTTGGAAAACCGGTGAAGACTTCCGGATGGAAATCCGAAAGGTCTTGCAGGCGCCGGTGCGTTCCTGAAGGTAAGGAAGCGTCGGAGGCCGCACCCCGTCACCAGGGTCGAGTGGACGTCCACACAATGTCCGAAAATCGAAAGGGGCTCCCATGAAAGAAAAAGTCGTCATTGCGCTGTCCTGCGGCACCAACGACACCAATCGCGCAACCCGTGCCATTCATTTGGCCACCATCGCCCACAAGGAGGGAAAGGACACCACGGTATTTCTCCTGGACGAAGGGGTCTATCTGGCCAAGGAGGGCATCATCACCCACGTCCGAGCGGCCACCGGAGACGTGGCCGACGACCTGCTGACCTATCTGCAGGCCCACGAAGTGCCCATTCTGGTTTGCACGCCTTGCGCCAGCGCCCGGCAGATCCAGCCCGGAGACCTCATCGAGGGGGCCCGGATGGCTACGGCCGCGGAGTTCATCAACCTGTCCTGCGAGGCCGATGCCGTGATCAGCTTGTAGCCGCAGCCGCACATGGGGCACGGCGTCCCTCTTTCTTGACAACGGTGCCGTTTCGATGGTTAGTTGCGTGAGGCAATTGCAGGAGCCGGAAACCTGCATCACTCGGCTTTCACGATTCCAGGAAGAAACGGACAATGCGAATGGCGACTGTGGGAAAAACGAGGGTGCTGCAATGGCCCCTTCTGATGATGTTCGGGTTGCTGTTGGCCGTCGGCTGCGGCGGTGGTGACGGGGACAGCAGCAGCGGCAGCAATGCCAGCCCCGCAAATACGACCGAAGCCCAAACCGACGAGGAAGCGCTTCCCGTGTTTGCCTGCCCGGTACTCGCCCCGGAGGTTTGCAATGCATACGGCGTCGGGATTCCCGGAGAGTTTATCCATCAGGGAATCGACCTGACCAGCGGGGATGTCACTCGGGTGCACGCCGTCGCCGCAGGCGTCGTCCGGCTTAATGTGCAGTCCACCACAGGGGGCGGCGCGATCCGAGTCGACCACGGAAACAACGTCTTCAGCATTTACGCCAACGTGGAGCAGGTACAGGTTTCCGGCGGGCAGCGGGTCTCGGCAGGCCAGGTTATCGGCACCATTTATTCGCCTGGCGGATGCGAAGGCGGCTTGGCTTCCAATCTGGAAGGCGAAAAGGTCCTTCACCTGGAATTGCGCATCGGCTGCGCCGAGAGCAGATGTACGGTGGATCCCGCCGAATACATCGGCTGCCTATAGGCGGCCACCATTTTGTCCCTGTTCCCCGTCCACGGCCCGAACGCTTCGATGATAAGGGCGGCCACGGTGGCGTAGAGCTTTTCGAACCCATCGGCGTCCCTCCGCGTCAGGGCAACCCTGTAAAATATCATCAAATCCGAATTTCGAGATAGCTTCTAGAAACTGGAATCCTAATGAAATTCGATGCGATCCGAATTCACTCCGCACCCGAAGCCCTGGTCGAGGCAATCATCAAGCAGATCCAATCCGGCCGGATCGAACCCGGAACCTGCCTTCCCTCCCAGCGACAGCTTGCCAAAATGTTCGGCGTCGGCCTGGGGTCCGTTCGCGAGGCCATAAAAATTCTCAACGTCATGGGGTATCTGGAGGTGATCCGCGGCAAGGGGACCTTTATTTCCAAAGATGCCTCCACCGCCGAGAAGCCGGTATCTTTGCTGGACAAGGCCCTGGAAGCGGTCTCCCTTGCAGATCTCATGAAGGCGCGAGAAATCGTCGAGTGCGCCTGCGCCCGGCTGGCGGCCGAGGCAGCCGACGAGGAGGGGATCGAGCGTCTCAAGGGTACGACCGAAGCGATGGTTGCCTCCCTGGAGGAACGGGAGACATTCTACGAACAGGATTTCGTCTTTCACATCGCCGTGGCCGAAGCCACCAACAACAAGGCGCTGCTGGAAATCGTCAAGCTGCTGGTGGACCGCGCCCACAACCACATTGGATTCATGAAAGATTCCCTGAGCATTTCCATGCCCCTCAACGTGGAGCGGGCCGTGCAGACCGCCCGCAAGATCACCGACTTTATCATCACCGGCGACGGAGAAAGCGCCAGCGCGGAAATGCAACGGCATTTGAACATCGTCAACTGGGAGCTCGAAAAAGAGTTCTTGAGCGATAATGACAAAGCCTGATCCCTTCTTCCCTTCCCCGCTGATTTTGACCGGCCGTCATCCTTCTTCCAGCCTGCGCGTCATCCTGCCGACCCTCGGCACCGTTTGCTCCAGAACCGACTGCGCCCAGCACCGAAAGGAGCGAGCTTCAGCTCCCGACTGAAGGCCTTTGTTTGGGATCGACCTGCCGCTTCGCCCTGCCAGAGCAATTGTCAGAAATTGGTTCTATTTCCGAAAGACAAGAAAAAGGCCATTCCAATCGGAACCGCCTTTTGGCAAGTGCTGTAATGGCAACTTCCCCTTTTTTTGGGTTGACAAACCTCTGTCCTGCATTTAGGAAGAAACTAACACCTTGAGTCAATGAGTTAATGAGTTCAGAACAGTTGTCAACCATCCGTAAATACATTCTTTATTGAGGAAATCGCCCCGTGCCGACCCTTTCTGCCTCCCCGATGAAATTCGATGCCATCCGCCTCCCTTCCGCACCGGAAGCTTTGGCCGAACAGATCGTCGAACGCATCCGCTCCGGAAAGCTGACGCCGGGGACCTGCCTGCCCTCCCAGCGGGAACTGGCCAGGGCCTTTCAGGTGGGGTTGGGCTCGGTCCGTGAAGCGATCAAGATTCTCAACGTCATGGGATATCTGGAGGTGATCCGGGGCAAGGGGACCTTTATCGCCAAAGATGTACTGGACAGCGCGAAGGGACTATCCCCGTTCGACAAGGCCATGGAGGCGGTTTCGCTTGCGGAACTGATGCGGGCCCGCGAGGTCGTCGAATGCGGGGCAGCCCGGCTGGCGGCCGCACATGCGGATGCAGAAAACATCGAGCGCCTCAAGGCGGTGACCTCCCGAATGCGCCGGGACAGCGGCGACCTGGACGCTTACTACCAAAACGATTTCGCATTCCACCTTTCGGTTGCCGCCGCCTCCAACAACCCGGCCATCTGCGAAATCGTGAAGCTGCTGGTCGACAAGTCCCATCACCACATCGGCTTCATGAACGAATCCCTCGGCATTTCGATGCCGGTCAATGTCCAACGATGCGTCGATACTGCACAAACAGTCGTTTCCTGCATCGAACAGGGAGACGGGGAACGATCCAGCGAAGCGATGCGCGAGCATTTGAATATCGTCGGGATGGAGCTTGAAAGAGGGTTTCTCCGACAAACCTGACCCGGAAAGGAAAAAAGGCCCATGCTGGACAGACCTCGGCTCCGGGTTATCGACGAAGATCAGATCCGGAAGATCCATGATGCAACGGCGCACGTACTAGAAAAAACCGGTATCCGGATCACCCATGAAACAGCGCGGGAGATTTTTTCCGGCGCCGGCGCCCGCGTCGAAAAAGACCGCGTCCATATCCCGCGGCAAATGCTCGAAGACGCCATCGAAAAAGCGCCCTCCCGAGTGGTGCTCGGCAACCGCAGGGGAGAAGAGGCGATTGTCCTGGAAAGGATGACGCACCATCCGGCACCGCTGGCGTCCGAGGCGGCACGGGAACTGGATGACATGGCGCGACACTGGAAGTAGGCCACAAACCGTTTCCAAGGCTTTCAAGGAGTTTTTTCTATGGCATCGGAATTCGAAAAAGAGATCCGTAAAACCGGCATGAAGCTTTACGAGATCGCCGAAAAGACCCGCCCGTCGGTGTTCAAAAAGGATTACTGGACCGGAAAGGTGATGGACCTTTCCATGAGAAACGAGACTTTCAAAAAAGAGATGTTTCGCTTCGTAGACGTTTTCCCCTACCTTCGCAGCCCCGAAGCGGTGGCCCGGCATATGAAAGAGTACTTCTGCCGGCCCGGGCAGGACTTTTCCAAGACGATGCAGTGGGGCATTTCCAAGGTCAAACCCGACTCCATGGTGGCCAAGATGGCGGCCAAGAGTATCGGCAAAAACATCGGCACCATGGGACGGCAGTTCATCACCGGCGAAGACATCTTCGAGGCGGCCAAGGTCATGAAAAAGGGCCGGGACAAGGAGGGGGTCTCCTGGACGGTGAAAATCCTGAAAGAGGCGGTCACCTCCACCCAGGAAGAGGAGTCGTTTCTGGAAAACCAGCTGGAGCTTCTGGAGCAGTACAGCGAAATCGTCAAGGAATGGCCCGCCCTGGGGACCGGTGAAAAGGGCGGCCTGGACTGGGGGTACACCCCTCAGGTGAACATCTCGCTGATGGCCTCCTGCCTGTATTCTCAGTATCTGCCGAAGAGCTGCGCCATGGACTACGCCATCGACCGGGCAAAGGAGAGGCTGCGGCCCGTCTACCGAAAGTCGCAGGAGCTTGGCGCCTATGTGCTGATGGACATGGAGCACCTGCCGGCACGGCGGTTCACCCTGGAGCTGTTCAAGAGCATCAACGAAGAGCCCGAGTTTCGCGACTGGCCCCACAAGGGAATCGCGTTCCAGGCCTATATGAAAGACGCCGAACCGCTGCTGGCCGACTTGCTGGACTGGGGCCGGCAAGGCGGTCAGGACTTTGGCATACGCCTGGTCAAGGGCGCCTTCTGGGACGAGGAAGTGGTCATGGCCAGCCTCTTCAACTACCCGGTGCCGGTATTCACCAGCAAGCACGAGACCGACGCTAGCTACGAACGCTGCGCCCGAAAAATCCTGGAAAACCACCGTGTCGCACAGCTCAAGTGCGCCTCCCACAACATCCGAACGGTGGCGTTTGTGATCGAATGCGCCAAAAAGCTCGGCGTTCCAAAAGACCGGCTGGAGTTTCAGATGCTGCACGGCATGGCAGAAAACCTTCGCCAAGCCTGGAAAAAGCACGACATGCGTCTTCGCCTTTACTCGCCGGTGGGCGAAATCGTACCCGGGATGGCCTACCTGGTGCGGCGGCTTCTGGAAAACACTTCCAGCGAATCGTTTCTGCGGCAAAGCTTTGCAGACGGCGCCGAAAAGGAAAAGATGCTGACCGACCCGGCGCTTCTGGCCCGGGAGCGGCCGGCGGAAGAACCGGCGGAACCCAAGCCCTCCGAATACGGGGACAAGGGGCCTTTTTCAAATGAACCCCCCGTGGAGTGGGACACCCCCGTGCACGCCGCGTTCGTGGCATCGATGGAAAATGCCAAGGCCGCTTTTCCCCTCACCGTCACTCCCGTCGTGGACGGTGAGGCCGTTGCCGGAGGGCAAAAGAAGACTTCCTCCGATCCCAACCGGCCCGAGCGTATCGTGGCCGAGGTCTTTTGCGCCGATGCCGATACGGTGGAGCGTGCCGTGGCCGGTGCCGCGGCCGCCTTTCCCGCCTGGGCAGGCACCCCGCCCCAAGAGCGTGCGGAGGTCCTTTTCCGTGCGGCGCAGCAGGTGCGCGAGCAACGCTACGACCTGGCAGCTCTTCTCGTCTACGAATGCGGCAAAAACTGGAACGAATCCCACGCCGACATCAATGAAGCCATCGATTTCTTCGAATTCTACGGGCGCGAAATGATCCGCCTGGCAGCGCCGAAGAGCATCTCCGATCTTCCGGGCGAATCGAGCCAGATCCGTTACATCCCCCGCGGGGTCGGCGCCGTAATCGCCCCGTGGAACTTTGCCCTGCCCGTCTCCGTCGGCATGACGGCCGCGGCCCTCGTTACGGGAAACACGGTCGTCTACAAGCCGGCTTCCCTGTCGCCGTTGATCGGCCAGGCGATGTATCGGATTTACGAAAGCGCCGGACTTCCGAAAGGAGTCCTCCAGTTCTTACCCGGAGCCGGAGGCGACATCGGCGACACGCTGGTCACCCACGAGGACGTGGCCTTCACCATCTTCACCGGAAGCCGTGAGGTGGGACTGTCCATCATCGAAAAGTCCGGCCAAACCCCGGAGGGTGCGCGGCAAGTCAAGAAAGTCGTGGCCGAGATGGGCGGAAAAAACGCCATCATCATCGACGCCGATGCCGACATCGACGCGGCTGTGGGACCCATCGTCCAGTCGGCCTTCGGGTACATGGGTCAGAAGTGCTCGGCGGCCTCCCGGCTGATCGTACTGGAGGAGAACTACGACCGGTTCCTGGACCGCTTCAAAAGCGCAGTGGAAACCCTGATCGCAGGTCCTGCCGAGGACCCGCGCACCGATGTCGGTGCCGTGATCGACGAAACGGCCCGGCAGCGGATCCTGGGTTTCATCGAAAAGGGAAAAGCCGAGGGAACCGTTCTGACCCAGGGAACCGGTGAGGGCAGCGGCCATTTCGTCCCTCCGACGGTGTTTACAGACATTTCTCCGGACAGCCCCCTGGCCCAGGAGGAGATCTTTGGGCCGGTGGTCTGCATCTTTAAGGCGGCCGATTTCGAAGAGGCCCTGAAGCTGGCCAACAACAGCCGATACGCCTTGACCGGAGGCGTATTCTCGCGCAGCCCGGCCAACATCGAGCGCGCCTGCCGGGAATTTCTGGTGGGCAGTATCTATATCAATCGGGGCACCACCGGGGCGATGATGAAGCGTCATCCCTTCGGCGGCTTCAAGATGTCCGGGGTGGGATCAAAGGCTATGGGACAGGACTATCTTCCGCAGTTCATGTTTGCCCGAACGATCGTGGAGAACACATTCCGAAGCGGTTTTGCGCCGATGGAAGAATCGTCGGCCTGAAGAAAAAGAGAGGCAACCGTGGATACTTCCTCATCGGGAATCATCAAAATGCTCAAAGAGCAGAGACGTTTTCATCAGGAGCAGCTTCGACTGATCGAGATTGCACTGACTGCCCTCACAGAAAAATGCAACTACGCCAAGGGATCGAAGGAAACGCATACTGAAGGCCTAAAGAAGCACCGGATCCAGTGGACCCGGGAAATCGATCGGCTCTTGAATGACTGCACCGAATTTACCATTCTGGATCTTCAAAACGATCTGGTTGAAAAGCGCGGCATTGCTTCGGCCAGGACGGTTCAGGGTCAAAACGTCGTCAACAACACCCTGAGCCGATTTCAAAAAAAGGGACGGATGTAACGAATCGGACCTGGGCGGTACCGGGTCCTGCAAAAGACCCCGTAAAAAAGACACCGGCAGTCCCAGCCGTAG
>JAJDOA010000026.1 GCA_022340405.1 Desulfobacteraceae bacterium | reverse complement strand
GAAGGTATCTTCTCCCGTTCCGCTCCGCCGTATCCAGGGCCGGCTGATCCATCGCCATCTCCCGGAAAACGGATGACACGATACGGGTCAGGGCCTCGGGCTCGGGATCACGGGTAAGCCCCGTGAGGCTGATATCCAGATACCGGACCGAGAGATCCCGGAACTCCCTGTCCACGGCCTTGGCAAAGCCGCACAGGCCGCCGGAACTTGGGGTGGCCACATCGCCGGAGCCGATTCGAAAAACATCGTTGGTGACCACCGCCAGTTTCGGTTTGAACTGCATCAGGCTGTGCTCCGTCATCCCCTTCAGGCACCGGAACAGCGACCGCACTCCGATTTCCTGGCTCTCTGCCAAACGGTCCAGGTCTTCGGCGTCCGCGCCCGGAGGCAAAATGCCTCCCAGGAAATAGATCCAGTGCATGGGTCCCGGTTCCTGGATGACGGTGGCCAGGGCATCCGGATCGCCGACCCGGACCTCCCATGACCTTTCGGAATGCCGGCGGGTTTCCGTCCCGAGTCTGATGAAGTACACCTCGTCCGACCCATGCAGTGCCGCCAGCCCCCGCTCGAGACCGAAGCATAGCGTCGGGTGGATGATGAGAACCTTCCGCGTTTCATTGGGAGGTGCTGCGGGTGCACTGCCGGTATCCAAGGGCACATGTCGCCACCCGGGCACGTAGAAAAATCCGCTACCGAAATCCTGAACCGCTTTGATGGCAAGATCACGAAAAACCACGCAGACGTTTCCTTCGCTGTCGGCCAGGCGCACGTCGAATTGCCGCGGGGCGGATTGGGTCACATAGGCGTATCCGTCGGATGAAACCGGCTTGAAGATCTCCACCCCTTCCACGGCATAGGGCAGAAGGATGGATCGACTCCCGGTATCCGAAACATCGGTAATACCGGCAACGGTCTGCAACGCGGCATCGGCCAGGGTCGGATGCAGGGCGTAGGCGTCCGGCTCTGCTCGGAAGGGCTCCGGCAGCCGGACGTGGGCCAAGGCCTCCCGGTCGTTTCCCCAAAGGTGCCGGACCCCCCTGAGATAGGATCCGTAGTCGATACCGTAACCGCGATAGAGCGAATACAGGTCTTCGGCGGAAAGCTCTCTGCTGCAGCGTTCCTTGATCGCCTCCAGCGGGATGACCGGGGTCGTCGAATCGGCGTCGCTCGCCGGACGCAATTCCGCTGTGGCGTGAATGACGGCATCGTCATGGTTCCGGGTTTGCACCCGGCAGGTATAATGCGCTTCCCGGTTCGTGAAAACCACTTCGATGTCTTCGAATCGATCGTTCACGACCACCGGCCGCAGCCACACCAGCCGGGACAGCCTTACCGGAGCCCCTTCGAGGATCATGGAACCGGCCGCGCGGATCATTTCGGCAATGGCGACCCCCGGCAGGATCGCAGTGCCATTCACCTGGTGGTCTTGCAGGATGCGGTCCGATTTCAAGAAACGCTTCTTGAATATTATTCCCTGCCGCGTGCTCTTCTTCAGGTCGATTCCGTCGACGAACGGATGCAGGGGTATGGTCTTGTGCAGACCCGCCGTCGGCAGAACCGAAACCCAGAACCGTTCCCGGGCAAAGGGGTAGACCGGAAGGGAAAGGCGCTTGGGCCTTCGTGCGGCATGCAACGGGCGCCAGTCCATAAAGACTCCGGACACCCAGAGCCGCGCCAGCTGGTGCAGCTTGCGGTCTTCCATTAGGGACGCGATGAACCGCCGCCCTTCTTCTCCCTCCAACACACCGTCTACGGGGTCGCTACCGGCTTTCGTGGATCCGTGGATCACGTCCTGGAACTCTTCTTTCCCGGACACATACCCGGAAAGCTTCTCTCTGAAATCTTCCATGCTGTCGGCGATCACGGCCAGCCGGTGCTCCATGGCCTCACGTCCCGCCTGGAGGGTGAAGGCCAAATCCGCCAAGAGATGGGGAAAGCCTTCCGGCGTCGTCGTTGCGGCAAGAAATCGGACAAACTTTTCGGCATAGGCTTTGAGACGGTCTTCGTTTTTTGCCGACAGCACCACAAGCTGCGGCTCGACGTTGCTTTTGGAACTCCGATTTCTGGAATCGGATTCTTGGAATTCTTCGACAATCAGGTGTGCATTGGCCCCACCCGCACCGAAAGAGCTGATGCCCGCGCGGCGCGGTAGGGTCTGTCGAATCCCTTTCCGTTCCAGCGTCGGTTGCTTCCACGCCTCCGGTTCCTGGGGAACGTAGAAGGGAGTCGCTTCGAACCGGATATTCGGGTTCAATTGGCGTGAGTGCAGCGACGGCAACAGCTTTCGGTGCTTCATCTGAAGGAGAACTTTGGTCAGTCCGGCGATACCGGCGGCCGATTCCAGGTGCCCGATGTTCGATTTGACGGAGCCGATGGCGCAAAACTGCTTTCCCGATACGCCCTTTCCGAATGCCTTCATCAGCCCCGTGATTTCGATCGGATCCCCCAATGCGGTTCCCGTACCGTGGGCTTCCAGACAGGTGATGGTGCGGGGATCGATATCCGCCGAGCGGATCGTACGGGCGATCAGTTCGGCCTGGGCATTGGGGTTCGGCACGGTGTATCCGTTCGTTTTTCCGCCGTGGTTGACTGCGGTCCCCCGGATGACCCCGTAGATGTGGTCCCCGTCTCTTACCGCCGCATCCAGCGGTTTGAGCAGCACGGCGCCGACCCCCTCGCCCGGGACATAGCCGTCTCCGCCGTCTCCGAAACTCCGGCAGCGACCGTCGCTCGAGGCAAATCCGCCCTGGCTGAGCTGGAGGTACTTCTGCCGGTGAAGGGACAGGTTCACGCCGCCGGCGACGGCAAGGGCGCTGTCCCCCTTGCGGATGCTGTCACAGGCCAAATGGACGGCGGTCAGCGACGACGAACACATGGTGTCCAGGGTGATGCTCGGCCCTGTGAAGTCGAACAGATAGGATACCCGATTGGATATGGAGGCAAAGGACGATCTCGGCGCGACCCGGTTTCCCTTCATCGTCTCTTCGGCTCCGATGAGCTGGTACTCCCCCCACATCACACCGACAAATACGCCTACGGGCCGGCCGGCCAGGGCCGCCCGTGTGTACCCGGCGTCTTCGAGGGTGTGCCAAGCCGTCTCGAGGAACAGCCGTTCCTGGGGATCCATCAATTTGGCCTCTTTCGGGGAGATGTGGAAAAACAGGGCGTCGAATTTGTCCACATCGTCCAGAAACCCGCCCCACTTCGTGTAGATCTTTCCTTCTTGGATACCGGCCCGGTCCGGATCGAACCAGGGGCGGTAGTCCCACCGGTCGGCCGGGATCTCGGTGATGCAGTCTCTGCCGGAATGCAAATTCTCCCAGAACGTCTCCAGATCGCCCGCCTGGGGATACCGGCCGCTCAGGCCGATGACGGCGATTGCGGCGGACGCATCGGATGTGTCGGCGTCGGGGACCGGCCGGGGGGTCCGAACCCATGCGGTCGTCCGATCCCGGGCCGGTTCCGTATGCATTGTACCGACGTCCGGCTCGTGTGCCGGCCCCGGTTCCCCGAATTCCGCCTGCAGGACCGCCGGATGGTGTTCCGCAAAATAGGCGGCCAGTTCGGCGATATTCCGGTACTCGAAAAACAGGGTCTTGGAGAGCTCTCCGAACTTTCGCTCGAGCTTCCGGGTCAGGTTCATGACCATCACGGAATCGATGCCGAATCTCTCGAAGGGGTCCCGGGTGCCGATCTTTGCCGCCGGCAGTTGCACTTCCGCCGCCAGGAAGGTCTTGAGAAAGGCCTCGGTGGGTTCTCTCAGAGACGTTTCCGCAGGATCTGCAACGGGTCCTCGAGGCACCGGCGGCGGGAAATGGGGTTTTTCGGAATGCGCCCAGACGGAAGCGAATTTCTCCGGGTCTCCGCCGAAAACCACGAGCCCGTGGTCTGTGTCCATGCAGACATGCAGCGCCTGCCATCCCTTTTCCGGATGCAAGGGTACCATGCCCATTTCGTCGCGCAGCCGTCTACGGGACGCGTCGTCCACGTCCATCCCGCCGCCGGCCCACAAGGGCCAGTTCACCGATAGGGTTTTACCGTGTCGCTTCCCCCTCCGCTGCATCCGGTTCCGCCAGTCGGCAAACCGGTCCATGAAGGCATTGGCATAGGCGTAATCGCTCTGGCCGGTGTTGCCCGTCACCGCAGTGACGGAAGAGAACAGCACCCAGAAGTCCAGGTCCTCGCTGCGGACCGCATCGTCCAGATGGAGGGTCCCCCATACCTTGGGCCCCAGCACCGCTGTTACGTCCTCCTCCCGCTTTCCGTATATCAGGCCGTCCAGGAGTACGCCTGCGGCATGGAAGATGCCGTGGATGCCGCCGTACCGGGAGACCACCCGGGACACCAGCTCCCGGGCCTCCCCCGGTTGCGACAGGTCCGCCCGGATATAGCGGACCTCGGTCCCGGCCCGGGCAAGGCGGTGGGCCAACGCCTCGATTTCAGGTCCGGACGGCCTCCGCCCCGTCAGCACCAGTCGGACGTTTCCCAAGCGGGAGAGCCGCTCGGCCAGGAGACGGCCGATTCCACCGGCCCCTCCGGTGATGAGGTAGACTCCCCTGTCCCGGATGTATCCGAAAGGCGCCATCGGGCCGGCCGGCTCATGCGGCTCCAGGACCCGCGTGAACCGTTGTCCCGCCTCGTACCGGACCGCCATGGCGTCCGTGGCGAAAAACTCCCTTTGTACGATGTGCGGAAGGTCCCCGGCGGCATCCTCCACCGCGACGGTTTTGCAGACCAGGTTCGGATTTTCGAGCCGAAGCGTCTTGGCAAAGCCGGAAACCGCTGCATGGGCCGGCTGGGGGCTGTCGACCGTTTCGGTATGGAGATAGAGCAGTTTCAGGGGCGTCGTGACCCTTTGGGTCATCAGCGCCCGGGCGAGAAACAACAGGGAGAAGAGTCCGGTCTCGACCTGCTCCTTCACGCGTCCGGGTTCGGCATGAAACCGCGACTGGGACCAGAAATGGACGATCCGACGGGGCAGACGGTCTTCGGAAACCAGTCGGGATATCATGTTCCGGTAATGCTCCGGATTCTTTGGGTCCAGCACCAGCGTCGCCGGGTCCTGCGCTTCGAAGCGCTTACCGGGCAATACCAGGAGGATCTCCGCGTCGAGCCGTTCCGCCAGTTCTTTCCGCCGGGAGGCATCACGGTCCAATAGAAGCACGGGACCGGCGTCCGACGGACTCGTTTCTTCCGGGTACGAAGCGGGTTGCCACTCGAGCCGAAAGTACACCGGGTCTGCTTCGCCGATTCCGCGATCCCGCTGCGGTTCAACGGCCCGGACCGAAAAATCACGAATTTTGGCCAGGAGGACTCCGGAGGGGTCCAGGACTTGGATATCGAATTTTTCGACACCGGCATTTCCGGAGGTCTCCTTCCGCACGGCATGGACCCAGCAACGGTCGGACAAGCGCTTTTTAAAGGACAACTCTCCCATGGCATAGGGCAGGCAGACCCGTTTTTCCGTTCGGTTTCCCATGATGCCGGTGACCGTCTGAAGCGCTCCGTCCATCAACGATGGATGGAGTACGAATCCATCGTCGGTGCTCCTCAACGATTCGGGCAGAGCGAGCCGGGCCAGGGCTTCCCGGCCGTTGTGAAAGATTTCCGTCACGGTTCGGAACGCCGGTCCGTATGCGAACCCGAAGGATTCGAACATCCGGTAGAAGGAACGGCTGTCCTGACGGTGGGTCAGGCGCTTGCGCACGAGCTCCGGCGCCTCGGGAGGTTCGGATCCCGGGCCCGGGTCATCAAAGCCGAGATGTCCACGGCAGTGGACGATCCGCTCTTCGTTTCGATCCGGTTCCGCGCGGCCCGTGCGGATTTCGAATTCCACGCCCCGATCCGCAGGCCACAGCCGGATATCGATCCGCTTCTTTGCATCGTCCACCTGAATGGGGGAGACCCACACCACGTCATGGAGCCGTCGGACCGGGCCGTTTCCCGTCGAGAGCACACCCGCGGCACGGGCCATCTCGAGGTATACCGCTCCGGGAAGCACGGACATGCCGCCCACCACATGATCTCTGCTGTAAAATGCGTCCCTGGAAATGGTTTTCCGGAAGCACTGTCCTTCCAGTGTCGACACATTGGCGTCGATCAAGGGGTGCAGGGCTGAAACGGGGTCGGGGTGCGCCGCCTCCGGCGCCCAGTACCGCTCCCGCTCGAACGGGTAGGTGGGAAGCGGCGTCCGCACCGGGTGGTAGCCGGTATGGAGGCGCTTCCAGTCGAACACCGCACCGGACACCCACCGCCTGGCCGTCTCGTGGAGGTCCGGCTTTCCCTCTCTTTCGACGGGCGGTCGGGGTGCGCCTTCCGAATCCTCCCGGACCCGTCCCCGGTACAGGCCTTGGATGTCGGTTCCGCCCGATACGAAAATCTCCAGTTTTTCCCGAAGCTCGCCCAGGGAAGAAGCCACGAGTGCCATGCGGTGTTCCATGGCATCCCGGCCCACCTGATGAGTGTAGGCAATATTTGTGATTTTCGATTGCCGATTTCCGATTTTCAGAAATTCCGCCAAACGGTTGGCATATGCCGCAAGGCGAACCTCGCTCCTGGCCGAAAGCACGATGAGCTGCGGCGCAACGGTGGGCTCTGATCCCCTCGTCTCCGACTCCTGACCGCCAATGCCATGGTCGTCGAATTCTTCGACGACCATGTGCGCGTTGGTCCCGCTGTAGCCGAAGGAACTGACGGCGGCACGCCTCGGTGCATCCGGCGCTGGAGCCCAGTCCGCAAGCCGGGTGATCACGGTAAAGGGGCTGGCGTCGAAGTCGATGTGCCGGTTGGGGCGGTCGAAATGCAGAGACGGCGGAAGCTGCCGGTGACGGAGAGCCAGAAGCACCTTGATCAAGCCCGCAATGCCCGCGGCATAGATGGCATGGCCGATGTTGGTCTTTACCGAACCGATCGGGCAGTGCCGGGCTCGGTCCGAATATCGACCAAACGCGCGGGTGAGCGCTTCGATCTCCACCGGGTCTCCCAGCTTTGTGCCGGTGCCGTGGGCTTCCACGTAGGATATGGAGTCCGGGCGGATGCCGCTCCGGTGGTACACGGAAAGCTCGAGGTCGGTCTGGGCCTTGCCGCTGGGGGCGGTGATACCGTTGGTTTTGCCGTCCTGGTTGATCCCCGATCCCTTGATGACACCGTAGATATGATCGCCGTCCGCCACGGCACGTGCAAGCGGCTTCAACACCACCACACCGACCCCTTCCCCCGGAACGAATCCGTCCGCGGCATCGTCGAAGGTCCGGCACCGGCCGGTGGGGGAAAGCATGCCGCCGTTGCTGGTGACGATGTGGAACGCGGGTGTGGCGCGGATGCACACCCCGCCGGCCAGAACCATGTCGCTTTCCCCGGTGCGGATGCTCTGACATCCCATGTGAACGGCCACCAGAGATGAGGAACAGGCCGTATCGACGGACACGCTGGGCCCTTTGAGATTCAGCAGATAGGAAATCCGCGAAACCAGTATGGACGGCGAATTTCCCAGCAGGGACGGGGTTTCCAGCAGGGTGTCGTAGTCGCCGGGGGCGGTGCCGGCAAACACGCCGCACCGAATGTCGGACACCGCCCGGCTGGAATAGCCGGCGTCTTCCAAAGCGCTCCAGCAGGCTTCCAGAAACAGCCGCTGCTGGGGATCGGTCTGTTCCGCCTCCTTGCCGGAAAGGTTGAAGAACATGGGATCGAACCGGTCGATGTCGGTCAAGAATCCGCCCCATTTGCAGTACGTCTTGTCCGTTCGGGACGGGTCCGGATCGTAATAGCGGTCGCTGTCCCATCGCTCTTTGGGCGCTTCCGTGACGCAATCCCTCCCTTCCGCCAGGTTCCGCCAGAAGGCGTTCAGGTCCTTCGCCCCGGGAAAGCACCCGGCCATTCCGATGACGGCGACGTGCGTGTCGCCTTCTTCCATCCCGGCCGACGGGGCCGGTTCCTCCGAGACTGCGGATATGGCGCGTGCGGCCGGCGGTTCGCTGAACAGGGAAGCCGTCTTCTCTCCGTACTGCTCGTTCAAATACCGGGAGAGATCGTCCACGTTCGCATAGTCGAATAGAATCGTCGTTTTCAGGGGCACCTGGATGTAGTTTCCGATGCCGTTTACCAGCTCGATGGCCATCACCGAATCGACTCCGTATTCGGCAAAGGGTTTTTTCCGGTCGATGTGTTCCTCCTTGAGCCCGAGTGCGTTTCGGAGGCCTTGGGTGACGATTTCTTCCATGATGGACCTTGTGGAAACCGGTCGGACCGGGGCCGGTCCACGGGTTTTCGAACCCGCTGCCGCTTCTTTTTCCGCTCCGCGTCCCGGCCCGCGGATCCCCACATCCGTCAAGAACCGCTGGGTGGCCTTGAAAGGCATGACCTGGGGGAACGGGTGGGCAAGGATGCGGCGAATGGCTTCCATCCCCTCTTCCGGTTCGATGGAACCGATGCCGAGGGCGGACAGCCGGCGGTTGTAGTCCTCGGAGGAGGCAACGCCGATGCTGCCCCAGTAGCCCCAGTTGACGATCCGGACCGGAAATTCCATTTTCCGGCTGAGGTGCAGGGCAAAGGCGTCTTTGAAGGTGCACGCCGCAGCATAGTTGCTCTGGCCGGCGTTGACGATGTGGGACTGGGCCGAGGAAAAGAACAGGAGGAAATCCAGCGGTTCCCGCCGAACCGCCTCGTACAGGACGACGCTGCCCTGCACTTTCGGAGCCAAAACGCTGCGAAATGTATCCTCGTCCATATTCAGAAGGGTCTTGTCCTTCAATACAAGCGCCGAGTGAATCGCGCCGTTGATCCTTCCGAACCTGGATCTGGCCCTTTGGACCGCGGCCCGCATGCTGTCGGAATCCGCGGCGTCGGCCTGCAGATAGAGAACCCTGCCGCCCAGGGCCTCGATCCGGTCCAGCCGGTTCTGCAATTTTTCATCCAGGGGTCTACGGCCGATCAGCGCCAGCCGGGCCTTGAAATTTTTCGACAAGTACCGGCTCAGCGCGCTTCCGATACCGCCGGCCCCGCCCAGGATGAAATACACCCCCTTCTCCCTGAAGGGGGTATCGGTGACCGCCGGCAGTGCGACCGGCTCCACCACCCGAACGTACCGATGGTTGTTCCGGATGGCGATTTCGTCGATCCGATCGGTTTGGCCGGGCTCCCGCAATACCGGTTCCAGAAGGCTTCGGTATCCATCTGGATCCGACGCGGAAACACCGGCCAGACGGATATCGATGCAGGAGACGATGATCTGTTTGTGCTCCCGCGCGATGGCTTTGGCCAGCCCCAAGAGGGATCCGGCAAAAGGCCGCACGCGGTCGTCCGGAAGCACGGGATGAATATCGTTGGTGATCACCGTCCATCGTTGTCCGTGCTGAATCCGATCGTTTCGGATCATGGAGGTGATCATCCGGAAAAGGGCCATCACACCGTATTCCTGGCTTCGCTCCAGGTCGTCCATCGACGTCACAGCCCACGGTTTCGGAGCAATCCCGCCAAGAAAGTAGACATGATCGATCCGGTCCGCTTCCGCCATGCATTCTTCCATGGAAAGCGGATCCCGAGCGTCGATCTCCCGGATGTCTTCGCTGATACGGCGGTTTTCTTTTCCCAGGCGGATCTCCAGTATCTCGTCTTCCGGATGGAGGGAAGACAATGCAGCGGACAAGGCCACCGCGTCCTGGGGGCAGACAACGAGGACGGTCTTCTTTTCCTTTCCGGGCGAGGTAGCTCTCGACGCGGTTTTTTCCAAGGGCCGCGGCTGCCAGCGCGGCATAAAGAAGAAATCGGCCGAACCCTCCGAAGATTCCGTGCGCGATTCGAAAACCGCAGGGTCGTCCGATGGGGAGACCCAGTACCGTTCTTTTGCAAAGGGATAGGTGGGCAGGGAAATCGTCCGGAAGGGCGATCCATCATGAAGTCGGTTCCAGTCGATGGCAACGCCCGACACCCAAAGCCGCGCCATCTTTCTCACGTCCTTTTCGGCATAGACCACTTGGAGATAGGCGTCTCCGGCGTTCCCGTCCATGGGCAGGTTCCCCGAAGTCTTGACGGTTCGAATATTGCCGTGGCAGACAACATTGGCGTCGCAGCTGCCCTCGCTGAATTTCGACAATGTCTCCTGCAGTTCCTCGATTCCGGAGGCCACCAGGGCCAGCCGCTCTTCCATGGCCTCCCGCCCCGACTGAAGGGTATAGGCGATATCCGATAGATCCAGAGGGGAAGGTCCTGCGTTCTGGTTGGAACGGATGAATTCCGCCAGACGCTTGGCATAGGCCCTGAGGCGCTCTTCGTTTTTGGCCGACAATACGATGAGCTGGGGTATGGGGTCCTCATGCGCTGTGCCCTCCGCCTTCTGGCCTCCGCCCTCCGGCCCCTGTCCTCCTTGTCGTGCACCGCCCCCAAAGCGACCACCGGATACGCGTTCATCGTCGAAGGCTTCGACGATGATGTGCGCATTCGATCCGCCGGCACCGAAAGAGCTCAGCCCCGCTCGCCGGGGAATGCTTCCGGAGGATTTCCATTCGCTCCGTTCCTGCTGGACATAAAACGGGGTTTCCTGGAAACGGATGTTGGGGTTCAATTCCTGGGCATGCAGCGAGGGGACCAGTTGCCCATACGTCATCTGGAGTAGGATTTTGGTCAGCCCGGCGATGCCGGCGGCCGACTCCAGATGTCCGATGTTGGATTTCACCGAACCGACGGCGCAGTATCGGCAGTCGTCGGTGTATTTTCGAAAGGCCGTTGTCAACCCCCTGATTTCCACCGGATCCCCCAGCGTCGTACCGGTTCCGTGGGCCTCGATGTAGGAAATGGTTCGTGGGTCGATGCCGGCCCGGTTCAAGGCGGTTTCGATGAGGGCGGCCTGGGCATTGGGATTCGGCACCGTGTAACCGTTTGTTTTCCCGCCGTGGTTGACCGCACTCCCCTTGATGACCGCGTAGATGCGATCACGCCTCTCCATGGCATGGGACAGCGGCGTGAGGAGCACGGCGCCCACGCCCTCGCCCGGCACGAAACCGTCCCCCCCGGCGCCGAAACTGTGACACCGCCCGGTTGGAGACAGCATGCGGGTCTGGCACAATTGAATATATTTCGAGGGGTGCAGATACAGATTCACCCCGCCGGCCAGGGCGAACCCGCACTCTCCCTTGGCAAGGCTCTCGCAGGCCAGATGGATTGCATGGAGCGAAGCCGAACAGGCGGTGTCCACCGGCAGGCTCGGTCCGCTGAAATCGAAGGCGTAGGACACCCGGTTGGCAACGGACCAGTGCTGGGATGTGGGCATGCGGCCGGGGCTTCCCGAATCCAGAAACTGATAGGTGTTCGATGTCACCCCCACAAAGACCCCGACCGGGTGCCCAATGCGGTTGAGGCGTTGGGGGGCGTACCCGGCGTCTTCCAGCGTCTCCCAGGCCGTCTCCAGAAAGAGCCGCTCCTGGGGATCCATGATTTCGGCTTCCCGGGGGGAAATATTGAAGAACAGGGGATCGAATTGATCGGCATCTTCCAGGAAGCCGCCCCACTTGCAATACATCTTGCCGGCGGGGGCGTTTTTCGGATCCGGGTCATAGACATCGCTCCAGTCCCACCGGGCAGGCGGTATCTCATCGATGCAATCGACACCCGATGCCAGGTTTTGCCAGACTTCCAGAAGATTCCGGGAGTGCGGGTATCGGCCGCCCACACCGATGACGGCGATATCGTTCTCGCCGGCCGTGGATCCCGACCGCGTCTTTGACCGCGGCCGGGCGGATGCTTTCAACCGCTGGCGCGTGGGCATGGATTCGGGCGCCTCCATGGACATGCCAAAAAAGTCCGTCAGTTTCTGTTCGTGGTGCTGCACCAGATATCCGGCAAGGTCCCGGAGGTTTCGGTGCTCGAAAAGCAGGGTCCGGGGCAGCGGGCCGAGTGCGGACTCCATCTTCCGGTTGAACCGGGCGATCAGGATGGAATCGAGACC
>JAJDOA010000292.1 GCA_022340405.1 Desulfobacteraceae bacterium | reverse complement strand
GGCGTTGGTGCGAATCTGCTCCACCTCGTCCCCCTGGCCGATGTCGGCGGAAAAGGTGATGACTTCGCAGTCGTAGGTTTCGATCAACCATTTGAGGATGACCGACGTGTCCAACCCCCCCGAATAGGCCAGCACCACTTTATTGATCTTCTCTGTCACGATGGCTCCGTATGATTGTTGGTTTGTTGGGTCGACAACTTCTTATTGCCGCGGATTCAGCGGATTACGCAGATTCTTTTGTTGTTGGATTGTTCGTTGTGGGTCGTGGGTTGTCGGTTGCGGTTTGTAATCGGACATCGGCAACACACCGTGCGGCCGAGGTAACTCAACCGCTTCCGGCACTCTGTCTCGCCGAAACGGGAGGGGATAAACCCCTCCCCTACAATCCATGACCGGTACGTTCAGGTTCGTTCACCGTCCGACTGGCAGACCGTCCGACCGCCGTTTCTCCGACATCTGACATCCGACCTCAGGCATCCAGCCGTCCACTGCTTACTGTTTACTGTTTTCTATCTTTCCAACCTTCTAAACTTCTCACCCTCTCAACTTCTTGCAGTAACAGGCATCCGACATCGGTAAAAAACCGGACGTCTACCCCTCGATCAGCGCCTCCAGGATCGCTTTGGCCATGTGCATCTTGTTTTCGGCCTGGTCCCAGACCACCGACGAGGGCCCCTCCAGAACGTCGTCGGTGATCTCCTCTCCCCGGTGGGCGGGGAGACAGTGGAGCACGATGGCGTCCGCACGGGCGTGCTGCATCAGCTCGGCGTTGAGCTGATAAGGGGCGAAAATGCGTTTGCGACCTTCCAACTTCTCCTCCTGGCCCATGCCGGCCCACACATCGGTGTTGACCACGTCGGCGTCCGCAACGGCTTCCCGGGGATCGCTCACCAGCCGGATCCCCTCGGGGTTTACCGCGGCGGCTTTGGCGGTTTCCAGAATGCCCGCATCGGGCGTGTATCCCTCCGGGCAGGAGAGGAAGAGGTCGAGACCCATGACCGCAGCGGCGTTGATCCAGGAGTTGGCCATGTTGTTGCCGTCTCCCACCCAGGCATACTTCAGACCCTTGAAGTCCCCCTTCTTTTCCACCACTGTCATCAGATCGCTGAGAACCTGGGTCGGGTGAAAACTGTCGGTCAGGGCGTTGATCACCGGTATATCCGTGTAGCCGGCAAACCGCTCCACCCACTCCTGGGAATAGGTCCGGATGGCGATCATGTCCAGGTACCGGGACATGACGCGAGCCGTGTCCCGCAGGGGCTCGTTTCGGGACATCTGGGTTTCGCCCGACTGGATGAAAAGCGATGTCCCGCCCATCTTGGACATGGCGGCGGAAAACGCAAGCCGCGTTCGGGTGGACGCCTTGTCGAACAGCAGCCCGAGGGTTCGGCCCGCCAGGGCGGATTCCGAAACTCCCTTGTCGTGCCGCCGCTTGAGCTGCAGCGCCCTCGGAAACAACCGTTCACAGTCCTCGAGACGGAGATCCAACAGGGTGAGTATATCTTTCTTCACGGCGACCTCTTGGGTTTCTTTGATTGGTTGAAATTGGTTTGTTTGCCTCGGATTTCCCAGGCTGTCTGATTGTCAATGGTTGACGAGAAAGCAGTGAGCAGTAAGCAGTTAAAAACCAAAAACAACATGTGGAATTTGCAGAGTGGTTCATCCTGCCCGTCCACCTTTCATAGGTCCCGTGCCGCTGCAGTTCCTGCTTACTGCTTTCTGTTTACTGTTTACTTTTTGTTTCTGCCATCCGGCATCGGCAACGCACCGTGCGGCCGAGGTAACTCAACCGCTTCCGCCACTCCGTCTCGCCGAAACGGGAGGGGATAAACCCCTCCCCTACAATCCATGACCGATACGTTCAGGTTCGTTCACCGTCCGACCGCCGTTTCGCCGACATCGGGCATCTATCCATTCACTGCTTACTGCCAACTGCTTACTCTTCACTGTCTTTCCAATCTTCTGATCTTCTCAAATTCTTTCCGTTCCACCGCCGTTCCGGTCGCCGGCTCACGGCTCACGGCTCACGTTGCAGTTCCCCCAGGACCTCATCCAGGCATTCCACGAGACCGTCGATGGCTTCCGTTTCCACGATCAGCGGCGGCACGAATCGAAGCACCGTGTCTTGGACGCAGTTGATGAGGTAGCCGCGCTCCATGCAGGCCTTCACGACCGGAGCTCCCTGAACGGACAGCTCCAAGCCCACCAGCAGGCCCTTTCCGCGCACCTGCCGGACGATCGGGTGGCGCTCCCGCAACTGCTCCAAACGGGAGCGCAGGTAATCGCCCATCCGCCGCGCCCTTCCGGGCAGGTCCTCGGCCTCGAGGGTTCGCACCACCTCAAGTGCGGCGGCGGCCGCCAGCGGCGTACCCCCGAACGTGGTGGCGTGGGCCCCCGGCCCGAATGCGGACGCCACGGCTTCGGTGGCGAGCATGGCGCCGATGGGAAATCCGTTGCCGAGCGCCTTGGCCAGGGTCATCACATCCGGCACGACCCCGTAGTGTTCGTGGGCGAACATCGCACCGGTCCTCCCGAGACCGGTCTGCACCTCGTCGAAGATCAACAGCATACCCTTTTCGTCGCAGAGGCTGCGCACGGCCTGCAGGTATTCGGGCTCCGCAACCCGCACACCGCCCTCCCCCTGTACGACCTCGAGCAGCACCGCGCAGGTCCGGGGCCCTACGGCCCCGGCCATTGCAGGGACGTCGTTGAACGGAACGAAGTCGAATCCCTCCAGCACAGGATCGTATCCCTTGCGGATCTTCTCCTGCCCCGTGGCCGAGAGCGCCCCCATGGTTCTTCCGTGAAAGGAGCCCGAAGCGGCCACGATGCGAAACCGTTCAGGCTCTCCCTTTTCGTAGAAGGTCCGGCGGGCGATTTTGATGGCCGCCTCGTTGGCCTCCGCGCCGCTGTTGCAGAAAAAGACCCGGTCGGCGAAGCTGTGGCCGACGAGCCACTCGGCCAGTTCGACCATCGGCTTCGTGTAGTACAGATTGGAAACGTGGACGAGTCGGCCGGCCTGCTCGCAAACAGCCCTCGCCACTCCGGGATGGGCGTGTCCCAGGGCACAGACGGCGATGCCGGCAACGAAATCCGTGTAAGATTTTCCGTCGCTGTCCCATAGGGTGCAGCCCTGCCCTTTTTCGAAAAGCACCGGGTGGCGCAGATAGGTGGCTGCCACGGTGCGGTCTGCCCGTTCGATGAGGTCCCGGCTCATAGCGTCACTTCCGTTCCAATGCCGCTGTCGGTGAACAGCTCCAACAGGAGTGCATGGCGAATGGTTCCGTTGAGAATGTGGACTTTTTCCACTCCCTTTTCTAGAGCGCCCAATGCGCAATTCAACTTGGGGATCATCCCGCCCGAGACCTCCTTTTTCGAGATGAGCTCACCGGCCTGCCGGCGGTCGATCGTCGACAGAAGCGATCCCTGCGCATCGAGCACCCCGTCCACGTCGGTGAGCAGCACGAGTCTGCCGGCGTATAAAGCGGCGGCGACACTGCTGGCAACCAAGTCCGCATTGATGTTGAAGGTTTCGCCGGCCTCCCCTGCGCCCACCGGGGCGATGACAGGTATGAAACCCCTTCCGGTCAGTGTGTTTATGATCTCCGGATGGACTTTCGTGACCTCCCCGACCAGACCCGGATCGATGATTTCGGGGGGCTTGTCCTCGTTTTCCCTATAGACGATGTGCATCTTGCGCGCGAGAATCAGCCCGCCGTCCTTGCCGCTCAGGCCAACGGCCTTTCCGCCTTCGCGGTTGATCTGCGCCACGATCTGCTTGTTGACCTTCCCGCCCAGCACCATTTCCACCACGTCCATGGTGGGGGCGTCGGTCATCCGCATGCCGCCCACGAACTTGGGCAGAATGCCCATTCGGTCCAGGACCTCGTTGATCTGCGGCCCCCCGCCGTGCACGATCACCGGTTTCAGGCCGATGAATTTCAACAGCGTCACGTCCCGGGCGAAGTCGGCTTTCAACTGTTCGTCCACCATGGCGTGACCGCCGTATTTGATGACCACCGTCATCCCGGCAAACCGCCGGATGTAGGGCAGCGCCTCGATGAGAATGTCGGCAACGTTGGGTGTCATGGCGTTCCGGTTTGTTTCGGTTGTGGGTTACGGGAACAGCGACGTGAGCCGTGAGCCGGATGGCAAACGGCACTGGGATTACGGCATTGTCATTATTCACAGATTCCACAGATTTCGCTGCGAACGGCATTTTGTTGGATCGGCAGGATCAACCCGAAATTCTAAATTCTCAATCCGAAATTCCAAATCCAAGAAAAAAAGCCTCTGTTCTCTGCCAACTGCAGCCACTCTTCTGTTCTTCTTACCTTCTCAACTTCTTTCCGTTCCTCTGCACTTCCGGCTGCCGGCTCACGGCTCACCGCTCACATCGCTTTACAAAATATACCGGCTCAAATCCTCGTCGTCCACGATACCCTGGAGCTTTTCCTCCACGTAGGCCACGTCGATGACGATGCTGCGGGCCTCCATATCCGGTGCGTCGAAGAGCACATCCTCCAGCAGGCGTTCCATCAGGGTGTGCAGCCTGCGGGCCCCGATGTTCTCCGTACGGTCGTTGACCTCTTCGGCGATGCGCGCGATGGTCTCCAGCGCGGCGGCCTCGAAGGTCACATCGATGCCCTCGGTTTTCAGCAGCTCCGTATACTGCAGCACGAGGGCGTTTTTCGGCTCGGTCAGAATGCGGGTGAACTCTTTTCTTCCCAGCGAATCCAGCTCCACCCGGATGGGAAACCGACCCTGCAGCTCCGGCACCAGATCCGAGGGCTTCACCGTGTGAAAAGCCCCGGAAGCGATGAACAGGATGTGGTCGGTCTTCACCGGACCGTACTTTGTGTTGACGGTGCTCCCCTCCACGATGGGAAGCAGGTCCCGCTGGACCCCTTCACGGGAGACGTCGGGACCGCTGCCGCCGTCGCTGCCGACCACCTTGTCGATTTCGTCCAGGAAGATGATGCCGGACTGCTCGACCTTGGAGACGGCGCCGCGGATGACGGTGTCCATGTCCACCAGCCGCTGCGTTTCTTCCTGGGTGAAGATCTCCATGGCTTCGGGAACCTTGAGTTTTCGGCGCTTTGTGCTCTTGGGCATGAGGCCGCTGAGCATGTCCTTGAAGTTGATTCCCATCTCTTCCAGCCCTGCACCGGAGAAGATTTCCACAACGGGCATGGCCTGCTCGGAGACGTCGACATCCACCCAACGGCCGTCCATCTTGCCCTCCCGCAGCATGGCACGCAGCTTTTCCCGGGTGGATTCTCCCTGCGGCCCGCCGTCCGACGGCACGACATCCGTTGGCGATGCGGGCTCCGGTTGTCCGCTATGCCCGGTGCGAGGAAGAAAGATGTCCAGCATCCGTTCCTCGGCGACCCGGCGCGCCTTTTCCCGCACCGTCTCCTGTTCGCGGATTTTCATGTCGTTTATGGTCAGCTCCAGCAGGTCCCGGACCATGGACTCCACATCCCTTCCGACGTACCCCACTTCCGTAAACTTGGAGGCCTCCACCTTGTTGAAGGGGGAGTCGGTCAGCATGGAAAGACGCCTTGCGATCTCGGTTTTCCCGACACCGGTCGGGCCGATGAGGATGATGTTTTTGGGAGCGATCTCGTCCCGCAAATCCTCCGGGACCTGTCTCCTGCGCCACCGGTTCCGCAGCGCGATGGCCACCGAACGCTTGGCGCAATCCTGACCGATGATGTATTTGTCGAGTTCGGTTACGATCTCAGATGGTTTCAATGAAGACATGGGCGGTTTGCTTTGCTGGGCTTGTTGGGTTAAAAATTGTTATTTTGCAATGGATCTCGCGTATTCGCCAGTGGATTTAGAGTAAGCAGTGAGCAGTAAGCAGTTAAAAACCAAAAACAACATACGACCGTGCCGCAGCCATTCTCTAACCTCTGATCCTCTCAACTTCTTTCCCCACCAGGCCTCCGACATCGGTCATCCGACATCGGACATCTGGCCGTTCCTGCTTACTGCTCACTGCTTACTGCTTACGGTCCGTTATACCTCTTCCACCGTGATGGCCTCGTTGGTGTACACACAGAGGGTTCCGGCGATGCGCATGGCCTCCTCGGCGATATGGCGTGCGTCCATGTCGGTGTGGCGCATCAGGGCCGCGGCAGCGGCCTGCGCCGCCAGGGCCCCGGAGCCCACCCCCAGGATCTCCTCGTCCGGCTCGATCACGTCCCCGTTTCCGGAGATCAGGAACATGTTTGTCTCATCCACGGCGATCATCATTGCCTCCAGCCGTCGGAGGTATTTGTCGGTCCGCCAGTCGCGGGCCAGCTCCACGGCCGAGCGCACCAGGTTGCCGTTGTGCCGTTCCAGCTTCCCTTCCAGCCGTTCGGAAAGCTGCAGCGCATCGGCGGTGGCCCCGGCAAAACCCACGACGATTCGGTCGTTGTAGATGCGCCGAACCTTGCGGGCATGGTGTTTGACAATGGTATCGTTCAGGGTCACCTGCCCGTCCCCGGCCACCGCGGCGCGGCCGTCTTTGCGCACCGCCAGAATGGTCGTGCCGTGCGGTTTCGAGATCGATTGCATCGGATCGGGCTCCATCGAGGGTTGTCTGTTTGATTTGCTGAATTAAAATTCGTTTTTCTGAAACGGGTCTCGCCGAATCGCCAGTTGGTTTACAGTAAGCAGTGAGCAGTTCAAAACAAAAAACAACGTAAGAATATAATTAGGTGATCCAGCCAGCCCTACCCCACCCTTCAAGGGTGCCGTGCCGCTGCCGTTGCTTCTTTCTGCTTACTGCTTTCCCTGCCCTCCGACAGTTCCTGCTTACTGCTTACTGTTTTTTCCCCGACATCGCCAACGCATCGTCCGACCGTCCGGGCACTCCGTTTCGCCGAAACGGGAGGGGATAAACCCCTCCCCTACAGACTTTGCCCGAAACGCCCCGGTTTGTTCACCGTCCGACTGTCTGACCATTCAACCAGCCGCCCGCACTCCGGCCGACCTCTGACATCCGACATCCGACCGCCCCCCTACTTCCTCGGATGCGCCTTGTCGTAGGTTTCCATCAATCGATCGATGCTCACGTGCGTGTACTTCTGGGTGGTGGACAGGCTCTTATGCCCGAGCAACTCCTGAATGACACGCAGGTCCGCGCCGGCATCCAGCATGTGGGTGGCGAAGCTGTGGCGCAGCGTGTGAGGGGACACCGGAGTGGCCAACCCGCATCGGTCCACCAGCTGGACCAGGATCCGGCGCATGGACCTGGTGCTGAGACGTCCGCCGTTCTTGTTCAAAAACATCGGCCCGTCATCCCCTGCCCCCCTCTTGCCCGCCTCTTCCAGGCGGTCCCGGTATTTGCGGATGGCAGCTAGGGCCTTGTCTCCGATGGGGACCAGACGCTCCTTTCGCCCCTTTCCCATCACCCGCACCAATTGCTGATCGATATCCACCGAGATCACGTCCATGCCGGCCAATTCGGAAATGCGCAGTCCACAGCTGTACAAGGTCTCGAAGATGGCCCGGTTGCGCAGACCCAAGACGGTGTCCGTCTGCACGCTGTCGAGCAGCCGGAACATCTCGTCCACCGGCAGGTACGACGGAATGCTCTGCTCCTGCTTTGGGGAGGCCACAAGCTCCACCGGGTTTTCGCTCACCACTCCGTGTCTGACGAGATAGCGAAAGAAAGTCCTCAGTGCGGAAAGCTTTCGCGCCACCGTGCTCTTCTTGTTTTTCTTGTGCAAAACACCCAGATAGGCCCGAATCCGCAAGGCATCGACCCGCTCCCCATCTGGACCGAGGTGGAACGATCCGGAACCGTCGCCCCCTGCAGCCTCGTTCTGTTCGGCCAGGTAAGCGGCAAATTCCCCCAGGTCCCGGGCATACGCCTTGCAAGTGTTGTCGGAATACCCTTTTTCGGCCGCGAGGTATTCGACAAAGCCCGAAATGACGCTCTGCAGAGGCGATGGTCCCATCTGGTGTAGGTTTCCGTGGTATGTTTACGGCCCGCCTGGCAGCCTTCTTAGCTGGGCCTGCAACCTATGAGGCTGTGGATAAACGGCGCCTCCCACCTTGATGCGGCGTCTCCCGCTATGCGGGATGACACAACGGATCGTACAAAGCAGAAGGAGTGCCTCTCGCCTCGGGTCGATCCTCGACGTAGCCACGCTACGCCTGCGGCCGCCCCATCGGCTGCGTCCCCCGCTTGGCGGGATGACACGGTTGATTCGATGCCGCAAGCGGTGTGCCCCTTGCCTGAAGGCGGGATGCTTGTTTATCCATAGCCTCCTATGAGACAGCCATCCAAAATCCGATGCCGGGATATCCCCGGTCGAGACCGGGGCAGGAAAAACGCGCTCAAAGGACACCCAGTTAGGCGGCCCGTCGTGTTTTTTTCTTCAGGCGACTGATGCGGCGACGGTAGATGGCGACCAATTTGGCATCCTCGGCCTTTTGCGCTTCTTCTTTCTTGACCCGCAGCTCGGCAATCTTCTTTTTGATTTCCCGGACGGAGGAATCCTTCTTTTTGGAGGGTCCTTCTTCTATGCCGCGGGACTTCTTGATTTCGGAAATCAGTTCGGCCTTGTTCATCCCATGAACACCCACGATTTCCGGAATTTCCGTGGCCACCTCCCGCAATTCCTTGGCGGTCATTTTTTCGAGGGGTTTTTCCTTGACCTCTTTTTTCTTTCCTCCCATCGGCCTCGACTCCTTTCCTGAGATGAAAATGACAAGCGGAG
>JAJDOA010000290.1 GCA_022340405.1 Desulfobacteraceae bacterium | reverse complement strand
TCGGTCCTGCAAGTTTAAACTGGGTATCGCCTGATTTTCGAACACCGTCGCGGCGTGCTGCCTTCCACGCGAGCCTGCGCGCCGCGGCGGACCTGAGCTTGACAAGCCAATCCGTCCATGATACTCAAGCCAGACGAATTGTGTTGTAGTCAACGGCCCCCGGAAATACACCATCCATGCTGCCTCTCGGAGGCGGTCGCCTTGGATCATCGGCAGCCTCTCCTCTGAGGCGCTTTTCCTTTCGATTCCGCGCATGCGAAAACGAATCTCCTTGTTTGTTCTCAGCAACGCCGGACATCCCGTCCGACAGTACCGCATTCCCAAAATTCTTTTGCGGTTAGGTCTGTTTTTGCTGGCGGCGGCTTCTGTGGCCATCGCATACGGTGCCTACGACTACCTGCGCATTCAGAAGCAGGTTGCGCTGAACCCGATCCTGGAGGAGCAAATCCAGCGGCAGACGGCCGAGATTCGGCATCAGAGGGCACAGATCGGACAGTTCGCCGAGGAAATCAACAATCTCAAATCGTCACTTGTGGATCTGAGCCGCTTTGAACAAAAAATCCGCATCATCGCAAACCTGGAAACCAACGAGGAGCAGGACGGCGTTTTCGGCGTCGGTGGACCCATGCCGGAGGATCTCGATCCAGGAATTCCCCTGGACGATAAATATACCGCCCTCATGCGGGAAATGCACCAGCAATCACGACAACTCCAGGAGGCTTCCCTGCAGCAGGAGGAGCGATTCGAGAATCTTTTGGAGCATCTGGAGGGGGAGGTGAACCTGCTGGCCTCGACGCCCGCCATCCGCCCGGCCAAGGGATGGATGACTGCCGGGTTCGGCACCCGCAAATCCCCCTTTACCGGCCTGAAAGAATTCCACAAGGGTATCGATATCGCGAATCGAAAAGGAACCCACATCCGTGCAACGGCTGATGGAAAAGTGATCTATGCCGGAAAAAAGGGGCTTTTGGGCAATACGATCGTCATCGATCACGGCCACGGTATGGTCACCCGTTACGGCCATTTGGCCAAACTCCTGAAAAAAAAGGGAGAGCGGGTCAAGCGGGGCGACACCATCGCCCTCATGGGCAATACCGGGAGAAGCACGGGCACCCATGTCCATTACGAAGTCATGCTCAACGGTGCCCCGGTGGACCCCCGAAAGTATATCCTCAACTGAGCCTGCCCTGGAACGCCTGTCGTCCCGAACAAGGACGGAACACCCGAATCCATACAGCCGCCATTCGTGCAGGAATGGGGCGCCTCCGGCCGGGCCCGCCGGTACGTTCTTGCCGCAAGCAATCCAAAACAGTTGAACTTTCCTCGATGCCTACGCTATATTGATGGGTCACAATCCGTATGAACGGTCCCCCCGAGAAGGGTTCACGTTGTTGCCGGCCCCTCCCCCGGGGTGCTGCAGCATCGGCGCTCCAGACGGCGGATTTTTCGGCAACCGGACCAGCAATGCGACAACAAGAGGACTGGATATCCCGATGTTCAACCATCTGCTCACTCGAGTGTTTGGAAGCAAAAACGAACGAGAGCTGAAGAAGCTGCACCCCCTGGTGGAAGCCACCAATGCACTGGAACCACAGGTAAAATCGCTTACCGACGAGGAACTCCGAGCCCGGACCCCCGCGTTGCGCACCCGCGTGGAAAATGGAGAGCCGCTGGACGACCTCTTGCCGGAGGCCTTTGCCACCGTTCGGGAGGCTTCGTTGCGGGCCCTGAAGATGCGGCACTTCGACGTTCAGTTGATTGGGGGTATCGTTCTGCACCAGGGCAAAATTTCAGAGATGAAAACCGGTGAAGGGAAGACCCTTGTAGCCACCCTGCCGGCCTATCTCAACGCCCTCACTGGAAAAGGCGTCCACGTCATCACCGTCAACGACTATCTGGCCCGCAGGGATACGGAGTGGATGGGGAACATCTACCGTTTTCTGGGGCTGTCGGTGGGTACAATCCTCCACGGCATGGACGACTTCGAACGAAAGCAGGCCTACAATGCCGACATCATATACGGAACCAACAACGAATTCGGCTTCGACTATCTCCGCGACAATATGAAGTTCGATGCCCAGTCCCTCGTGCAGCGAGAGCTGCATTACGCCATCGTGGACGAGGTGGACAGCATCCTCATCGACGAAGCCCGGACGCCCTTGATCATATCGGGACCGGCGGAAAAATCCACCGACCTCTACTACCAGGTCAACCATATCATCCCCCGCCTCCAAAAAGAGGAGCACTACACCATCGACGAGAAAGCCCGATCCGTCGCTCTCACGGAGCAGGGCATCGCCGTCGGAGAGAAGGCGCTTCAGGTGGAGAACCTCTACGACCCGTCCAACATCGAACTGCTCCATCACCTCAATCAGGCCCTCCGGGCGCACACGCTCTTCAAGCGAGACGTTGATTATATTGTCAAAAACGGAGAGGTGATCATCGTCGATGAGTTCACCGGACGTCTCATGCCCGGAAGGCGGTACAGCGAGGGGCTGCACCAAGCGCTGGAGGCCAAGGAAGGTGTAAAAATCGAAAATGAAAACCAGACCTTGGCCACGATTACCTTCCAGAACTACTTTCGCATGTACGATAAACTGGCCGGAATGACAGGCACCGCCGACACAGAGGCGGCCGAATTCAAGAAAATCTACGATCTCGACGTGGTGGTGATCCCCACCAACCAGCCCATGATCCGCCGGGATTTCCCGGATGTGATCTACAAGACCCGTCGGGAAAAATTTGCGGCCGTCATCGAGGAGATCGCGGATCTGTACCGGCAAGGGCAGCCGGTGCTGGTGGGGACGGTGTCCATCGATGTGTCCGAGGGTCTTGCCAAGCAGTTGAAAAAAAAGGGAATCCCTCACAACGTCCTGAACGCAAAAAACCATGAAAAAGAGGCGGAGATCATCGCCATGGCCGGGCAGCACCAGGCGGTGACCATATCCACCAACATGGCCGGGCGGGGGACCGACATCGTGCTCGGGGGGGGCGTGACGGACCTCGGAGGATTGCACATTCTTGGAACCGAGCGGCATGAAAGCCGCCGCATCGACAACCAGCTGCGCGGCCGCTCCGGGCGGCAGGGAGATCCCGGCTCGTCCCGCTTCTACCTGTCCCTGGAGGATGATCTTCTGCGGATTTTCGGTGGGGAGCGGATCACCGGCATCATGGAAAAACTGGGTATGGAGGAAGGCGAGCCCATCGAACACAATCTCATCAGCCGAGCCATCGAAAATGCGCAGTCCAAGGTAGAGGCCCACAACTTCAGCATTCGCAAGCAGCTGTTGGAATACGACGATGTGATGAATCAGCAGCGGGAGGTTATCTACCGCCAGAGAAGAGAGGCGCTGGCCGGGGAGAGCCTGCAGGAGGATGTACAGGAAATGATCCTGGCCGTCGCCGAGCAGACGGCCGACGGTTTCACGGACGAGAAAGCTCTTCCCGAAGAGTGGGACTGGAAAGGACTCGACGACGCGCTCTACAGGCAGTTCCATTTCCGATTGGGGGATCCTGACGAGGACACGTTGGATGGGTTGACCCCGGAGGGGTTGGCGCAGCTGATCTATGAAAAAGCCCAAGGCGAATTCCTATCCAAGGAGGAATCCGTCGGTTCCGATCAGATGCGGGAGTTGGAGCGTCTGGTGATGCTGCAGACCGTGGACAGCCTCTGGAAAGACCACCTTCTGAGCATGGACCACCTGAAAGAGGGGATCGGACTCAGAGGCTATGCACAGCAGAATCCGTTGTTGGTGTACAAAAAAGAGGCCTTCGAGCTGTTTCAGGGGCTGATCGAACGCATACAGGAAGAAACGGTAGGGATCCTGTTCCGTATCCAGATTCGAGAACCGCAGAGCATTCAGGAGCTCGAAAGAGCTCAGGAGCAACCGCTGACCTATTCCAGTGGAGGAGAAGCCCCCCCCAAAAAGAAACCGGTGCGCCGTTCGGCCAAAAAGATCGGCAGAAACGCACCGTGTCCCTGCGGCAGCGGCAAAAAATACAAGAAATGTTGCGGCCGCTGAAGCGCCTGTTTTTTTTCCTCACGCTCTTTACATCGGCAACTTGAAGTGCTTATACTTTTTCTGCAAAGGTCGGCCTGCCGTCGTGGGTCGGGACTGGAGCGGGTAGGGCCCGGGCCCCGATCGGGGCGGGCCGTACAACCGTCTAGGATAACAGCACAATGAGCCAGTCCGGGCACGAAACAGAAGAGCATGTCGAATCGTCGACCCGCGAAGAGGTGACCGAGCCGCCTTTGTACCGGGTGCTCCTGCACAACGACGATTACACCACCATGGAATTCGTCGTTCAGGTGCTCGTCTCCCTCTTTGCCAAGAGCATCGAAGAGGCCGTCCGCATCATGCTCAACGTTCATCACGATGGTATTGGGCTCTGCGGCCTCTATCCTTTCGAAATCGCGGAGACCAAGGTTTCCGCCGTCCATGCAGCGGCCGGTGAAAACGGGTTTCCCTTGAGATGCAGTATGGAGATAGACACGCCATGATCAGCAAGGAACTGAGCGCCACGCTGGGATTTGCCGTTCGAGAGGCAAAGAAGCGGCGTCATGAATATGTCAGCATTGAACACGTGCTTTTCGCAATTCTCCACGACGAGACCGGCGTGGACATCATCGACAACTGCGGTGGGAGTGTCGATACGCTCAAGCAGTCGCTGGAGACTTTTTTCGAAGAAAGGATTGAAAGCGTTCCGGAAAACAACGACTACGTGCTGCAGCAAACCATCGGCTTTCAGCGGGTGATTCAAAGAGCCGTGAATCATGCGCGATCCGCCGAAAAGCAGGAGGTGGCCGTCGGAGATATTCTGGCCTCCATTTTCCAGGAAAAGAACTCCCACGCCCAATACTTTCTCAGTTCGGAAGGCATCACGAGACTGGATGTGCTCAACTACATCTCCCATAACATTTCCAAGGTTCCCTTGAAGAGAGGGGCCGGCGGGTTCGCCAAAACCGACAAGGAAGAAAAAAAGGAGCAGAGCGACCCGCTGGAGGCGTTCACCACCGAACTGGTACAGCGTGCCCGGGAGGGAAAGTTGGACCCGCTCATCGGTCGGGCGTTGGAGTTGAACCGCACCATGCAGGTGCTGTGCCGCCGAAGGAAAAACAATCCGGTTTTCGTGGGGGATCCCGGTGTGGGAAAGACAGCGATGGCCGAGGGTTTGGCGCAGCGGATCGCCGATGACCAGGTCCCCGAGCTGCTCGACGGCATCGAAATCTACGCTCTGGATCTGGGTTCCCTTCTGGCCGGCACCAAGTTCCGTGGAGATTTCGAGCAGCGCCTGAAGCAGGTGCTGGCGGCCTTGATCCAAAAACCCAAAGCCATTCTTTTCATCGATGAAATTCACACCATTGTCGGTGCGGGTGCCACCAGCAGTGGGTCCATGGATGCGTCCAACATCTTGAAGCCTGTACTCACGTCAGGTGAACTGCGCTGCATCGGCTCCACCACCTACGAGGAGTACAAGAATCACTTTACCAAGGACCGGGCGTTGTCCCGGCGATTCGAAAAAATCGAGATCTCCGAGCCTCCCCTCGACGAAGCGGTCAAGATCCTCAAGGGATTGCGCACCCGGTACGAGGAACACCACGGCATTGCCTACACAGACACGGCCCTGAAGGCCGCCGTGGATCTGTCGGCCAAGTACCTCAACGACCGCTACCTGCCGGACAAAGCCATCGACGTGATCGACGAGACCGGCGCATTCCTGCGGTTGCACGGAGGCGGCCGGCGAAAGAAGATCCATCCGGCGGATGTCGAAAAAATCGTGGCCCAGATGGCCAAAATCCCGGATATCAAAGTGACCACATCCGACAAGGACAAGCTAGAGAACTTGGAACAGCAGTTGAAGACGGTGGTATTCGGGCAAGAGGAAGCGATTCGGTCACTGGCTACCTCCATCAAACGGTCCCGGGCCGGCTTGGGCGCACCGGAGCACCCGGTTGGCTCCTTCCTGTTCACCGGTCCGACCGGAGTGGGCAAGACCGAGGTGGCGCGGCAGGTAGCGGCCCTGCTCGGCATCGAGTTTATGCGGTACGACATGAGCGAGTACATGGAAAAGCATGCCGTCGCCCGGCTGATCGGCGCTCCTCCGGGTTACATCGGCTTCGATCAGGGAGGACTGCTCACAGACGGTATCCGGAAAAATCCGCATTGCGTCCTGTTGCTGGATGAGATCGAAAAAGCTCATCCGGATCTGTTCAACATTCTGCTTCAGGTGATGGACCACGCCACCCTCACCGACAACAACGGTCGGAAAGCCGATTTTCGAAACGTGATTCTCATGATGACCTCCAATGCCGGTGCCCGGGAGATGAGCGCCAATACCATTGGATTTGGTGGGTCCAAGGAGGACGACACCAAGGCCAAGGGGAAGATGGCCATCGAAAAGACCTTCAGCCCGGAGTTTCGCAACCGCCTCGACGGCATCATCACCTTCAACTCCCTCACACCGGAGATCATGGAACGGATCGTCGACAAATTCGTCGGCGAACTGAACGTACAGCTTTCCGGCAAACGGGTAACCCTTCAGATCTCTCCGGAGGCGCGCACCTGGCTGGCTCGCAAGGGCCACGATCCCCGCTATGGTGCCCGGCCCCTCGGGCGGCTCATGCAGACCGAAATCAAAGACGCTCTCACCGACGAAATTCTCTTCGGCCGATTGGAAAAGGGAGGTGCGGTCTACGTGGACTGCGAGGAGGATCGGTTGACCTTTTCGTATGCCGATCACCGGACACGATCATCCGTTGAAAAAGCGGCCGCCCCTGTGGAATAATCGGCTACCCGAAGCCGAGCAGAATTGATTCATGCCGGTATTTCTTCTCTCCGACCCGGTCGGGTTTCCCCCGCCCCATCTGGCATCCGACAGCGGCCTTCTGGCCGTTGGCGGAGATTTGCACACCGAGAGACTTCTGACCGCCTACGCCATGGGGATTTTCCCCTGGTATTCCAGGGGCGAGCCGATTCTGTGGTGGTCTCCGGACCCCCGCTTGGTCCTATACCCCTCGGAGTTGCACATTTCCCGGCGGCTGCAGCGCACGATGCGGCAGAGCCGTTTCGAGGTAACCGTGGACCGGGATTTCGATGCCGTGATACGGCACTGTGCCGACGCACCGCGAGCGCAGGGTCCCGGCACCTGGATTGTTGAGGAAATGATCGGCGCGTACCGAAAGCTTCACGCAGAGGGGTACGCACACTCCGTGGAGGCATGGCGGGGGTCGGAGCTTGCCGGAGGCCTGTACGGGGTCTGCCTGGGGCACTGCTTTTTCGGCGAATCCATGTTCGCCCGGATAAGGGACGCCTCCAAGGTTGCATTTGTTCATCTGGTGCGCGGACTTCACCGCAAAGGATGTCGGCTGATCGACTGCCAAGTTACCTCCGAGCACCTCAAGCGTCTCGGTGCCAGGGAAATTCCCCGATCCACCTTTTTGCGGGAACTGAAAGCCGTGCTGAATGCGCCCACTTTCCGCGGCCCCTGGGCTGACGCCGAGTTTCAGCTCCACGCCTGAGGGAATGACGAAAGGTTACACCTGGAGGACACTGGAGGGATATCCACGGCGTCCAAGATTCCACTACTGATTCTTTGCCTGTATAGTGATTGCCAGAATTCCTTTCTATTTCGGGAAGTTTTTGGTTTGAAAGGTAGGGGAGGGGTTTATCCCCTCCCGCTTGCGGTGTCGCGGTACGCCGAGACGGGCGGGGATCAACCCCGCCCCTACGAAAAGCAAAAATATGACCATTCCCGAAGGGATTTATGAATGGCAATCGCCATTTTTCGAAAAAGGAGGCAGGATGAGTGAAGCGAGATCGGACTGCATCTTCTGCAACATTGTGCAAGGAAAAACCGACACCGTATTTCTTTTCGAAAACGAAAATCTTGTCGTTTTCCGGGATATTCATCCCCATGCCCCGGTGCATCTGCTGATTGTCCCCCGCCGCCATATTCGCAGCATCAATGATGTGGGGGAGGAAGACCGTGAGATCCTGTCCGAGGCCATATGGGTCGGCCGAGAGATGGCCCGCATGGAAAAGGTTGACCGGTCCGGATACAAACTCCTCTACAATGTGGAAAGGGGCGGAGGGCAGGTCATTTTCCACTTGCACATGCACCTGCTGGGCGGATGGAAACGATAGGGAATTGCCGCAGGGACCACCTTCTGTCGCCGTTGTCAGAATTCTATTCCGTTTCCGCTATGCGCTGCTATGGAAAGGTAGGGGAGGGGTTTATCCCCTCCCGTTGCAGCGTCTCGGGGACCCCGCAACATACGGGCGGGGATAACCCCGCTACGAAAAACAAGAAAAACGTCGCTCCAATCGGAACAACTTTTGGGGAATGCTACCTATCACGATATCAGGATAATCTTTGGATCCAGGAGAGGGATCCGGGAGGGAATAGGGCCCGTTCGCGCCGGAATGGCGGCGTCTTCCGCCTTCATTCCCGGTTGATGATGGCCGCCATGTAGCCGGCGCCGAAGCCGTTGTCGATGTTTACCACGGCCACGTTGGAACTGCAGGAGTTCAACATGGCCAGCAGAGCGGTCAGGCCGCCGAAGTTGGCACCGTAGCCGATACTGGTGGGAACGGCGATGACGGGTCGGGAGGTCATTCCAGCCACCACACTGGGAAGCGCACCTTCCATGCCAGCGGCCACCACTAGAACGGCGGCGCTATCGATGCGCTCGCGATGCGCCATCAATCGGTGAATCCCGGCTACGCCGACATCGAAAATCGTTTCAACACGATTGCCCATGACTTCCGCGGTCAGTCTGGCCTCCGCGGCAACGGGTATGTCCGATGTGCCCGCGGTCACCACAAGGATGGTGCCCCTTCCGCAAACGGGGATCTCCCTTTTCCGCCAGACGAGCATTCTCGCCTCCGGGTCGTACACCAGGCCCGGCATCCGGGAAACCAGATGGTCCGCCTTGTCCGGATCGACGCGGGTCACCAGGACGGTGTTTTCCTGGCCCACCATTCTTTCCATGATCCCCAGGATCTGCTCGGCGGTCTTGTTCTCTCCGAAGAGTACTTCTGGAAACCCCTTGCGGATCGAACGATGATGATCTATATGGGCGTATCCGATGTTTTCGAAAGGCAGGTGGGTCAAATCCCGCATCGCCTCTTCGACGCTCCGTCGGCCGCCGGCGACCTCACTCAATATTTGTTGCAGCAATTCCTTGTTCATGCAGGCCCGTTCCGAAAGGGTCCGTGAAAGGTACGATATCCGCTGCTTATTACGGCATAACATTCCGATGGTCAACCGTTACGGAACCGAATTCCGACAATCGATAGTGCCGTCGAACGGAAACCTCGATGGTGTGTTTTCCAGAGGTTTTGCATGACGCTTCCCAGTCCAAAGAACATCGTCGCCATCATCCCTTCGCGTTTCGGTTCCAGCCGCTTCGAAGGCAAGCCGCTGGCCCGCATCGGCGGTCTTCCCATGATACAGCATGTGGCGGAGCGGGCGGCCTCTGCCCCTGCGGTTGCTGCGGTTTACGTGGCCACGGACGACCGACGAATCGCCGATGCCGTGTCGACCTTCGGGGGAAGGGCCGTCATGACGTCGGAACGAAACCGGTCGGGAACCGATCGTGTGGCGGAGGCTGCGGAAAAACTGCAACTGGACGACGAGGACATCGTCATCAACGTTCAGGGCGATCAGCCATTGATGAACCCGCGGTGTCTGGAGCAGTTGTTGGCCCCTCTCAAAGCGGGCGAGGAAGAGGTCGAGATGAGCACGCTTGCCTACCGCATCGTCGATCGTTCCGAGATCACCAATCCCAAGGACGTCAAGGTCGTCTTTGCCGAGAACGGGCGCGCCCTGTATTTTTCCCGGTCACCCATCCCATGCGCGCGGGAGCACGAGACGGACTTCGACACCTTCAAACACCTCGGCTTTTATGCCTACACAAACCGTTTTCTGCAGCGTTTTCGGAGTTGGCCTACCGGAAGACTGGAGCAGATCGAAAAGCTGGAACAGCTTAGAGCCCTGGAGCAGGGACATTCCATTGCGGTCGTGGTCACCGAATTCGATTCTCCAGAAGTGGATCTCCCGGAGGACATCCTGCGAATCGAGCAACGGTTGCGAAAGGGGGATTGAGATAGGCCATTTTCATCGGAACACCCTTCTTCTAAAGCATTTTTGCCCACAAACTGTTCCGATTGGAAAGGCCTTTTCTTTGCCATTCGTAGGGGCGGGGTTTATCCCCGCCCACATTGCAATGCCCGTGACGCTCCGGCGGGAGGGGATAAACCCCTCCCCTACGGTTCGAATCAAAATCATGCTGTAAACGGAACGGGTTACTGACAAACCGCTAAAATGCTCTAATCGATGCTCTGCTCCAATATCGTACTGGAGTCTGGAAGAGGGGGAAGGGTAGGCGTTGGGGTTGCAGGTGCAGCCTTGCCTGCCCAGGGAACGGGCGGGGGCGCGGAAGACGAAGACGCCGACCGGTGCTTGATCTCCTCGAGTTCCTGGCGCAGGGATTCCATCCTGCCCTCGAGGTTGCGGGTGATCAGGCTGAGCATCTGCCGGTAGATTTCTTTTTCCTCCTGCAGCGCCTGCTTCAAGTCTTCGGTTCGGACGGTGTCGGCGGGCAGTTGCGTCAAGGTCGTTTTTAGCGCCTCTTCCACGGTGCTGATTCGGGCCTCCATTTTTTCCGTGACGCGGGTGATATCCGTCAACAGGTCATTGATATCCGAGATGGAACCGTTCATGAGCACATGCTCCTTTTCCATCTCGGATCTGGCCGATTTCAATTCGTCTCCCAATTGCTGGATCCGCTCCTTCACTGCGGCCACGGCGTTCTTTACACCGGTCATCTCTTTTTCGAACTCTTTCCGGTCCGGCTTGGAGGCGATTTGTCGCGTCGCTTCCTCCCGTAGACGGGATTCGGCACCCTGCAACAGCTTTTGGACCTCGGCGCGATCCGCAGTTGCTTTGTCCAGTTCGGCACGCAACTGCTCCGTTTTCTTCTGAAGGGTGCTCTGCGTTTCCGCCAGTGCTTTTTGCCCCTCTGCCAATTCTTTCTGACTCCGCATCAAGGATTCGACCTGCAGCCCGACGTTTTCGGCAAGAGCCTTGACCTCCGTGGTCCCGCTGCTCTGGAAAAGGGCTACCCGTTTGTTCAAATCCAAATAGATCAGAAACGTAACGGCAACGAGGAGCAGAGGCAACAGGATCGAAACGAGGGTTATGCGCTGGCCGAGTTTTTCGATCCGATCGCTGGAAAACTCCTCTTGCAAAAGGCTCTCGTCATCTTCGTCGTTCGGACGCATTCGAAACCGGGTATCGTCTGGATCACTCATCAATGCCTATTCCCATTCGATGGTGCTGGGGGGTTTGGAGCTGATATCGTAGACCACGCGATTGACCCCGTCGACCTCGTTGATGATACGATTCGAAATCTTGGCGAGAAGTTTGTGGGGGAGCCTCGCCCAGTCCGCGGTCATCGCATCCCTGCTGGTGACCGCTCGCACGGCGACGATGTGCTCGTAGGTTCTCTGATCTCCCATCACGCCGACACTTCGCAGGGGAAGCAAAACGGCAAAGGACTGCCACAGTTTACGGTAGTAGCCGGCCGAACGGATTTCATCCTGAAGAACGGCGTCGACTTCACGAAGAATACCAAGGCGCTTCCGGGTGACTTCTCCGATGATGCGGATGGCAAGCCCTGGGCCGGGAAAAGGTTGGCGCCAGATCATTCCCTCGGGCAGGCCGAGTTCCTTTCCCAGACGGCGCACTTCGTCCTTGAACAGATATTTCAGCGGTTCCAGGAGATGAAGCTTCAGCCGTTTGGGGAGACCGCCGACATTGTGATGGGATTTGATGACGGACGTCGGACCGCCGAACGCCGACACGGATTCAATGATATCCGGATACAAAGTGCCCTGGGCGAGAAAGCGGGCCCCTCGGATCTTTTTGGCCTCGGCTTCGAAAACTTCGATAAAGATTTTTCCGATGATTTTTCTCTTTTTTTCCGGGTCGGTGACGCCTTTCAGGGCGGAGAGGAAGCGGTTTCGGGCGCTGACGAAGCGGATGTTGAGGTGGAGGTGCTTTCTCAGGGTCTGCTTGAGTTGATCGGCTTCGTCCTTCCGTAGCAATCCGTTGTCCACCAGGATGCAGGTGAGTCGTTTGCCGATGGCCTTGTGGATGAGGACTGCCGTTACGGAGGAATCCACCCCTCCGCTCAGCCCCAGCACAACCTTTTGCCCATCGGTACTCCTGCGAATTTCCTCCTCCGTCTCTTTGGCAAAAGACTTCATGGTCCACGATTTGCGGCATCCGCAGATTTGGAACAAAAAATTGCGGATTATGATCTTTCCGGCAGGAGTATGCTCCACCTCCGGATGGAACTGCACCCCGAAAAGCCGCCGATTGGGGTCCGACGCGACTGCGATGGGGGTGTTATCCGTGGAAGCCTCGCATCGAAAGGCGGGGGGAAGGGCCGCAATGGAATCACCGTGGCTCATCCAGCATGGGGTGGGAGAAGGCACGCCCTTCAGCAGTCCGGAAGCATCTTCGATGTTCAATTCGGCGAAACCGTACTCTCGCTTTTTCGAGCGTTTCACCTTGCCGCCGAGTTCGTGAACCATAAACTGTATTCCGTAGCAGATGCCGAGGATGGGCACCCCGAGGGCGAGCAGGGCTTTGTCGGCTTTGGGGCTGTTCTTTTCATAGATACTGGAAGGTCCGCCGGAGAGAATGATGCCTTCCGGTTCCAGTCTGCGGATTTCATCCTCTGAGATGGAGGGGGGGGCTATCTGGCAATACACCTGGCATTCTCTCACGCGGCGCGCGATGAGTTGATTGTACTGCGAACCGAAATCGATGATCAAGATCATGACCAGCCTCTTTTCCACAAGGAGAAACGGAGATTCAGGAACGGGTTCGTCTTGGGGAATCGCGTTGCGAAAACAGGGTGCTTTTACCACACCCTTCCAACCCCCTGCAACCACTATCTTTTATCCTGGTGCACTCGCATCGTAACCGCATCGCTCCGACGAAGGAAGATTGCTTTCCTGGTTGCTACTTCCGCATGAGCGTAATAGTCGACAGTCTTTATATCACACCCCAAAGCAAGAGCGATGTCCTGCTTATGTATACCACGGTTGAGCATGTCCGTAACGGATGAATGCTTGGTACCGGCATACATGCTGATATTCTCTCCCGTCTTCATACATGCTTTCTTCCACAGTAGTTGCAGTATCCCTCTCGTATAGCGTTTATCCTCATACTGACCATCCCGCTGGACGAAAAAATATGGTGATTGTAGCCACCACTCTTGCATTCGCAGGTAATCAATGTAAGGGACAAACTCATCCAACAAAGGTAGATGAACCATCTTTTTTGTCTTGGTTCGGTTCACCAGTTTACCCCCGCTGAAGGCCCTGCGGACCACAAACACATCATCAATGAAATCTTTCTTCATCAATGCTGCTGCTTCCATAGGCCTTCTTGCATAAAGGGACAACCACACAAAAATAGGTTTGTGGTGCTCCGGT
>JAJDOA010000360.1 GCA_022340405.1 Desulfobacteraceae bacterium | reverse complement strand
TGGAGATTACGCAATTTACCTATTTTCAGATGTGTGGAAGTGTCGAGCTGCAGCCCATCTCCGTGGAACTCACCTACGGACTGGAGCGAATCGCCATGTATCTCCAGGGCGTCGACAATGTCTACGATTTGAAATGGAATGCAGATGTCACCTACGGCGATGTCCATCATCGGCAGGAGGTCGAGCAGTCGACCTACAATTTCGAAAAGGCCGATGTGGAAATGCTTTTAGACCTTTTCAACAAGTTCGAGGCCGAATCCAAGCGGATGCTCGAAGAACCCCTGGTGCTGCCCGCATACGAGTATTGCCTGAAGTGCTCTCACACATTCAATCTTCTCGACGCCAGGGGCGCCATCAGTGTGACCGAGCGGACCGGCTACATCGCCCGGATTCGAAATCTGGCAAGAGGTTGCGCGGAGGCATACTTGAAGCAGAGAGAAGAGATGGGATATCCGCTGCTCAAGAATACGAAGTGAAACCCGAACCGGCGGTAGCGATCGCATTCCCCGCCGCTTGTTGGAGCGAAGCGGAAGTCCCCGGCACGGGGGCGGCGGGGAGTCTTCAAACCCCACACGCACGTTTGAGGTGAAAATGGATACCTTACTGGTTGAAATCGGCTCTGAAGAGATCCCCGCAGGCTACATCCAACCGGCACTGCAGGCCTTTTCGGAGAATCTGTTGCAGCAGTTGGACAAGGCGCGAATCGAGCACGGTCGGACACGGACCTATGGAACACCACGGCGGCTTGCCGTTGCGGTGGAGGCGGTTGCACCTCGTCAGAAGTCCCTTTCCGCCGAAGTCGTCGGTCCTCCCGCAAAAGTCGCCTTTGACGAGAAAGGAAAACCCACCGTCGCGGCCAAGAAATTTGCCGAGAAGGTGGGGCTTTCTCTCGACAAACTGCAGACCAAGCAGACTGACAAGGGCGCCTATCTCGTGGCCCGCGTAACCGAACGCGGCCAGGCCACCCGGCGGCTGTTGGGCGAAATCCTCCCGGGGGTCGTCGAATCCATTCCGTTTCCCAAAACGATGCGCTGGTCGAACTTCAAGATGTTTTTCGCCCGGCCGGCGCACTACGTACTCGCACTTCTGGGTGAAAAACCCGTTTCCTTTTCGATGGAGAACATGAAAAGCGGCCGTTACACCCGAGGCCACTTTTTCATGGACGGAGGCCGGATTCGAATCGGTTCGCCGGACGATTATCTTCCGGCCCTGCGAAAGGTCCGGGTGCTTGCCGATGTCGAGGAGAGGAAAAAGATCGTCCGAAAGGAAGTGGAAAAGACCGCCAAGAAGCTCGGCGGCAGGGTGCTGGCCGACGAAGAGTTGATGGATATCAACACCAACCTGGTGGAATACCCCTTTCCGACCGGTGCGCGGTTCGATGATGTCTTCCTGGAACTGCCCGAAGAGATCCTCATTACCGCCATGCGGGAGCACCAGAAATACTTTGCGGTGGTGGATGGCAAGGGGAAGCTGATGCCGTGCTTCATTGCGGTGAACAATACCCGCGCCCGCGACATGAAGCTGGTCGCCAAGGGACACCAGCGGGTGATTCGCGCGCGGCTGAAAGACGCCCAGTTTTTCTACCACAGCGACCTTCAGGAATCCTCCGACCGTCGTGTGGAGAAGCTCAAGGGCGTTTTGTTCCAGGCAAAACTCGGCTCCATGCACGAGAAAGTCCTTCGTGTCCAGAACCTGGCCGAACGCATCGCCGTTAAACTAAAGGCCGGGCAGAAGCTGAAAAAGATGGTCTCTCGCGCCGCGTACCTTTGCAAGGCGGATTTGGTGAGCCAGGTCGTCGGGGAGTTTCCGAAGCTACAGGGGGTCATGGGAAGGATCTATGCCAAGGTTTCCGGTGAAGCGCCGGATGTGGCTGCTGCCATCGAGGAACACTACCGTCCGGTTTACTCCGGAGGAGCGTTGCCCGAAACGACGGTCGGCGCGGTTCTGGCGATATCCGACAAGCTGGATTCCATCTGCGGCTGTTTCAGCGTCGGTCTGATCCCAACCGGTGCATCGGACCCCTATGCCCTCAGACGACAGGGAATCGGGATCGTCCAGATCATGCTCGAGAAGCGATTTTCTCTTTCCCTCAGGGAGCTCATTGAAAAAAGCGTTTCGCTGTTTTCCGAAAAAAGCGACAAGGAGCCCCAAGAGACCGTGCAGCAAGTCGCAGCGTTTCTCAGGGGGCGTGTGACGAACATGCTGATCGACGCGGGGCATTCCAAGGACGTGGTCGCAGCCGTCGTAGATGTCTCCTTCGATTGCATCCCCGATGTCTGGCAGCGGGCCGCGGCGCTGGAAAATCTCAAAAAGGCGGACGACTTCGAATCTCTCGCGACGGCTTTCAAGCGGGTGGTCAACATCATCCGAAAGGCCGATGCCGCCGATATCGGAAAAGTCGACCCGAAGCTTTTCGAAGATCCCTCCGAATCGAAACTGTTCAAAACCTATCAGAGGGTCTCCAAGGTCGTCGCCAAAGAGCTGAAGGCGGGAGACTTCGAGAAAGCGCTTCGGGAGATCGCTTCCCTTCGTCCCGCCGTGGATGCTTTCTTCGAGGACGTACTGGTCATGGCGGAAGATGAACGCATCCGGAAAAACCGGCTTTCCCTGCTGGGCGGCATTTCAGAGCTGTTTGCCACGATTGCCGATTTTTCCAAACTGGCGACGTAAGGAGGAAGGCGAAGTAAGCAGGGACAGCCCGATGTCGAATGTCAGATGTCCGATGTCAGAGATTGGCCGGGGTGCCGGTCGTTTGGTCGGACGGTGAACTGACCCGAGCGTATCGGGTATGGCCTCTATGGGAGGGGTTTATCCCCTCCCGTTTCGGCGAAGCAGAGTGGCCCCGGACCTTGCGTTGCCGATGTCGGATGCCTCTTACTGCAAGAAGTTGAGAGGGTGAGAAGTTTATAGCGATTGTCAGAATTCTGTTCCGTTTCCAGCATGCTTTTCGCTTGAACCGTAGGGGAGGGGTTTATCCCCTCCCGCTGATGGGATCACCTACCCCGAACGGGCGGGGATCAACCCCGCCCCTACGAAAAGCAAG
>JAJDOA010000287.1 GCA_022340405.1 Desulfobacteraceae bacterium | reverse complement strand
ATGGCCGCACCGCTTCGCACCGAGAGCAGCAGGGGGTTGTCGAGATCTCCGAAACGCAGCCCCGTGCGATGCTCCAGGGCCGCGATTTCCCGAACCACCTGCTCTTTGAAGTTTTGTTCGGCGGGCTGGTAGCTGTTGATCAGCACGCGCCAGCGGAAGGCTTCGGTGGTGATGATGAAGCCGGGCGGAACGGGAGCCCCGAACCGCTGAAGCTGGAGAAGGTTGTAGCCCTTGTTGCCCAGGTAGATCAGGCTGGATACCAAGGGATCTTCGGAGTCGATGGGCGTGATGACCCGTTTCGGATCGTAGAGCAGCAGCTTACGCAGCTTGTCGGCGGGCAGCCGATTGGACTGGTGAAACAACGTGCTGAGAACGCGGCTCAGCAGCAGGTCCAACTGCTGCAACCCGAGCGAAAGCGCCAGACAGTCTCGAATGAAGATTTCCGAAATCCGGTGGACCAGCCCTTCGGGGTCGCTGTCTTGGTTCTTGGGCAAGAATTTGGGAAGAATCTGCTCCGGAGGAATCTGGGAAAGGATCCGAGTGATATTGGTGCCATGGATGTTGTTGAAGTAGTCGCTGATGATATTCTTCACGCACTGGGCAAATCCCTTGAAGATGTCCAGGTACTGCGTAAATGTCAGGCCTTTTACCTGCAAGGCGTGGTTGAGCAGCTCCAGTTGCCGCTCGATTTCCATCGAAGAGATGCTCTCCAGCTTCAACGCCCGGATGAAAATCTTCAATAGATCGTTGATCTGGAAAAACGTGGCCTTGGTGATCAAGTTCAGATCGATGTCGGCGACCAGGTTTTCGAACAGCACGTTGAGCATGGACTCGATGCGGAACTTCAACCCCAACGCGTCGAACTTCATCTCGTGATAGCTGCCGTACATGGACGGAATGTCCACGGTGAAATGGCGCTTTTTGTAAATGTCCTCCCGAATTTCGTAACGGGTGTCGGAAAGGATGAGCTTCTTCAGGTCCTGAAGTGCATCCATCAGAAGGGAGATCTTCTTTTTGGGGTCTTCCGCGGCCAGGGCCCGATGCAGGCATTCCAGGTCCGGGAAGCCCTCGGCCTGCAGCGCTTCCACCTGCGTGCGTATGGACCGGCTGTCGAGCCGGTACTTCTGGCTCAGCAGCTTGTAGAATTCGGCGATCAACGTCACCCGGCGCCGGTCCACGTCATCGACTCCGGGGGCCGATGCGATCTGCTCTTGCAGGTTGGGCCCCTCCAACTCGAGGAAATCCGCGGGCAGGGAAACACCCTGTACGCTCAAATGGCGCATGATACGGTGGACACCGTCGATGTACAGGCCGGCCTCATCGATCCGCTCGTATATGTCCGGAGGCACGAAGGGCTGCAAGACGGTTTTGTCCTTTTTCGCCCAGAATCGAAGAACCGCCTCCATGAACCCGACGATCAGATTGCTGCTTTCCACATGACTCTGCTTGCGGAGAAAATGGATGAGGATGTCTCGACGATGGGTGCTCTCGTCGAGCTCGGTGGAGATGTCGCGCAGTTTCCCTTCGGCTCCAATGTCGTTGAAATAAACGGGAAACAGGCGCGCCAGCTGTTTGGCCAAGTTGAACACCGGTCCGATGTCGCTGTTGAGCATCCGCGTGATGTCACGGGGGAAGAGGTCGGTGTCCTTGATGAAAACTCCGCAAAGGGACAGATGGATGATCAGGCAAGACAACAGTCGCGTGGAGCGCTTGGGGTTGAGTTCGATGATCTGCATCCAGGTGCGGATGTTTTGAATGTGGGCGGGATTGACCTGTATCTGCCAGTCGTCCCCGACGCCGCCGATGCGGGGCGCCTGAAATCCCAAATCCACGACGGAGTCGATGAAAAAGTCGATGAGATCCAGATCGCCGGTTTTATAGACCCCCTTTCCCATGTTCAGTACACAGTTGAGGGCCGTGGTGGGAAATGCTTCGATGCAGACCTTGAGGATGGAAAAGGTCCTATCCAGCAGCAGATTGACATTGCGGGAGGATTCGTGCTCGATGAGCCATCCGAGCGTGCGGTTGATGTCCCGCAGCGTTTCTTCGTGAATGGTCGCAAGCCCCACGATGTTCATGGTGTGGAAAAGGAAGATCGCCTTCCAGAAATTTCCGGTGCTGGCGGTGTCTCCCGCATCGAAGAGAGCTTGCGGCATGCACCGGTATGCCTCCATGAAATCGCCAAAACCGGGGAGCTTCACCAGGGCACGGGTCTGTTCCGCATCGTCCGCCGCGGCTTCGTCACCCACCGCGGTCAAGCGATGAAGCATCTTCGCCACTGCGGCATGGGAGATGTCTCGAAAAATCGCTGCGGGCGGCGCTGGGCGCGGATTCTCTTTGTCCACCGCATGTAGAAACCACGTCGCGGGGTCATCCTGCTGCTGCCAGTATCGATAGGTCGTGTGCAGATGCCGATGCAGGAGGCGGTTGACGGGTGTCCATCGCAGTTCGGATCCGCCCGCCGTTTCCAGGAGGATTGCGGATAGTCGTTTGAGTGAATAGTACCCCTTCACAAAGAAAAAAAACGTGGCGTCGTCGCAGTCGTGGATCCGATCCAGGGCCGCCTCCAGCGCAGGGACGAACTTGTCCATCCCCGGTCCGGCTTCCCGTGCGATCTTCATCAGGTAGAGCATCAAGTTGTCCACGGCATCAACCCGGACATCCTCTGCGGTCTTGGCTTCGATGGCGTCGAAAAACACCCCCAGCAGGAGTGCTGCCGCCTCTCCGCCACTGGAATGCTTCTGAAGGAGATGAAAATAGTCCAGCGCGTAGCCTCGCGCTTCATCCACGATGAAGCGCCAGTTCCGATAGGGATGGGACAGTTCCATCAGGAAGGTGTTCAGACCTTCCAGCAGTCCGAAATACCGGGAGAAAACGTCCTGCAGCACCGAATATCGGGGATCGATGTCGACGTCGACCCGCGTGCTGGCCAGATTCACTTCCAGGGCCTTGGATTTGATCGTCAATCGGGCCTCCGAGAGGTGTTAAAGATGGTGGTACAACGCGTGCTTTTTCGGGTAGTTCTTATTGTTATGGGTACCAAAGGCGACCTGTATTTGCAAGGCGTAACGGGCGTTGCATCGCGGAAGGAAACCGATTATTCTATGCGACAAAAAAATGCAGAAAGCGGAGAGTTTTCGATGATCCAACGGGAAGAAATGCTCCAAACGGTCTGGAGAGCGACTTTGCTGGTGGCGTTGAGCGTCTGTGTGGGCATCACCTTCAACACGCTACGCCCGAAAGGGGTTTCCCTGTTCGGGTGGCAGCCGGAAAACGCACCGACCGATACGGCGGGAGCCGGTGGCGATGGAATACCGTCCATCGGGGTGGATGCGGCCGCGCTGCACCACAAGAACGGCACGGCCCTGTTTGTGGATGCCCGCCCGGAGGCATCCTTTCAGAAGGGCCATATACAAGGTGCCGTCAATCTGCCCGATGCGCGGTTCGATGAAATGTTCGAGTCCTTTTTCACCGCAGTCGAACCCGACCGTTTGATCATCACCTACTGCGACGGACCCGGATGTCCCCTGGCCCGGCATCTGGCGGAAAAGCTAAAGGAAATGGGGTATAACCGGGTGTACCATCTGGTGGATGGATGGGGCCGATGGCGGGATAGCGGGCTCCCCGTGGAGCCGTAAAATGGGTTTTGCAGAAAGCGGTCGGGCAACCTGAAGGTGGCTACTGCATCTGTCGAAAAATATCGCGCATCATTTTCTGGATTTCCGGGTGGTTGAGGAGCTGCTGGAATTGCGGTGTGTTCATCAGGGCCTGGTAGTCTCCGGATTCCAGAGCCTTCCGGAATTCTGGATCTTCCAACATCTGCTGCACCGATGCATCCTCCTGCAGCACGGAGAGGGACCGGCTGAATTGGGGATCGGCCAGTATCAACTGCTGCAGGGCCTGGATGTCCACCGCGGACGGTCCCTGTTGGACGGCGCTCGCACCGCCTTTTTTCCGCATCACGAGGATTTCCGATTCGGGGATACGGATCGTTCCCAGCGAAGGGGAAGTCACGGTGTAGACCCCGTTACTGTAGTCCGTCACGCTGCCGATCACCGTGGTGCCGTCGGTGAGTTCGAATACATTTGGCTCGCCGGCTCCAGCCTGCGGGGAAACGGCTGCGATCAGAACCAGCAAGAGAGAAAACAATAACCAACGATGCATCATGGCGGCCTCCTCGGGTTCGCGGGAAAACACACACTCGAACCTGTTTGCATAGAAGTGGTTTCAAAACCTTCAATCGGGTTCAAGGTCAAGACGGGGTGAGGCGCTTAACCGGAGGAATACATAGCGTATTTCGAGGATTCAGCGCCTTGCCCCAACGCCGAGACTGGGCGTGAGGGGAGGTTTTGAAACCACTTCTACGGTAACCGGTCCGGTATCCAGCGTCAATCCAGCGCCGACATTTTTTTTGCGTGGACGGAAAGGACGAGGGACCCGTGGGGATGACATTCACGCATCCGCCAAAAAGAAAAACCCCGCCTTCCGGCGGGGTTTTCGTCATCTGCCGTCAGTGGTTTCAACGGCCGCGGCTTCAGACCTCCAGCCAGGAGTCGGAATACAGCGAATTGCCGAGAATGACATTCACTGTCTTTGCGTATTCCCGCAACTCGTCGGAAAGACTGTCCATATCCGGCTCATTGCCGTCGAGCATGCCGTGGATCAGGTCCACGATATCCTGCCGCTCGCCCTTGGCGATGGCGGTGAGCTTTTCGTCCAGCGGGTCGGAAATGACCGAGTACATTCCGCACTTGTCGAGCATCACCATGTAGGTCTGGTTCAGGATGGGACGCAAATGGTTGGGCGGGCCGTTGGAGATGTTGGACAAGCCACAGGTGCTCTTGGCCCCCGGTGCGATGTCCTGCAGCATTTTCTGGAACTCCATCAGGCTCATGAGCTGCGGCTGCTGGATGTTCACCGGCGTCACGATGCCGTCCACCCAGATCTTCTCGTTGGGGATTCCGGCCTCGTTGGCAAAGTAGAGCAGTTCCACACAAAGGGCGGCCCGCTCGTTCTCGTCGCGGGGCAGCCCCTCGGGACCCCACATCAGGGCGATGAAATCGGCACCGTACTCGGCCGCAATGGGAACCATCTTCTCGTAGCGTTCGGGGCGGCACATGATGGAGTTGATCAGGTGCGATTTTCCCGGAACCTCCTTGATGACCTTCAGTCCGGCCTCGATAGCGTCGATGTTGGAGGTGTCCAGCGCAAGCGGAATGTCGTCCACCACCTCCTGAACGGTCTGTATGACCCACGGCATCAGTTCGTGGCCGTCCTTTTTGGCCGGACCAAGGTTGATGTCGATGTAGTCCATCCCGAGCTTTTTCTGCTCCAGAGCCTCTTCCTGGAGGGGCTTGGGATCGCGCTCTTTGAAAGCGCGGCCGATTTTCTTGGAAATGACGTTCAGGCTCTCACCGATAAGAATCATACCTTCCCCCTTTTCAGCTGTGGCAGGTCTGCGGTTTGCGGCGGGCGACGCCGTTTGAACTCCCCCAAGTGGAATGGAATTTCATACTATTTGGGTCGAAAAAAGGCAACCGTCGCCGCCGAAAAAGGATGAGGACGGCCGGAATCCGGCCGCCCTCCCGGGCCTGCGTTACTTCGATTTGAGGAATCCGGAGATGTGCGCCGCCTCTCGCGGACCCACGGTGATGGTCCAGCCGGGCAGTTCCTCCTCCACGTCTCCGGCGATGGCGGCCGCATAGCCGGGAATGATCAATTCCTGGTGTTTGATCTTGTCGGCGATGCCGCATTTTTTCACGAACATGCCCACATCGTCACCGGCGAACTTGCCCGCCGCCCAGGCCGTCATCACGGAAAGTCCCTCGGAGTCCTTGATGAGCAGGTAGCTGGGCACACGACTGGCCTCGATCTCCCCGGAAACGATGAAGTAGGTCAGCGCGAAGTTGGTGGTGACCAGCACCGGTGCGTTCTCGTCGGGGTTGTTGATTTCGTAAATCCCCTCGGTGACCGTCATGGGTCGCTGCGGATCGGTATAGATGTTCAGCCGCTCCAGCAGCAACGGGAAAAGACTTTCCCCGGCGAAGTCGCTCAGGATGACGATTCCGCCGTATTTGGCGATCAGCATGGCCGCGATGAGGGTCTCGGTGTCGAGATTGTCCGCCATTTCGCAAGGGAAGGTGATGGTGGGAAATCCCACCGCTCGGTTGAGGTCTTTGAGCGCCGAGCGGCGCAGTGCGATGGAATCCTGCAGCGCCTTTTGGATCTCTCGGCCTCCGGTGTCGATGACCAGATCCTTGAGTCCCATGCCGGTGAGCTTGTCGGTGAGGGGGGCGATCTTTTCCAGATCGTCCACCTTGATCGCCAGCGGCAGGTCGTTGTCCTTGGCCAGCTGGCCGAAGGCATCGGCGTTGGCCTCGGTTGCGGCATACAGCAGCGGGCGCTTGAACCCGGCCGCTTCGACGCCCGCCTTCATAACGCCCTCGTCCTCGGTCATCAGCACCAGGTTGAACTCGGAGGTCTCGGCGATCTTTTTGGCTTTTGCCGCGAACGCCGCCGCGTCCCCGTTGGCGTCTTTCAGGGCCACCAGTTCCGGACGCAAGTTGAGCCCGACGCGCTCGTACTGCATGGCGTTCCAGGCTTTGAGCTTGGCATCCAGTTCGTCGTCCGCGAGGTCGGAGGCCACCATGGCCCCCAGCAGTGTGGGATTGTAGAAGGTTTTTTCGTGGCGGTACTGCACCGTCTCTCCGCCTGTGGTGGCGGCCCGCACGCCCTTGCCGATGGCGACGGGACGGATGGGGGGCGCCGAAGCCTCGGCCAATTGCTCACGGGCCTCGTCGGACACGTACGGGCAGGCGTCCAGTTCGGCCTTGCCCGAGGCCAGGTTCATGGCGAAGGCAAGGCATGTGGGGACACCGCACTCCTTGCAGTTGGTTTTGGGAAGGAGTTTGAAAATCTGAATTCCGGTTAATGCCATATCTGTCTCCTTGTCGTGGTTGGCGTGTTCCCGTTTGCGGATGCCGGCGGCGGCTTCCGATCCAAACCGCCGGCGGTTCGAAACCGATGGAATGGCAGGGCGGCGATCCGCCGGACCGCCGCCTTTGCTTCCGTTCCGGCTATCCTCTGATGATGGGATCCATGGACAGCGCCGGATGGCCCTTTTCTTCGAGCCACGGCAGGATTTCTTCCTCGGTGATGCCCACGGTTTCGTCCGCAATCTTGTCGTACAGATCGGGAACTCCGAGCTCTTCGCCGCGTTTCATCAGACGTTCCTTGATTTCCTCCTTGAGGCTCTTGGGCATCCAGACCATCCGCAGCAGGCCGCCGTCACCCTTGATGAATTTGCGCTGGGTGATGTTGAACTTGCTGTGGCCCACGAAGCCCGGCGAGGATGCCCCGCCGCCCATGACACCGGCCAGGGTGGTGAACTTCATCCCGCAGGGGGTCTCCCCGGTGTAGTCCCGGTTCACGGTCATGACACCGTTGCAGGAAGGCAGCATGGCGGCGATACATTCGCAGCACCCGCAGGTGGTCATGGGGTCGATTACCATGGAGTAGAAGTTGTAGTGGTCGATGGCGCCGCGGGAGGCCTGCTTTACGAACTCGTTGACGCCCTTCCACTGGCCCAGCACCGGATCGAGGCACTCGCCCTTCTCGATGGGTTGGTTCGGCCCGGTGGGGTTGATCTCGAAGGATGCCTTGCAGTCCATCCAGTTGTAGGCGCCGCATAGTCCGGTCCGTTCGGGGCTGACGCTGCAGACGTGGGTGGGAGCAAAACTCTGGCACAGCGTGCAGGAGTAGTAGATCTCCACGTCTTCGTCGGTCATCTTCTCGACCCGCTCGTCGCGGTGCTTGTAAACGGCTCGCGCCTCCTTGGTGATTTCGTCCACCTTGGCTTTTTCGGTGTAAAGGGTGATCTGCGCCTTGTCGAAAATGGTTCCAAAGTCCTGGTGGAACTTCGCGTGGAGCACCACACCGATGTCCTTGAGGGTGAAGCCCTTTTCCACGGCGGCCTTGCTCACCCGGATCCAGGCGATGTCGCGCTGTCCGATGTGCATGACGCCCTGGATGTAATTGATGAGATGGTGGATCTGACGCTCCAGGATGGGCTCGAAGTCCTCCTGCATCTCGCGGCCGGCCACCTGGACGAAAATGGCCAGCGGCAGGGTTTCGCCTTCCTTGACGTCGCCGATGTCCTTACCGACCACCTCGACCTTGCCGTCGTCGATCTCCTTCATGTCCACCATGCGCACCAGTTCGGTGGCCTGGGTCTTGCCGCCGCCCATCTGCATGAACAGGTCGGCGCCGCGCACCCGCTCGCCCTCGTAGGCAGGACCGAAGCTGCAGGGAATGTCGATGGTGGAAACGGTGGTCTTCAGGCCGCGCACCTCCACCGAGCGCTGCACCATCTCCTCGTGGCCCACGTTGGCCACCACGTGTTCGTAGGTGCAGATGCCGGTGGGCAGGATCTCCGGAATGTCGGTGTCGGCCAGGGTCGGGAAACCCCAGTTGACGCAGCCGGCCGCGGCGGCCGCCCATTCGGCGTTGACGTCGCCCAGCGCATTGACGAAGGCGAAGATGCGGTTTTTGTTGTAGAGCAGCATGCGCTTGTAGTCGCCGGGCTGCACACCGCCGAAGGCCATGGCGGCGCGGTTGGCGAAACCCAGTGCGAAGATGGCCGAGGAGATGTCCGGGCCGAAGGGAACGATACGGGTGTTCCATCCGACCTGCACCCCCGCCTCGATGAGCTGCTCGATGACGGTGGTGCCGTTCTGGTTGGCGGCGCAGAAGATGTACAGACTGCGGCGCTGGTATTCCTCGACGATCAATTTGGCGACTTCCGGATCCGGAGCCGAACCGACGATGGCGGCAAAGCCCGGGGCCGATCCGTCCACGAACTCCACGCCGCGTTTACGGAACACGGTGTCGTCGGCGGCGCCCAGCCAGATCTTCCCGGCTTCGATGTCCGGCTCTTCCGAGTGGAGATAGAAGTCCGGGTGTTCGAGGTAGCGGATCGCCTCCTCGATTTCAAAGGCGAACAGCGCGGCCATGCCGGCGTCCAGCAGGGGCCCGAGGTAAGGCAGGTGGTTGTGCCCTTTGACATGGGGCGGCAGCAGCTTGCGGGCGAATTCCAACGGCTTTTTCATGTCCTCAAGGGTTTCCACCTTGATCCCCAGCAGGGAGTAGATCACCGGGAGGTAGTAGGCCGTGTTGGGAAAGCCCACCTTGGTGTCGGCGTTGTAGGTTTCCAGAGCTCTTTTGTATTTACCTTCCACTTTGGAAACGATGTTGTAGCCGCCCTGGATGGCGGCGAATGCTACGAGTCGAGACATGCGTTCCTCCTTCGTTGAGGATTGGTTTTACAGTATCGGGTTTTGCACGGTTTCCGACGCTTCGCCGCCGGTTAGGCCGATGCCTCCAGTTTCATCCGGTCCGCCATATCCATGAGCTGACGATCCCTGGCCTTGTCGATGCCCAGCTCTTTTCGCTTGCGGTCGATGTGGGCGATCATCAGGCGGGCGTGCTTGATCGGATCGGCTTCCAGATCCCATTTGCCGCCGTAGAGCTTTTCCATCTCCTTGGAAATGTAGTCGTGGAATACCGGTGCGCCGGCAGTGGGCAGATGCAGGCCGAAAACGGTGTAGACTCCGGAAGCGACAAAATAGTGTCCGATGCTGATGGCCTTTTCACTCATCCACTCCGGTGCGCTTCCGGCCGCCGGCAGGTCGCTGAGCTCCTTGCCCAGCCCGCCGGCTTTGACCACCTCGGTGGCCGCCAGAAGGATCCGGCTGTTGTCCACGCAGGATCCCAGATGCAGTACCGGTGGAATCCCGACCGTTTCGCAGACTTCCTTCAGGCCGGGACCACAGTAGACGCCCGCGCTTTCGGGAGTCAGCAGTCCTTCCATGGCGCATGCGATGCCGTTGCAGCCGGTTGTCAGCACCAGCACGTCGTTCTTGATGAGCTCCTTGACCACGGCGATGTGAGCTTCGTTGTGGCGTGTCCGGGCGTTGTTGCAGCCCACGACACCCGCCACCCCGCGGATGCGGCCGTTGATGATGTTATCGTTCAGGGTGTAGTAGGTGCCGCGGAAAGTTCCGCCCAGATGATACTGGATCGACTCGACCCCAAAGCCGCCGACGGACTGGGCCTTGTACTGCGGGATCATGACGTCGGCACCACGGTTTTCGAAGTTGTCGATGGCCAGGCGCACGATCTTCTCTGCGTCTTCAAGAGCATGATGTTCGTCGAACTCGATATGAATGACGCTGTCCTGCTCCATTTTGGCGATGGGATGCGTGGTGATCAGCTTGGTGTGAAAGCACTCGGCCACGTTGGCCAGGTTCTGGAAAATGCACTGGATATCCACCACCATGGCGTCGCAGGCGCCGGTGATGATGGCCAGCTCCTGCTGCAGGTAGGTACCGGCCTGCGGCACGCCGTGGCGCTGGAAAATCTCGTTGGCCGTGCAGCAGATGCCGCCCAGCTGGATCCCCTTGGCGCCTTTGGACTTGGCGTATTCGATCATCTCGGGCTTCTGGCACATGGCCACGATCATCTCGGACAGCACCGGCTCGTGGCCGTGGACGATGATGTTGACGTGATCCTTCTTCATCACGCCCAGGTTGGCCTCGGCCTGCAATGGGTATGGGGTGCCGAACAGGACGTCTTGCAGATCGGTGGCCAGCATGGACCCTCCCCAGCCGTCCGCGAGGGCGGCACGGGTTCCCTGCTTCATCAGGTTCTTGTAGTCCTGATCCACTCCCATGTGGGTGCGGTGCATGATCTCCACGATTTCGCGGTCGATGTTGCGCGGCAGCACGCCCGTTTTTTTCCATTTCTCGTACAGGGGCTCCGGGGCACGTTTCAGATAGTAAAGTTCGCCCTCGGCTTTGCCCCATTCGTTGATTGCCTTTTCCGCCACTTCCAGTGTGATTTCATCCAGATCTCGGTCCTTGACTTCTCCATCCTCTTCCACCGTTATGGCAACGTCGAAATACGGTGCGATGGAGAGCAGCTTGTCCACGTCCTTGATCTGGTAGGCATCGCTTTCTTTCCGCGCTACCGACAGAAACACCTCGGCCACACATCGCCCGTGGTCCGAGTGGGCCGCCGCGCCACCGGCGATCATGCGGATGAAGTTACGCGCTGCGATGGTATTGGCCGTCGCGCCGCACAGGCCTTTGCGGGTGTCTTCCCCTTCGATCCCGCCCTTCGGCAACGGCAGTCGGCACGGCCCCATGGCACAGTTCTTACAGCAGATGCCCTGAATACCGATATTGCAGGGTTTCATCTGTACTGCCCGGTCGAAGACCGTATCGATGCCCAGGTCCTGCGCACGCTTGATCATCTCCTGCGTGCCGGGATCGATGGAAGATTGAATCGGATCGGCCAGTTTCGGGGCCTTTTCTGGTTTTTCAATTGCCATTAGAGATTCCTCCTATAAATTCGGTTGTCCAATATGTGTCACTGATGGTGGCAGAGCCCAGAGGATTCGATCCCACCGATCCACTTATATCCGTCGATGAATCCGATCGAGCCTGGACAGCATTTTGTCCAACTCCGATTGTTGGACGGCAGCCGCGGTAAGAGACACTTCCTCCGTTTTCTGGGTGCTTCGCTTTGCAGCCGCTTCTTCCCGTTCTTTGGCTCTCGCCTGACGGATGGCATCCTCTTCGGCTTCGCGCTTGGCGGCCGCTTCCTTGGCCTTGGCTTCCGCTTCGGCCTTGGCCTTGGCCTCCGCGTCCGCTTTGGCTTTGGCCTCCGCCTCCGCCTTGGCCTTGGCATCTTCTTCGGCCTTCTTCTTGGCTTCGGCTTCCGCCTTGGCTTTGGCTTCCGCATCCGCCTTGGCCTTGGCCTCCGCGTCTGCCTTCTTCTGCGCCTCGTCTTCGGCCTTGGGCGCAGCGGCCTCCGCGGCGGGGGCCGGGGCGGCTTCCGGGGCGGGCTTGGGCGCCGCCGCCTGCTTTTTCGCCGCTGGCTTCGCTGCGGCCGGGGCTTCCTTCTTCGCCGCCGGCTTGGGCGCAGCTTTCTTTTCTTCGGCGATGGTCAGATCCGGCTCGGGGGCCAGGGACGCATAGTCGATTTCCGATGCGGGCAGACGTTTTTCGATGCCCGCCACGTCCTTTGCGGATCCGCCGTCGATGGCCAAATCGATGAAGGACTTCACCAGCCGGATGGACTCGGGATGACGCATGATCAGAATGTCGGATCCGGCCACGAGGTAGCTCACCGCACCCACGGCCTCCATCAGGATGCCGCGTCTTTCCGGATCGCCCAATGTGGGGTCCTCGTCCAGGGGCTGCTTGGCTTCTTTGCACTTCCAGATTTCGTTGCCGAGGTTGTTGATGACGGGCAGCTGCAGCTTGTCATCTCCCTGCTGCATGGCCGCCATTCGGATACGCTCCATCACCGAGTAGGAATACTCCAGGCCGTAGCCCAGGCCGCCGGTGGTGGGGTCGATCAGCAGAGCGTCTTTGGAAACGCCAAGGTTCTCCAGCAGGATGTTCACCTGTTTGGCCAGGTTGACGTCGATGGGTGATGAGGAAATGATCAGGTGACCGTAGCCCATGGCAGCGGCCCCGATACCCTTGTGGTTCTTGTCCTCCACGGGACCGAGAACGAGGGTCTTGTCCTGGCACTCCTCCGCCACTTTCTTTAGGACCTCTTCATCCTTTTCGACGTTGGCCACGCCCCAGACCACCAAGGGGACGTCGACGGCGTCGGCCACCTTCTTCACCGTTGCGGCGGCCTCGTCCGCGCTGGCATTCTTTCCGTTGGGGTCGGTGCTCTTGAGCTGCAGCACGATGATTTCCGCGCCGTATTCCTCGACGCACTTCTTGGCCCATGCCGCCGGGTCGGAAACCACGTCCTTGAACGGTTCCAAGGCGGCTTCCGCCCAGTCCTCCGGTTCCATGTCCCAGACCTCCATTGCCACTTTGGGCTTGTGGGGCATGTCTCCTTCAAACTGGTAAAATGGATAGCAGGTTTCCCCCCCGACCGTGACGGCCTTGTCTCCGGCGCCAATGGTGATTGCCTTTATACCGCCGGCATATGCTTCGTTGAAGAATTCGAAAGCCAATGTGACCTCCTTCTGGTTTCGTCAAGGGTTTGCGTTGCAGGAGTATCCGTTTTCAGACGCTCCGCCCCGTCCGATTCGGAGAGGAGGCGATGCGCCACCGGGAATCCCGGCCTCAGCGATTGGTTCGACCATCCCTCCTTTCCGTATTGGATTTTTTCGCCCTTATTTTTCTGGAAATAAAAAAGGAATATCGACAACGCGTACGGCAATGAACAACCGCTCGCACGTCAAGGGAAGGCAGCATGAAAGGTGGTGAAACAGGCTCCGAGCGTCTCAAATTTTGTAAACCATCAATACAGTCGAGTGGGTTGAGGAGAAGCCATACCTACCGAACAAAACCATCCAACGAATTCAATCAAAAAATATCATTTAGCCGGGAGCGGGACCTTTGTCAATAGGGGAGTCTTTTTCCGAACTTTGCATCGATTGTCTTGCAGGCTCCCGGCGGAGGAGCAGCGCAGAAAAAAAACTGAAATTGATTTAATTTCAAATTTTTACAATTCATTTCAGGCTGCCCAGGAAGGCCGGGCTCGCCAAGGGTGAAGTCCTCGGAATGTGGTACCTACCCCTACCGGTTCGAATACGGTGCTTAGGGTACCCCGGCTCGTACGGCCGGTTGGGTTTGCTTCGTCGGACATCGGCGCCGGTGGAGGGTCACCATCCCATCACGCCTGCCGTCTCACCGGCCGGCCTGGCTTGTTGCTACCGCCGCATCCGCTCTTTGACCTTTGGAAACCGGTCCAAGTCCGTGTGGGGCAAAAACAGTGCCGCGATATAGTGATCCATGTAAGAGTTGGTTTCCGACAGTTCGAAGTTGGTCATTTTCCGGGTCACCTCGACCACGTCCCTTCGAATCCGGTTGGTGAGCGAGCTCATCTTGGCCCCCAGCAGAGAGCCGTTGCCCACGAAAACGATGGCGTCCGGATCCATTTCGGGCAACAGCCCGATGGCCATGGCCTTTTCGAGATTGACGTAGCTGCCGAAACCGCCGGCCAGAATAATTTGTTCGATATCGGCGAATTGAAGGCCCACTTCGGAGAGGAGGGTCTGGCATCCGGCGTATACCGCTCCCTTGGCCCGGATGAGGTTTTCGATATCGATCTCCGTGAGAACGAGATCCCGGTCGATCTGGGTCTGATCCTCCCATGCCAGCACGTATTCCCATACCCCATCGCGCTCGCGGATGCGCTTCGTCTCCAAGTCTCTGTTGAATTTTCCCTTGCTGTCGATCACGCCGGCCTCGAAAAGCTCGGCCACCGCGGTCAGCAGCCCGGAGCCACAGATGCCGCGGGGCCGAACGTCGCCGATGGTCAAGACCATGGGTTCGAAGGTAACGCGGTCGATGGAAAAATCTTCGACGGCCCCCTTTGCGGCGCGCATGCCGAACGTGATGCCGCCGCCTTCGAAGGCCGGCCCGGCCGAACAGGCCGCACAGGCCAGCCAGTCCCGATTGCCGATGACGATTTCCGCGTTGGTGCCGATGTCCATGAAAAGGGTGAGCTTGGGAGTCCGGTACAGCCCAGATCCCATAACCCCGGCGACGATGTCACCCCCGACGTAGCTGGAAATGGCTGGATAGAACAGCGCGGTCACGTGATCCCCCAATTCGAGACCGAGATCCACGGCCCGAAGGGGCGGGTACAGGGTGGAGGCCGGAACGTATGGACTCCGTCGAAGATGTCGGGGCTCGATCCGGAGCATCAGTTGGGTCATGGTGGTGTTGCCGGCCAGGGTGACGGTGGAAACCATGTCCGGATCTGCACCGGATTGCTTGAAAATGCGCGACAGTACTTTGTTGACGGTGCCCACCGCCAGCGCCTCCATCTTTTCCAACCCCCCGGGCTTTTCGGCAAAGACGATGCGTGTGATGACGTCCTCGCCGTAGCTGAGCTGGGCGTTGAACTCTCCGGCCTCGGCCAGAACGTGCCCGTTTTTCAGGTCGATGAGCTGACCGTAGATGGTCGTGGTTCCGATGTCCACGGCCACGGCGAAATTTTTATCCGTGGTGTCTCCGGGCTGGATATTGATAACGCGGGTCTTGCGATTTTCCTGCACCGGCCTGGCCAGTGTCGCGGTGATGCGGAAATGGTCCTCCCGCAGAGCGACAGGCGTCTTGCGGATCACCGGCAGATCCACCACAAGGCGGTGCTCACCGTGATGAATTTTCAGGTAGTTGACCAGGCGCGTCACATCGGCCAGATTGTCCTCGGGTGTGGGTTCGGGCAGCTCCAGGTAATGCTTTTCCACGGGCGGCAGAAACAGGCCCTGCTCCTTGAGTTCTTCCAGGTCGGCCTGCTGGATCCGTGCGGTTTTTCGCGGTGATACCATGCGGTTGAGAACGCCGGCGTCGATTTCCGACTCGATCGGAACGCGGATATCGACATCACCGCGCACCCGGGCCCTGCAGGCCAGGCGATACCCTTTTTGGACGTCCTCGGGGCTCAGCCGATCGGAAAAGCCGTCCTCGACCTCCCCGCTTTCGACAATAACCCGACACTTGCCGCAGACCCCCTCCCCTCCGCAGGAAGCATTGATGTGCACGCCGGCCTCCATGGCTGCACGCAGCAGTCGTTCGCCGCTTTCGACCCGAATTTTCGTGTCGTAGGGAAGAAATCGAATGGTGTGTCGGGACATGGCGGACTCCTGGGGTTTGTTGTGGGTTATGGGTTCCGGCCGCCGGCTCACGGCTTACGGCTTACGCTGTGGTTCCGACATCGACCCACCGTCTGACTGTCCGACCGGCAGCTCCCGGCCATCCGGCCTCCGACCTCTGATATCGGACATCGGATATCCGGCCCAGATACCGGACGATTACCGCGCCACCGATCCCTCCGGTTCGTCGAACCGGCAGCGCAGCTCGACCACTTCGTTTTCCACGGTGGTATGCACCCGGTATGGCAGGGCTTCGAAAAGTTGGATCATGGCCTGGTTGCCGACGGTGGTGAAAGCCATGAGACCGGAAATCCCGTTTTCCCGCGCCGCGTCGGCCAGTTTCCGGATGAGGATCTTGCCCAGCCCCCTGCCCTGCCATGGCCTGGCTACGGAAAAGGCCACCTCGGCCATGTTTTCGGCGCTCTCCAGCAGATATTGGCCGACGGCAATCACCTCCCAGAACCCGAACTCCCCCACCAGGGCGATGACCGTGAGAGCCTTTACATAGTCCACATGGCTGACCTCTTCGATTTCGTCCTGCAAAAAGGTGGTCTTTTCGTGAAAAAACCGGGAAACCACGTCTTCCTTGTCCAGGTTGTAGAAGTGCTCCTGAATTCTTCTTGCATCCACGGGCCTCGCCGGACGGAGGGTGACTTTCTCTCCGGTGATCTCGATGGTTTCCTCCAGTTTTCTCGGATAGATGCCGTGGATGGACTCCACGAGGGTCCGTTTCGGGCTCAAGAGGCCCATGGAGCGGGCCGACTGAAAGAGTTCGTCGCGAAAATCCGGGTGCGCCAAACCGATCAGGGCCATGGCCCTCTCCTGCAGATTCTTACCGAATAGATTCACCGCTCCGTATTCGGTAACCACGTAGTGGACATCGCCCCGGGGAACGACCACGGCGGTGTCGCCGAGCAGCGGGACGATGCGGCTCCGGGTGCCGTTTCTGCGGGTGGAAGGCAGCATCATAATGGATTTGCCCCCCGGTGCCGCCGTGGCGCCGCGCACGAAATCGAGCATCCCGGTCACGCCCGTGAAATGGTTGTAGAGCAGGGCGTCCGCGGCAACCTGCCCGGTCAGGTCCATGGCCATGGCCACATCCATGGACACCATTCGGTTGTGTCCGGCGATGACGGCGGGATCATTCACGTAGTCCGACGGCTGAAACTCGATGGAGGGATTGTCGTCCAGAAACCGATAGAGGTTTTGGCTCCCGATGGCGCTGCTGGCCACCGTGCGGCCCTCCTTCTGGCCTTTTTTTCGATTGGTGATAACGCCTCTGGAAATCAGTTTCATGACACCGTCGGTGATGTATTCCGTGTGAACCCCGAGATCCTTTTTCCCGGACAGCGCCAGAAGGGTTCCCCGGGAAGTGGCGCCGGGGCTGATGTGCAGCGTGGAGCCGTCCTCGACGAGCCCGGCGATCAGCCGCCCGATTTCGTTGGCCGACTCCATTTCCGGAGGTTCGGTCACGGTCAGCACGTCCTCTTCGTGTTCGACCACGGCATCCACATCGTTGACGTGGATGAAGCTGTTGCCCAGAACCCTGGGCATGCGGGGGTTGACCTGTGCGATCACCCAGTCGGCGGACAGGGCGGCCGACAGGGTAATGTCCACCGAAACACCGAGGCTCATCCAGCCGAAGTCGTCCGGGGGGGACACCTGGATCAGGGCCACGTGAATATGAATCCTCCGGCTCTCGAAAAGTTTGGGAATCGCGGAAAGGTTGATCGGCGTAATGTATCGCAGGTTCCGGACCAAGGTTTTGGGCTTGGCCGACCCGAGATAAGCCTGGCGGATGTTGAAGACCTGATCCATGGACTTGCTGGCGATTCGCGTCAGCGGGGCCGACTCCAACGCCAGCAGACGGACAATCTCGATGTCGACAAATCGATCGGAGGCTTCGGCGACGGCCCGAACCAGGTGCTGGGGCTCACCACAAGCGGACCCGATAAACACACGCTGCCCCGGTTGGATCTTCCATACGGCTTTTTCCGCAGTGCGGCGCTTTTGGATGTACTGGTCGGCCCAATGGGTGGCCTTGGCCATTTTCGGTTGCCGCCTTCTTCTGAAAATGAGGTTCGCCGTCCTCTCGGCGCGAAAAAAAGAGCCTATCCCATGCGCCGGAAGCTGGCAAGGAAAACCGGGAAGGGGTTGCGTTGGGCGGGGGATTCCCGGAGGTTCGATGTCGGATACCCGATGTTCAGGGCGCTTGTTTCACCAGCCGCTGCCGCAGTCCGGTGAACCGTTCGTTGGGTCGGTCGTTGTGAACGGCAATGCGCACCGCCTTGCGGCTTCCCACCAACACCACAAGTTGCTTTCCGCGGGTAATCGCCGTGTACAGCAGATTGCGCTGCAGGAGAATGTAGTGCTGGGTCAGCAGGGGAATGACCACCGCGGGATACTCCGATCCCTGGGATTTGTGAACGGATACCGCATAGGCGAGCGCCAGTTCGTCCAGCTCCGCCGGATCGTAGGTGACGGTGCCCCGGTCGAATGCCACCGCCACTTTCTGTGCGGCGGGATCGATGTGACGGATCCGGCCGACATCCCCGTTGAAGACCTCCCGATCATAGTTGTTGCGAAGCTGCATCACCTTGTCGTTGGTCCGAAACACCCGATCGCCGCGAAATATTTCGGCGCCGCGCGGGTTCAACACCCGCTGCAGTTCCTGATTGAGACGGGCGGCTCCGCACACCCCGCGGTGCATCGGGGTCAGCACCTGAATGTCTCCAATGGGATTCAGCCGGTATTTGCTGGGAATCCGTTCGGAAACCAGGCGAAGGATGAGCGACAGCACCTGCTCCGGATCTTCCTTTTCGATGAAGTAATAGTCGCTTGCCTCTCCTTCTCGGGGTTGCAGCGGCATGCGGCCGTCGTGGATACGATGCGCGTTGACGACGATACGGCTGGCGCGGGCCTGCCGGAAAATCACCTCCAGCTCCACCACCGGGATCTTGCGGGAGTCGATGAGGTCGGCCAGAACGTTGCCGGCCCCCACGGAGGGAAGCTGGCTGGCGTCGCCCACCAGCATCAGCGTGGCTCTGTCGGGAAGCGCCCGGAGCAGCTGGCCCATCAACAGGATGTCGATCATGGATGCTTCGTCCACCACCACAAGGTCACAGGAAAGCCGCCGCTCTTCGTTTCGTTGGAATCCGCCTTTCTGAAAGCTGAATTCCAACAGGCGGTGGATGGTCTTCGCCTCCCGACCGGTGGTTTCCGTCAGACGTTTTGCAGCCCGGCCGGTGGGGGCGGTCAGCAAAACGGACGCGCCATGGTGCCGGAAGATGCGCAGCACCGCGTTGACGATGGTGGTCTTGCCCGTGCCGGGACCACCCGTGACAATCAACATTTTCGAGGTCAGGGCATGCCGCACCGCCTGCACCTGAAGCGAAGCCAGCTCGAACGGAAGACGCTTTCGAATCCATTCCACCGCCGCCTCGGGGTTGCGGATCCGAAAGCCGGCCGGTGAAAGAAGCAATTCGCAGATTCGACGGGCCACGCCGACTTCAGCCCGGTGATACCCAGAAAGGTAGACGGCGGGAGCGGAGGCGTCCGGTGCGCCGGCCTCAGCGGGAAGAGACTCCACGACGATACGCTCCTTTCGGCGAACGGCGTCAACGGCTTCGGCGACCCGCTCGGGACCCACTTCCAGAATGCTGTGGCAACGCTCCAGGAGATCCGGGTGGGGATAGAATACGTGACCGTCTTCCGCCAGCCGGTGCAGGACGTACAAAATGCCTGCCTGGATTCGGGCGGGAGTCTCTTTGGCGAATCCCATCTTGCGGGCGATTCGGTCAGCGGTAACGAAACCGACACCAGGGATGTCGCTGGCGAGCCGATAGGGATTCTCCCGAACGACGGCAATGGAGCGATGCCCGTACCGCTTGAAGATCCGAACCGCAAACGCCGTGCCTATGCCATGTTCCTGCAGAAACACCATAACGTCGCGGATGGCTCTCTGCCCTTCCCATGCATGGGCGATGGTCTCCCGGCGCTTGGCTCCGATGCCGGGTACTTCTTCCAGCCGGTGGGGCTCCCGTTCCAGGACGGCGGCGGTGTCATCTCCGAACCGGTGAACGATCCGTTCGGCCATCTCCGGTCCGATTCCGGGTATCAGACCGGAGCCGAGATACCGCTTCATCCCCTCTCCAGTGACGGGCACAGCGGTTTGCGCGCTTTCCACCTTGAATTGCCGACCGAACCGAGGGTGGTTGACCCATTCGCCGGTCATGCGGAGCACCTCGCCCGGCGTGGTGGCAAGGAGGTTTCCGACCACGGTCACGGTGGCGTCGCTTCCCTCCACGCGGAGCCGTGCAACCGTGTAGCCGGTCTCCTCGTTGGTGAAGGTGATGTGTTCGATCTGTCCGTGCAGTGCTTCGCTCATGGGTCTTCGTACCGGCTCCGCAGCTGGACGACCGTCTCCTGTTCCCAGCGTGCCATGTAGTTCAGGAATTCCCTCATCCCGCCCCTGAAAGGGTAGTGCACCCAGAAAAAGGCGCCTGCGAAATCGAAATAGGCGACATGGATTACACGGGTCCGCTCTCCCATGGGGACCAGCCGGATCCAACCGTGATGAAAGCGCTGCCCGCTTTTCTCCGGCGACAGCAGGATGAATGTCAGCAGAAACCGCAAGGGGTGAACGACGGTCTCCCATCGAAAGAGAACTCCCGGATGATGGGAATAGACCTCCTCCGTGATCACCCGATCTTTCTGCCGATGGATGAGACGATGGTGCTGGATATACCGGTTGGTACGGAAAAAATCTCCGCCGAAATCCGTCTTGAATCGCCACATCACATCCGCGGGGACGTCAACCGTGTACACCAGGCGGTATCCGTGTCCCTTGCCGGATTCGGGTGCAAGGTGTTCGATCACCGGCGCGAACGCCGGGGCGGCCCCGTGCGTCTTTTCACCGACCGGATCCTTCCCGGCCCAAGCAGCGCCGAATCCGGCCGGCGGCAATGCGAGCAAAAGCAAAACCATAATCCGGAGAGCCCATTCCCTCGTAAATGCGGTCGCGGGATGCAGACGCGCCCGGTATTCCGAAGGAGTTCTTCCCCGGACAAGGCTCCGGGAAACGTTCAGGGCCGATTGCAAAATGAAATTCCTGCGTTATGGTTCGAAAAGGCCTTACTGTATCCAAGACCGGATTCACCGCGCATCGAAAGTGAGCCCATGAACCGCAAAAAGGTTATTGCCATCGAGAACAGCAAGAGTCACTTGCCGTTTTTGCTTCAGCGCGTGATGCGGATGGTTCCTGACAAAGACAAAGACGATGAAAACCTGAAGCGTCTGCTCGCCTTTCGGCTGGAAATCGATGGGGAGGCGGCCACAACGGAATATCTGATGAGCAAGATCCGGGAAATCATCCAATGCCGGTACACCGGCAGCCTTTACGACTATCTCAAGGACGACCGCTATGCCACCGATTGCATGCAGGAGGATCCGCCCCCGGAGCCGCCGGATATCGCATAGAGGCTGAAGCCGGCTGCCGAGCCCTTCCCCAACCTTTCCCCGATGGCGTGAAATCCGGCGCCCTCCCAGCTACTTCGGATCCCGAAGATATCGTTGCAACACTTCGGCAACCCGCTTCGGGCTCTCCAGTGCCATCATGTGGCCCACTCCGGGCAAAATGGAGATGGTGGCATTCGGGATATGCTCCTGGAGATGCCGGCCGTATTTTTCCGGCGTCAAACGGTCTTCTTCGCCGGCGACCACCAGCGCGGGGATGCGGATGGTATCAAGCCGGTCGCAGACATCGAAGGCGTTGCAGGCGGAAAAGTCGTCATGGGTCACTTCGGGGTCCACGGCGGCCAGCTCGCCGGCAAATGCACTTACGCGCTTCCGATCCGCGCGGGAGCCGAAGGCCATCTCGGCAATCCGTCCGGCGGTCTTGCTCGTCTCGGAACGGATTCCATCCAGGACGGCGGGCAGGACCCGCAGGCGGCATCCCGCTCCCACCAAGACGATGCGTTCCAGCCAGGAAGGTGGGGTCAGTGCCAGGTGCAGGGCGATGGCGCCACCCAGTGAGTGACCGGCTACGGTCACGTTGGAGAGCGTCATCCGTTCGCAGAAAGCCGTCAGCGCCGCTGCGTAGTCCTCCACCCGGTTTCGGCTTCTCCCCGTCGATTTTCCATGGCCGGGCAAATCCGGTACGATGACATCCATTCCCTCCAAACGGGCGATTTCCGCCGGCCAATGCCGGTGACTTCCTCCGGAGCCGTGAACCAGGACCAGGCAGGCCGAGTCGCCGGACCGGTTTCGAAGATAGTGCCAGCGTTCGTCACCCACGATGATTTCGGGCATAAAGCCTCCTGCGGCCGGGTGGTTCCGATCCGGAAAGCGCACGTAGTAAGAAAACGCTCCCACCATAACACAGAAGAATCCCGCCACCCAAGTCACAAACCGGCAGCCTCCGGTCTTCTTGCATGCCGCTTGAAATTCGGATAAGGCATGAGACCGTAGGCCTGCCGCACCCGCAACCCGTGGCCGTTTCGACGCGCGGCCTCTACTCTTCCCCTTTGTGCGGCCGGAAGGAGAACAGCATGCACATCGTCGATCTGCGTTCCGACACACTGACCCAGCCCACAGAGGCAATGCGCCGCGCCATGGCCGAGGCCGAGGTGGGCGACGACGTCTTCGGAGAGGACCCCACGGTAAGGCGACTGGAGGAAATGGCCGCGGACCGGACCGGCAAGGAGGCCGCTTTGTTCGTTTCCAGCGGCACCATGGCCAATCTGGTCAGCGAACTCACCCACTGCCGGCGGGGAGACGAGATGATCCTCGGCGACCAGGCGCATATCTTCTACTACGAGCAGGGGGGCTCCGCCGCCGTGGGCGGCATACACCCCCGCATCCTGCCCAACCTTCCCGACGGCCGCCTGGATCCGGATGCCATCGAGGCGGCCGTGCGGCCCGACGATGTGCATTTTCCCATCACGCGCCTGATCGTCCTGGAGAACACCCACAACCGGTGCGGCGGGGCACCTCTGGATGCGGCCTACATGGGCGACGTGGGCAAGGTGGCGCAAAAACACGGCCTGAAAATACACGTGGACGGGGCCCGGATCTTCAATGCGGCCATCGCCCTGGGTGTGGAGGCAAAGCAGCTGCTGACCGATGCGGACTCCGTCAGTTTCTGTTTGAGCAAAGGCCTGTGCGCCCCGGTCGGATCGTTGGTTTGCGGCTCCAAGGATTTCATCGACGGCGCCCGGAGAAATCGCAAGCTTCTCGGAGGCGGCATGCGGCAGGCCGGCGTGCTGGCTGCTGCGGGCATCGTTGCCCTGACCGAGATGGTGGACCGGCTGGTCGAAGACCACGCCAATGCCCGGAAACTGGCGGAAGGTCTGGCCGGCATGGCAGAACTCCGGATCGATCCGCTCGGCGTCCGCACCAACATCCTCTACTTCGAGCTGGACATCCCCTCTTTGGACGCCCCAGCGTTCACCCAGCGACTAGCTGGCGAAGGGGTTCGCATGCTTCCCACCGGTCCTCGACAAATCCGCGCCGTGGCCCACCATCCGCTGACCTCCGCCGACATGGATGCCGCCTTGGACGCCTTCCGGCGGGTGCTGGCCGGATAGAGCATTTGCCAAAACCGTTTCGTCCATCGGTTCTGGGATCTTTCATGGGGCTTTTGGCGTCTGCAGCGGCGTGGAACCCTGTTCTTCGCTCTCTGGAGCGCTGGACAACAGCGACGGACTATCGGCGAGCAGGGAATCGATGATCCGCAGAAGCCGCCGCTCGCTGAAATATACGGTGAACCCGTAAAGCACCATGACTTCCATCAGCAAAAAGACCAGCAAGACGGCAAACGGGAGCAGAGATGCCATGGTCTCCAAGGCTGACAGCGGCAGCAGGTGTTCCGCCATTACGGCGCGGAAATGGGATGGATTCACCACCAGCGGCGTACGAAGGAAAAGTACCACGCCGGATAGGGCCACAGCGAAGAAAAGCACCGCGCCGATCACCGGCCAGGCCTTCATCCAGCGGGTTCTTTGTCGAAGGAAACGGATATCCTGATCATCGAGCTTCATGGGGGCTCTCCTCCGGTCCCTACCCGTGAATCCGAAGCGGGGTTGGATCCGTCGATTGGCTCTCTCATCCCGGCCGACCCCGGCAAAAGATTCACCCGGGTGGCATTGAAACGCGAGCCGTTTCCGACGGCCTGGGGCCGACTGCTGGTAAGAAGATTCTGGGGCTTTCCGTCCAGGTCCAGGCACTGCCGCGGTGACCACAATACGCCTTCGGGCACACTGTCGGCAATTTTCGCCCGCAAGCGGATCCGCCCGCGGCGATTGGCCAGCACCACGGTATCCCCTTCACGCACACCGCATCCGGCGGCATCCTTTGGGTTCACCACGACCTCCGGGGGGATGGGGCCGTAGACCTCCTGAAACTGCGTGCTGGTGTACCGGCGTGAGGCGCTGTTGAGCAGGACAAAACGCTCCCGATCGTCGGTAGATGGTTGTTCGGCCGCGAGCGGCAGGGCCGCCAGTCCGTAGCGGGGTGCGGCGGCGGCGGACAGTTCGATTTTCCCGGAAGGCGTCGGGTACACGTTGTCCGGTTTGGCGACCATTGGGATGCGTTCACCGGCCAGGAGTGCGTCCCAGTCGCCCTCCTTCACTGCGGGCAGCGTCGCGGTCCGGAGCGCTTCCCAGGGGTCCTCGTACAGCCAGGGTTCCGTACGGCGAAGCCGTCCGGACAGCGCTGCCATGATCTCCGTCTCGCACCGGCCCTCGGTGGCGGGAGCAGCGACCCGCCGGGATCGCTGCAAAAAATCGTGTCCCCAGGGAAGTACGAGATCTTCCTTTTCCAGGTAGGTCAGCGCCGGCAGTACGATGTCGGCAATCCGCGCCGTTTCCGTCCAGTGGCTGTCGCATACGATGCAAGTCAGGTCCGGGCGCTCCAAACCCCGACGGAAGATCCGTTGATTCGGCATCGTCACAGCGGGATTCATACAGCTGACGAAAACCAGGCCGTAGGTGCCCGCATCCATCGATCCGGCCAGACCCACCTGGGATACCGTCGGAGGCGGGACGTCGGCCTGGGAGGTGCCGGCCAGATATCGCAAATCCACCGGGTGCGCGGCCCCCCGGCTGTAATAGAAGCCTCGATGCTGCCCCAGCACAGCGGGAACGAGCGACACCGCACGCGCCTGATCGCCGCCGTGGTTGTTTTTCTGCAAGCCGATTCCGATAAGTGTCGCCGGCTGCTCGGATTCCGCATAGGCATCCGCAAGCCCCGCCAGCTCCCCAGGCCTTACGCCGGTCCGTTCGGCAACCCTATCCGGATTCCACCGCATGGCTTCCCCGCGCAGATGTTCATACCCCTCGCTCCAGTTCCGAAGAAACGCGGTGTCGGCCCGCCCGGATCGGATCAGACGGTTGACCAGGCCGTACACCAGCGCCACGTCGGTACCCGGAGCGGGCTGGACGAACCGGTCGGCCCGGCGGGACGTCTCGCTGCGGCGGGAATCCACCACAACGATGCGCGTGCCTCTCGTAGCCCTCGCCTTCCGCACCCGATACCAGAGATGAGGAGCGCTGACAGCGGCGTTGAAGCCCCAGAAGACGGCAAGATCTCGCGAGGAAAGCCGGAGGGGGTCCATTCCGAAGGCGTCGCCGTAGTGCAACCGGATGCCTTCCGCTCCCGCCCGGCTGCAGATGCCACCGTCGGTGAAGGTGGCGCCCACAGCGCTCCACAAACGCCGGGGGAATATGCTGCTGAGCAGTCCCATGTTCCCGGCATAGTCCAGCAGCAATGCGGACGCAGGCCCGCGGTCATCCAGCGTGCTCTGGAGGTGTTCGGCAGTCCGGTCCAGGGCTTCGTCCCAGCCGACCCTTCGAAATCCCCCCTTGGCGCGGATGTAGGGGTGCGCAATGCGGCCGGTGGTCAGCCGCCGAAGGTCGGCGATTCCCCGGGGGCAGGCAAAGCCCTGGGTGATCGGATGACGCGGATCTCCCTTGAGGGAGACGATTTCCCCGGCGGCGTTCGCTATCGCTTGGAGGGAGCAGCTGTCGTAGCAGTCCCGGGCGCAGACGGTGGTTATCGCTGTCATGGCGTGCTTGGATCCGAGTGAAGAAAACGACAGTAGAAGCTGTTTCAAAATTGTCTTTTCGTCCCATCTCGGCGTCGAGTCCTCGTTTCCAGTCCTCGAAATACAGCAGTATTCCTGCGGTTGAAAACTCGGATCCTTCTTGACCTGGAACGAAAATCCTAATTTTGAGATAGCTTATAGGCAGGGTAACACATTCGTCCTCGGCCGGGCCAGCGGAATCGCCCCGGCGGCGATTGGTGCTTGACAAAAAGAACGGCCTCGGCTACAGGAGACCTACTGTTGCGGACATAGCAGGAGCAGACCATGGACCGTATGGTTACGTTCTGGTGGTGGTGGCGCATCGGTTGAAGCTTTCCACCACTGTTGCATCCAAGCGAAACAACCATCGCATTCACAGACGTGGACGGCTTCGAAAGTCGAAACGGAGCGGTCCATGGGTACAGCAAGCATATGACGAGGGCCGCGAAAGCGGCCTTTTTTTTTGGCGATCGAAAGGGAGGGGTTTCCGGTGGCGCAATTGGCACTCATGCTCGGCAACGAAGCGATAGCCCGCGGACTCGTGGAAAATGGATGCGCTGTGGCGACATCCTATCCGGGAACGCCGGCTTCGGAAATCCTGGCGGCCGTACTGCAGCTACAGCGCGAACAAGGCAGCCTGCGGCACGTCCAGTGGGCCGTCAACGAGAAGGTTGCCTTCGAGATCGCCTACGCAGCCGCCATGACCGGTCTGCGGGCGGCTGTGAGCATGAAGCAGGTCGGTCTGAACGTGGCTTCCGATCCGTTGATGAGCGCCGCTTACATGGGGGTTCGGGGCGGATTGGTGGTCATTTCCGCCGATGATCCGGGCCCCCACTCCTCCCAGACCGAACAGGACAGCCGATTGCTGGCCATGGCGGCCAAAATTCCCGTCCTGGACCCGAGTTCTCCGGATCACGCCAGGAAGCTGATCGCCGCAGCCTTCCGTCTTTCGGAAACCTTCGAAATCCCTGTGATGCTGAGACCGACCACCCGGGTGTGCCATGCGAGGCAGAGCCTACCCTTGCTACCTGTCGAGGGTCCGGTCCGCAGCGCCGCATTCGACCGGGATCCCGCCCGATGGGCCGCCACCCCGAAATTCCGTTTGCAGCTGCACCGCGGACTGGAGAAAAAGATCGCCCGCATCGCCGCCCATTCCGACACCGCACCGGCTCTTCTCCACCCCGCCGCGCAGGGAAAACGAGCGGTGGTCGTATCCGGTGTGGCCGCCGCCCACGCCCGCGAGGCGATCCGAGATCTCGAACTGGAGCAGACGCTGCCGCTCTACCAGGTGTTTCAACCCTACCCTCTCCACACCGACTTTATCGACCACCTTCTCCGCCGGTACGAAGAGATTCTGGTTCTGGAAGAGACCACCGGCGTCATCGAAATGCAGATCGCCGATCGTCGCCGGTGCAGGGGAAAGATGGACGGTACGGTCGGTTCGGTGGGAGAGCTGCTTCCGGAGGTCATTGCCGAGCGGATCGCCACGTTTTCGGGCAAACAGTTACCCGCGGCCGTTCTGCCCGCCGCCGGCGGACGCCGACCGACGCTCTGTCCGGGATGCCCGCACCGGGCAAGCTTTTTCGCCATTCGAAAGGCAGCTCCCCGGGGAATCTACACCAGCGACATCGGCTGCTACACACTCGGCCTGAACCTGGGGGCGGTGGACACGGTGTTGTGCATGGGCGCAGCCATCGGCCAGGCGGCCGGCTTCCATCATGCTTTTAAAAACGAACCCAAGCCGCGCGACATCGTCGCCACCATCGGGGACTCCACCTTTTATCACGCCGGTGTACCCGCCCTGATCGATGCCGTGCACAACCGGGTTCGTTTCACACTGGTGATTCTGGACAACCGCACCACGGCCATGACCGGCAACCAGCCCACACCGGCCGACGATACGACCTCCGACGGCAGTGACGGACTGGCGGTGCCGCTGGAGAACCTGGTACGGGGATGCGGCGTGACGTTTTGCCGAACCGGAGATCCGTATGAAGTCAAGTCCTTCACCGCCACGGTGCGGGAAGCGGTTCGATTTGCCCGAAACAACGGACCCGCCGTGGTCATCGCCAGGCATCCTTGCCTTCTGGGCCGGTCCGTTCGAGACAACAGCGTTTTGGATCGGGCGGTGGAGGTGACGGAAGCCTGCGACGGCTGTGGGTGGTGCCTGGAGCATTTCGAGTGCCCGGCCCTGGTCCCGGAGGGCGAGGGAGAACCGATCCGCATCGACCCGGTCCTCTGCGTTCGCTGCGGCGTTTGCGCGGAGGTTTGCCCCAAGGAGGCAATCCGGCAATGTGGGTAGAAGCCATCTCAAAATTGTCTTTTCGCCCAATCTCGGCGGCGGGTCCTCGTTTCCAGTCCTCGAAATACAGCAGTATTCCTGCGGCTGGAACGGCAACAGCGAGCGCATTCCCCGCTGCTTGCGGCGGGGAGTTTTCAAAACTCGGATCCTCCTTGACCTTGAACGAAAATCCTAATTTTGAGATCGCTTCTAGAAATGGCCGGCAACGTGTGAAAGGGAGGGAATCAGGGGTGGAATCGGTCCGTCAACAAATCGTCATCAGCGGTGTTGGAGGACAGGGTGTGCTGTTCGTCACGCGGGTGCTTGCACTGGCCGCCATGGCCAAAGGCCTTCCGGTGATCACCTCGGAGACGCACGGCATGGCGCAGCGCGGTGGGACAGTGGTGAGTCATTTGAAGGTGGGCCGCTTCTACAGTCCCCTGATCCGTCCGGCCACGGCCGACGGTCTGCTGGTCCTGAAGCCGGAAAACGTGCCCATCCATGGTGACTACTGCAAAACGGGGGCATGGACTGTCATCAACTCACCCCACGGCTCGGCTTCGTCGTGCCCCGGGACTTGCTGCGTGGATGCCGACCGGATCGCCGCCGGGCTGGGCGTCCCCCGATCGGCCAACCTCGTGTTGCTGGGAGCCGCCGCGTCCTCCCTGCAGGCGAGCGGCGGACTCTTCGTATCGGTACAAGGTCTGCGGGATGCCGTGGAGCAGTCTCTGGCCGGCAGACCGGATCTGCTGGAGAAGTCCATGCAGGCCCTGGAGGCAGGCGTCCGCACCCAGGCATTTCCCGACAACGAGGCGGATAGCCAAGACGGCAAAGTGTAGTAGAAGCGATCTCAAAATTAGGATTTTCGTTCCAGGTCAAGGAGGATCCGAGTTTCCAGCCACAGGAATACGTCTGTATTTCGAGGACTGGAAACGAGGACCCGACGCCGAGATGGGACGAAAAGACAATTTTGAGATCGCTTCTAGAATCCCCATAGGACGCAAGGGCCACAAGGAGTCCAATATGCGCTTTCTACCCGATGAATTGAGACCGGAAAAGCTGCAGGCGATGCAGCTCGAGGGCCTGCAGTGGACGGTTTCCCACTGCTATGAAAACTCCCCATTTTATCGAGGAAGGATGGAAACGGCCGGTGTGCGGCCGGAGGACATCCGAACCTTGGAGGATCTGTCCCGACTGCCCACCCTGGACAAGGAAGACCTGCAGGAAGAATACCCCTTTCCGCTACTTTCCGTGCCGCTGGAGGACGTAGTCCGCATCCATGCCTCCTCCGGAACCACAGGCAAAAGGAAAGTGCTGGTCTACACCCAACGAGACGTGGACCGCTGGGCGGATCTGTTTGCGCGCTGCTATGAAATGGCCGGGCTGAGTCGATCCGACCGGGTGCAAATTGCGGTGGGATACGGCCTGTGGACGGCCGGGGCCGGTTTCCAGGCGGGTTGCGAGCGCTTCGGCGCCATGGCCGTTCCGCTGGGCCCCGCAAACGCCGACATGCACTGTGAAATGATGGTGGATCTGCAGCCCACGGCTTTCTGTTCCACGGCCTCCATGGCCCTGCTGCTGGCCGAAGAGATCCACCGCCGGAATCTGCGTTCGGCCATTCGTGTACACACCATCATCATGGGAGCCGAGCGCCACAGCGAAGCCATGCGCAACCGGATCCGGGAGTTGATGGGGGTGGAGCACATCCACGACATCTACGGATTGACCGAGCTGTACGGACCGGGCACCGGAATCGACTGCCGCCACCACGACGGCATCCACTACTGGGCCGATGCGTTCCTGTTCGAGGTGCTGAACCCGGAAACCCTGGAGCCGGTTTCCCCGGGTGAACCTGGAGAGCTGGTGGTCACCACCCTGTCCAAGGAGGCGAGTCCGCTGATCCGCTATCGCACCCACGACATCACCCGGCTGATGGAGGGAACCTGCGCCTGCGGCAGCCCGATGCCCCGCCACGACCGCATATTGGGGCGGACCGACGATATGTTCATCTACCGGGCGGTTAACATCTATCCCAGTCAGATCGATCACGTTCTCAGCCGCATCGATGGCATCGGCAGCGAGTATCAGATCCACCTTCGACACCGGACGGACGGTAGAGACCAGATGATCATCCGGGTGGAACGTCGACCCGAAACGGCACGGCAAGACAGCCAAACCCTGGCCGAATCGGTACAATCGGAAATCCGAAGAAAGATTTTGGTGCGGTGCCAGGCCGAAATCGTCGACCCCGAAAGTCTTCCACGAACCGAGCGCAAGAGCCGGCGCGTGTTCGATCAGCGCAACGGCAACGGATAGGGGATCGATGAATGCGGCCTTCCGGATCGAGGCAGAAAAGAGCTCTTGGAAGCGATTTCAACATAGCGTGAACGGAATGCTTTTTCGGCGTTCCGGGCCAAACGGTTTTACCTTGCAGGGTTTCTCCCTTTAGGGGAAAGGACCCGCTAGCACCCCACGAAAAGGAGGTATCGACCCATGAAGAAGCACATCGCACTGCTGGCCATTGTTTTTTTCATGACCGCCGCTATGGCGCTCCCGCCCCTTGCACCTGGTGCGGGAGCGGAGACCATCACTCTCAGCTACGCCAATTTTCCGCCGGCTCCGACGTTTCCCTGCGTCCAAATGGAGCGCTGGAAGGCCGAAGTGGAAAAACGCACCGGCGGACAGGTAAAAATCAACACCTTCCCGGGCGGCACCCTGCTCGGCGCCAAGGAAATGATGGATGGTGTGGAAGCCGGCCAAGCGGACATCGGAAACCTCTGCATGGCCTACCAGCCCGGCCGTTTTCTGATCACCAACGCCACCAGCCTGCCGCTGGGCATTCCCAACGCCCGGGTGGGGAGCATGGTCCTATGGGATCTGTATGAAAAATACCAGCCGGAGGCCTTTGCCAAAGTGAAGGTGCTGGCGATGTTCACCACGGCGCCGGCCAACATCATGTCCAAGGTTCCCGTACGCTCGTTGGAAGATATACAGGGACTGGATCTGAGGGCCTCCGGAGGCGCCGCACAGATCCTCAAGGCCTGGGGGGCCAACCAGGTGGGCATGCCCATGTCCGCCACGCCGGAGGCGCTTCAGAAGGGGGTGGTGCAGGGGCTGTTTTCCTCCCTGGAGGTCATGAAGGACCTCAAGTTCGCCGAAACCTGCAAGTACGTCACCCTGACCGACACGGTGATTTATCCGTTTGCCGTGGTGATGAACATGGATCGGTACAACGCCTTGCCCGACGACGTGAAGAAGGTGATGGAGGATCTGCGGGTGGAGCAATCCCTGTGGACCGGAGAGTATATGGACGAACACGTGGAAAAGGCGGTGGCATGGTCCAAGCAGACCCATCAGGTGGAGTTCATCCAGTTGTCTCCGGAGGAGCAGGCGAAATGGAACCAGCGGCTGGATCCCATCGTGGAGCAGTGGATTCAGGATCATGCGGCAAAGGGAATCCCGGCCAAGGCCATCGTCGAGGACATTCGTGCGTTGATTCAAAAGTACAGCCAGTAAGATGAAATCCCTCATACACATCCGGGACCGCTGCAACCGCCTGCTGGTGGTCATCGGCGGAGTGGCCCTCCTGGCCATGGTGGCACTGACCTGCAGCAACATCGTGCTGCGGATGGTATGGCTTCCCATCCGCGGCACTTTCGAGCTGATGGGATTCTTCGGTGCGCTGGTGACCTCGTTTGCCTTGGGCTACACGCAGATGAGCAAAGGCCACATCGCCGTGAACGTGCTGGTGGACCGCTTTTCCGATAGCACCCGGAACTGGTTGGAGGGAATCAACGACCTGGTCTGCACGGTGTTCTTCGCCGTGGTGGCTTGGCAGATCGCGGACAAGGCCATCACGCTGGGGCGGACGGGAGAGGTGACCGAGACCCTGCGAATCCCCTACTATCCATTTACGGCCGGCGTCGCCCTGGGGTTCGCCCTTCTGTCGTGGGTCGCCCTCACCGATTTGCTGCAGCGGATCCGGAGCCGAAGGGAAGGCCCGTCGTGAGCCTGGCGATGATCGGGGTTACCGGCATCGCCGCCCTGCTGGCGGTGCTGTTCTTGCTGGGGATGCCCGTGGGGTTTGCCATGGCGGTGGTGGGTTTTCTGGGCTTTGCCCACATCGTCTCCGTGCCGGCCGGGCTGAACATGCTCGGATCCGTGTTCTGGGACACGTTTTCCCGGTACGGACTCACCGTCATTCCACTGTTCATCTTCATGGGTCAGATCGCATTTTATTCCGGCGTCAACGAAAAACTCTACCTGGCGGCCTACCGCTGGGTCGGGCACATCCGCGGCGGCATCGCCATGTCCACGATCTTGGCCTGCTCGGCTTTTTCCGCCATCTGCGGCTCCAATGCGGCCACGGCGGCCACCATGAGCACGGTGGCCCTGCCCGAGATGAAACGATTCGGTTATCACCCGCGGCTCAGCACCGGAGCGGTGGCCTGCGGATCCACGCTGGGCGTGGTCATCCCCCCCAGTGTAGTGCTGATCGTCATCGGCCTGTCCACCGAACAGTCCATCGCCCGGCTGTTCTACGGAGGCGTCGGGGCCGGTCTGCTGTTGGCGCTGCTACTGATGGGGTCGGTGTACGTCGTCTGCACCCTTCATCCTGAATGGGGTCCCACCGGACCGCGAGCCGGGGCCGTGGACAGACTGCGTTCGCTTCTCGGCGCCTTCGAGATGATTCTGCTTTTTGCCCTGGTGATGCTGGGTCTGTATTTCGGCTTTTTTACACCGGCCGAGGCCGGTGCGGCGGGCTCGCTGTTGGCACTGCTCAACAGCGTGATCCAGCGGCGGTTGACGTGGAAGGGTTTTCTGGCATCGGTGACGGACACCCTTCGGATCTCCTGCATGGTTATTGTCATCGTGGGTGGTGCGGTGGTCTTCGGGCGCTTTCTAACGGTCACGAGAATACCCTACGACATTGCGGCCTGGGTCATTGGGCTTTCCCTGCCCAGGACGGTTGTGATGGGCATCATTTTCGGCATTTACGTCATCGGCGGCGCCGTGATGGACGCCCTGGCCCTGCTGCTCATCACCATACCGGTCTTTTTCCCCGTGGCCGTGGAACTCGGCTATGATCCCATCTGGTTTGCGGTGGCCATTACAGTGGTGACCACACTGGGTGCGGTGACGCCGCCAGTGGGCGCAACAACCTATGTGGTTGGGGGAATGGCGAAAGGCGTTTCCTTGCAGGAGGTGTTCAGGGGGGTGGTTTATTTTCTGCCGGCCTACCTGTTGTGCGTTGTACTTCTGATGATCTTTCCCGGAATCGCCACCGTGCTGCCGGCGCTGTTGCGGTAAGTCGGTTCATCAAACGGAACGCGTGGATTCCGGTTCTGATTCCAATCGGAACCGTTTTTTATAGCGACTGTCAAAAATCTGTTCCGATTGGCAAGCGTTC
>JAJDOA010000338.1 GCA_022340405.1 Desulfobacteraceae bacterium | reverse complement strand
ATCCAGTACCGGTCCATGGCGAAGGGATAGGCGGGCAGGGAGATGCGGCTCGGATGCGGTTCCGGATAGAGCAGATCCCAGTCGATGTCGATGCCGGTCGTCCACAGCCGGGCGATCTTTTGCAGATCCCGCTTCCGGAAGACTACCTGCAGGAAGGCTTCCCCCGCGTCGCCCTCCAAGATCGCCGCGGATCGGCCCCCGTCCGTCCTGGCGTTTCCCCGGTACCACTCCCCGCTCGGTCCTTTCCCTCCAACGAACCGCTCCAGCTTCGCTCGGATCTCTTCGGTGGATTGCGCGATCAGGGCCAACCGCTCCTCCATGGCCTCCCGGCCCACCTGGAGGGTGTAGGCGATATTTTCAATTTTGATTTTTCGATTTTCGCTTTCGAGATACTTCAACCAAGAAACGGCGTATGCCTTGAGCCGATCTTCGTTCTTGGCCGAGAGCACGATGAGCTGCGGCTCACTCCCCACCCTTGCCTCCGAGTCCCTCCTCGCGTCGTCGTCCTTGAACTCTTCGACGACGACATGCGCGTTTGTGCCGCTGAAACCGAAGGCGCTGACGGCCGCACGCCGGGGGGCGGCCGGTTGCGGGGTCCAATCCTTGCATTCGGTGCTGACGTAGAAGGGGCTGTTGTCGAAGTCGATGTGCGGGTTCGGCTTTTCGAAATGGAGCGACGGGACCAGTTTCCGATGGGTCAGGCACAACAGGACCTTGACAAGGGAAGCAACCCCTGCGGCCGCCAGCGTGTGGCCGATGTTGGTCTTGACCGCGCCCACGGCACAGAATCGCGCTCGGTTCGTAAACCGCCGGAAGGCATCGGTGAGGGCCTGGATCTCGATGGGGTCCCCCAGTTCGGTTCCGGTGCCGTGGGTCTCCACGTAGCCGATGGTCTCCGGATTCAGGCCGATTCTTTCGTAGAGGCCGGCTTCCAGCTCGGTTTGAGAGGGTGCGCTGGGGGCGGTGATCCCGTTGGTCTTTCCGTCCTGGTTGATCTCACTGCCTTTGATGACCCCGTAGATGTGATCCCGGTCCCGCAAGGCGCGGGACAGCGGCTTGAGAACCACCACCGCCACGGCCTCTCCGGGAACGAATCCGTCGGCGCGATGGTCAAAGGTGCGGCACCGGCCGCCGGGCGACAGCATTCCGATGCTGTCCGCCAGCATGTGAAACTGTCCGGTGGCCATGATCTGGGCGCCCCCGGCCAGGGCCAGTTCGCTGGTGCCGGATCGGAGGCTCTCGCACGCCAGATGGACCGCCACCAGCGAAGACGAGCAGGCGCTGTTGATGGCGATGCTCGGTCCCTTCCAATTCAGCAGATAGGACATCCGGGCCGGCAAGATGGGGGCCGCATTGCCGGTGAAGGCGTATGCCTGCTGAAAGAGCCCCCTTTCGGCAAGGGGCTGCGCGTAGTCGATCAGGTTGTATCCTGCGAAAACGCCGCATTTTTTGCCGTCGAGGCTCGATGGGGAATAGCCCGCGTCTTCCAGGGCCTTCCAGGATTCCTGGAGAAACAGCCGCTGCTGGGGGTCCATCAGTTCGGCTTCCTTGGGGGAGATGTTGAAAAACAGGGGGTCGAATTTGTCGATGTCCGCCAAAAAGCCCCCCCTGGCACCGACATGCTCCTCCGTCTCCCATCTCTCCTCGGAAACGGTGTCCACCGAATCTCTTCCTTCGCACAGGTTCCGCCAGAAACCCGCCACATCCGCCGCGCCGGGGAATCGGCCGGCCATGCCGATCACGGCGATTTCGGCAGGGTCAGCGGGGCCGCGCCCTATAGATTCGGTGAAATGGCTGCTTTTCTCCGTGCGCTCGTCTCGGATATCGCCTTCCGATGGCCGGACACTGGAGATCTCCGCCGGGTGTCCGGTCGCCTCGAACTCGGGCCCTGCCGCTTCCCGGACGTGGTCGGCCAGCCGCCGGACCGTGGGGAAGTTGAACAGGTCCGTGGTGCGCAGCCGGAGGCGAAATCTTTCGTTGACGCGATGGACGATCTCCACCGCTATGATGGAATCGATTCCGAACTCGGTAAACGCGGCGTCGAGCGTGAATTCGGAGGGCTCCATGTCGAGGACGCCCGCAAGGATGCCGGTGATCGCATCCCGGGTCGAGGCCGACGACGAACGGTTACGACCACCGCCTTCCTTCGAACCCGCCGGGCCCCCTTCCCCTTGGGGGGCGGCTGCTTCCCGCCCCGCGCCGTGGGATGCCTCTTCCGTCTGGGAGCTGCGGTCCCGGCCGGCGGGGAGCTCCCTTTGGACAATCCCGTCGCTTCGGGCCAGGATGATTTCTTGGGTCTGGTATTGCCGGCTGCCTTCCGGAGGGCTTGTTCCCGCCACCGGCTGGAACCCCTCCTGTCTCAGGATTCTCTCCCACAACCAACGGTCCAAAAGAGGGCTTCCAGGGAGCCGGTCGGCTTCGTCTTCGTACCGCCACCAGCCGTCCAGCAGCCCGAAGGTGAGGGTCGAAAAATCGGACTTTCGGATGGTCTCGTTCAGCACCAGCAGCCCGTTGGTCTTGAGCAGCAGCTTGACGTGTCGAAGGGCCTGTCCGACGTTCTTTGCGGCATGGAGTACGTTGGCGGCAATGGCCAGGTCGTAGGCTCCGGCCTCGTAGCCCTGTCCCGTCACCTCCTGTTCGATATCCAGGGTTCCGAACTCCATGAAATCGAATTTTCGGAACGCCTTTTTCCCGCGGCGGACAAAGCCTTCCCCGATGTCGGTGAAGGTATAGCGCAGCCGTTCGCCGTGATCCCGGATCGCTTCCAGCACGGGGACCGTCGTCCCGCCCGTGCCGGCTCCGATTTCGATGATCCGGAGCCTACCGCCCGTCTCCCGTCCGGATTCGGCCAGTCGGCTCTCGATGTAGGAGGCGACGTTTTCCGCCAGAATGCCGTTGAGAAGATCCGCGGCCGGATTGTCCCGGTAGATCCCCGCCACCAGATGCTGGGATCCCCCGGGAAAGATCACCTCCGTGGCCGGAACCCTGCCGGTGAGGATAGCGGGGTAGTGCGCCGCGCAGGTCCAGAGCAGTTCCGCATGCGGCAGCAGCCACGGGAAAGCCTCGGCCAATCGCGCCTTTTCGGACTCGCTGGCATCCATTTCCGCTGCGAGTCCAGGTTCGTCGAGCGCCGGCGTTCCGGATACGGAACCGTCTTCGATCTCGATCCAACCGGCGTCTTTCAATATGTCCAACAGGGCTTCGAGGAGACGTTTGCGGATAGGCAGAACGGGGATTCGCCCGGTCTGGATTACCTCCATGTCCAGGAAAGATTTCAGCAGGAGGCATCGCGCCGCCCGGTTGAGGCGGTCGATGCCGTCCTCCGGATCGGCGGCCGATGCCGGCGGCAGGACGGGTTCCCGCGGGTCCCCGGTTTTCACTTCGTCCAAGGGCCGGATCGTCTCCGGAAACACCTCCAGGTATCGATGGGAAGGGATTCCCATTTTTTCCAGCAGCTGGGTCTCGGCCTTGAAGGGCACGATCTGGGGCAGCCGGCCGGCCAACACCGCCTCGATCACCGCCATCCCCTCCCCCGGCTCGATGGACTGCACCCCCTGACGGGCGGACCGCCGCCGGTA
>JAJDOA010000329.1 GCA_022340405.1 Desulfobacteraceae bacterium | reverse complement strand
TGATACTTCGCAGCCGAGCGGTGATCTTCCCGGCCCCGGCGACGAGCCTCTCCACTGCATCCGTGTCGGTTCCGACGGCACCGCGTTTTTCCAGCACGGAGACGCGTTTCCACATCGCCTCCAGAAAAACCCGGATTTTCTCTGGTTCGTACACCTTGTTTCCGATCAACCAGCGCACAGGGGTCATTTCCAGGCCCAAGGCAACGATCCGGGAGTTGCTCAACTCGCGCTTGAGGTCTTTGATCCACGGTGCAACGGACGCCGTCCCCCGGTCGTATCCGCGTTGGGACGAGTCCAATCGTCCGACTCTAGCAGCGTCCCATTCCTCCGATATGACATCGCCGACGAATCGATTCGCCGCAGTGAAATGCGGGTGCTCGAAGTGCGGTCCGAACAGAACCAGCGTCCCGTTTCCCATCCGTGCCCGAACGGCGGCAGCCCGGTCCAGGAGGGTTTCGCGCGCGATGTCCTCGTCCACCAGAAAAACCGTCTTGTCCGTGAAGTCGAGATAGCGAGCCAGCACCTCGGTTTCCGGAGAGGCGATCATGCCGGGTCCGCCGTACAACGGCGCCTCCAACGTCTGCCGTCCGGGCGACGCGAGGCCTACGGACGCGGACAGGCGGACAGGACCCCGCACCGGGTGGAACACGTAGTCGCACCCGTAGGCCATGGCAAACTTGTGAGACAAACGGCGGCACTGTGGGAGCTTTTTGCTCAGGTTGGTGATTTTCACCCCCGCGAAGTTGAACAGGTTCAGGTGGGGCTTGGACGAATGCATCACCAGGTAGGCGCCGGCACAGGAGCCGATGTACAGACCGCCGTTTTCGATGAAGCGGTGCATTTCCCTTGCCCCGGCCAGCCCCAGGGCCGATGCGATGGCGATGGTGTCTCCCCCCGAAACGGCCAGGATGTCGTTTTGCTGGAGACGGCCGGCTGCGATTTCCGAGACGTCGAAAAACCGAAGGTCGGTCAAGCCCATCCGCTCGAAGGTTTCCACGAACCAAAGCCAGGAGTGGGAAGAACCCTCGCCGGTGAAAATACCGATTCGCGGCGCCCTGCCGGGCCGGGACCACCCGGAAACCTGCGGGGCAACGAAACTGGAGTGAGATGAGGGCATGGCCTTCGCTCTTTTACCGCCGCGCGGCCGCGGCACCGACCGTGACCGCGGTTTGGGAGCCTCCGCCGGACCGGGAGTTTTGTCGAGGTGGGACCCGATCCCGGCCGGCGGAGGGCAAAACGATCCTGCGCCAGTACATCAGCCGGTGAGGCCTGCTATCGCCTTGTCCAGGGTTTCCGGAGCGAACTCGATTTCGGTTCCGATCCCGGCCACTTCCAACAGATCCTCTTCGGTGATTTCCGGGCACATGGCTGCGAAGATCGGGTGAATACCGAAAATGTAGGATACGGCCATGCGCCGCTCCCACCATGCGGAGGGATCGCCGCCGGCCTCTTCGGCCGCATCGAACAGGGGCTGTACCGGGCACCACGGGCTGAAAGTCCCGGCGCCGGCTACGGTCGCTTTGCCGGAGAGACCGAGGAGGCTTTCCTGGATTTCCGAGGCGGTGCTCTTGCCGGCGGCAAGGCTCAGTTCGGCCGCGGCCGCGCCGTCGATGCCGTATCGGGCGCACGCCTTCAGGCACTGACAGGCCTCGGCTGCCGAGAGCCCGATTTTGTGGAAGCCCAGAAGAGCGCCCATGTCGGTGACCAGAAAGCCCGGCTCCGGGTTGTCTGTTTCCTCGATCTGTTTGGGATCCGCATCCAGGAACACGAAGGTGTTCGTGGCGTAGGGGGTGTTGTAGCAGGCACTGTGGCGGTGAACGATGGGCGCCAGCCAGTCCTTGGCCTCGGGGTGGCCGGCGGCGGCCATGAGGTCGCCGATGCCGTGTGTTCCGGCCAAGCCGCTTTCCTTGATCTCTTCCAGGACGTCCAGGGACAATTCCACGAATTCCGGGGCGTCGGCGGCTTCCAGCAGGCCCATCCCGCGGAAGGCCAGGCCCTTGAGCTTTTTGGCGCCGAACAATTTGCCGAATCCGAAACGGTCGCCACTCGCCCAGTAATTGCAGCACACCTGGGCAATGTCCGATCCGTCCTCACCGGCCTTGCCGATGACCAGCGTCTGGATGAGATCGTCGCCCATGGTTTTGCGCCAGCTCTCGGTGGTATCCCACACATCCTTTCCCCAGACGTCCGCCGCATCGGTGACGTCGGCAATGCCGTCGTGCACCCACAGGAAGACCGGCGTTTCCGATGCACCTTTCAGCACGATGTAGTCGAACCCGGAGTACTGGATTTCCAGCCCGACTTTCAGGGTCACCGGGCAATGGGAGATCTTGCCGGTGACAGGGCTGACCGCCGTTATGAAACTGGCGGCCGTCGCCGGGAACAGCGTTCCGGTGAGGAGGCCGGTGCTGATGACGATGGGGTTGCCGTCCGCATGTTCCTCGCACAGTTGCTTGGCGATGGCGGCGCCGCCGATTTTTTCCGCAACCAAATCCTCGCTGAGATCATCCTCGGTGACTTCCGAGGTGCCCAGGTCCACAATCAGAACCTTGTCGGCCGATAGATAATCCATTCCCTGCTCCTTTACGATTCTTTCGAGGGGTTATTCCTCGGTGATGGCATTCACCGGACAGAATTTCACGCACATGGGGCCGATCTCCATTTCCTCGCACAGATCGCAGGCCTCGCGCAGCAGCATCGGTTTGGCGGAAGCATCCTGCTCCTTGCCCGAATCCGCCTCTTCTTCGGTTTCCCCCAGCCTTCGGATTTCGGTTCCTTCCGGCCGGGCGATGAGCAGATCCTCCTCCCGCTTCAGCAGCACACCGAAGTAGTCCTTTTTTTCTCTGGTTCGATAAGCGACGATACAGGACGACAACAGTGCGAATCCGTCATCCCTGTGATAGCCGCAGGCCATTTCGCAGGCCATGCATCCCGTACATTTCAGCGCGTCGATTTTGATTCCCATTGGTCGTGTTCCCTTCGATAGCTGTGGGTGCTGTGTCTTACGGGTTGATCTCCTGAAAGACTGGAGGGGTGTGATTAAGAAATATAAATATTAACAGCGTGTTGATCTAAGAATATTCGGATGCTGCCGTTTCCTTGCCAGATAAGCGACAGCCGTCGGCCCGCCTATAGCCAAGCATTGGATAAAAGTCAATAAAAAATATTAAAACATCAGATGTTTTAATATTTATAATTTTTCTTGACAGCGGCTGGCCGATATGGCATCTGAGGACGACATTAGACCCAGGCGGCCGTTTCGCCTGTAACTTTCGCTCGCATCCTGGTGGATCATGTTCATCCCCGCCAAAACCAACCGCATTTCCAGCAATATCGTCGATCAGATCCGCAAAGCCATCCTCGGCGGCGATCTGAAACCCGGAGATCGCCTCCCGTCGGAAAAGGAATTGTCCCAGCAGTTCGGCGTCAGCAAGGCCTCGCTGCGGGAAGCGTTTCGCGCGCTGGAGGCACTCGGACTGCTGGAGGTCCGGCAGGGGATGGCCGGCGGGGCCTTCGTGACCGAAGTCAATCTGGAAACAGCGCGAAGCAATCTGTTCAACTATATCTTTTTTCAAAACCCGGCCATCCACGAATTCACGGAGCTTCGCTCCTTCATCGAGCCGGCTGCTGCGGAGATCGCCGCTCGGAAAGCCTCGCCGAAAGACATCCGAGAGTTGGAACAAAATCTGGAGCGGACCCGGAAAAAGCTGGACGCCGGGCCATTCTACTATGACCTGGACACGCAGTTCCACCACCGCATAGCGTCCATAACGGGTAACCGGTTGGTGTGTTTTGTCATCGACTCGCTCAAGAACGCCATCGTCAACATCAAGCTCGAGCTGGAGCTCGACCAAGCCTTCTCGGTGAAGGTTTTCGAGGCCCATAAGCGGATCGTGGAAGCCCTGCGAAACCGCGATCCCGAAACCTGCCGCGTTGAAATGCTGCGGCATATTCGGGAGGTGGACGAGATGATGACGGCCTGCTGCGACGCCGAAAAGCCCTTTGTTGCCTGATCGCCGGCGGCGCGATTTTCGTGCCGCCCTTTACTATATATACCCGTGATCCCAGGCCCAAATGCCGATGTTCGAGGAGGTATCTCATGACGGAAATGCCTGAAGTGTCAAAGGAAGTCCTCAGGGTGGTCAAGGAGCTGCAGGCCATTGTGGGGGAGAAGAATGCCACGGCGGCCAAACACGTGCGCTACGCCTATTCCTACGACATGTCTTTCGTAAAGCCCAAGCTTCCCGACTACGTGGTGATGGCCGAGAACGTGGAGCAGGTGCAGCAGATCATGCGCTTTGCCAACCAGGAGAAAATCCCGGTGGTTCCCTACACGGCGGGGACCAACATCGGCGGGCTTTGCATCCCCGAGCGGGGCGGTATTTTGCTGGACCTGAAGCGGATGAACCAGATCATCAAGATCGATCCGGACAGCCACTACGCGGTGATCGAGCCCGGTGTGAGCCACGGTCAGCTGGCCGAGGCGCTGCACGAACACAACCTGCGTTTCGGCTGGCCGGTGGGTCCGCCGTCGGCCTCGGTGAGCTCGTGTGCGATCTCCCACGGCATCGGGGGTTTGAACGCGCGCTACGGTCTCAACAGCCAGGAGATCACTTCCATGGAAGTGGTGCTGCCCACCGGGGAGCTGGTGCGCGTGGGATCGTGCGCCATCGTGGAGGACGCGTGGCACTCGACGCTGCCGCTGCCGAAGATGGACGGCCTGTTCAAGGGGTGGCTGGGCTCCACGGGCGTGGTGACCAAGCTGGGGCTCACGGTGCATCCAATCCCGCCGGTGCTGAAGGTGTTCACGGTGAGCTGCGACAACGCCGAGGACATGTACTCCTACATGCACAATCTGGCCTGGTACGAGATCTGCGACGATCTGACGGCCGTAAGCTGGTGGCTCGCCCAGGTGCCGATCCCCTATCCGTACCGCGAAAAGCCCGACGACGCGCCGGAGTGGTTCTCCTTTGCCAACACGAACTCCTTCACCGAAAAGGAGAAGGAGGCCCGTGAAGAGATCTGGCAGATGGTGGTGGAAGAGGAGAAGAAAAAAGGCACTTCGCTGAAGGTGACGGAGTATCCGGAAGAGGCGCTGCGGGCGCGCACACAGCTGCCCAGCCAGATTGTGGGGTCGACGAAGAACTACTGCAAGATGGCCGGTGCGGGGATATCGTGGCCGGGAACCTTCACGCCGGCCAACAAGTGGGCCCCCGTCTACAACGAGTGGAAAAAGATCCTGATCGGTCACAATCTGTCTCCGTCTGTGCGCATGAGCATGTATCGCGGTGTGCACTACGGCATGCTTCGAGCCATGATCCCGTTCAACAAACAGAGCGAAGAGGAGACGGAGAACGCGCGAAAAGCCATCGTCGAGTGCCTCAAAGTGGATCTTGACAACGGAGGAATTCCCTATAAACCTCCGGTGGATTTTGGCCAGGAGATCAACCAGCGGGCGCATCCGGGATATTTGATGCTGCTGCGCCGGATCAAACAGATGCTGGATCCCAACGACATCATGAACCCGGGCAAGCTGGCGATATAGGTTGGCGACGATACGGGCATTCTAGAAACCAACCCTGCACAAAGCATTGGAGGAACGGATATGGAATGGAACATCCCTTCGCTGAAAGATCTGGAGCACTACTTCTGGAGGTGCACGGCCTGCGGTACCTGCCGCGTCGCCTATGACTTCGGTCCACCTCCGTTCGCGCGGCCGATTTGCCCGGCGGGCACCGAATACGGTTTCGAGGGCTACTATTCATCCAAGGGCAAGGCGGCTTTTGCCCGCGGTATCAGCGACGGGTCGCTGACCTTTGACGATCCCGACTTTCTCGAGGCCATCTACAAGTGCACCGTCTGCGGCGGCTGCCAAAACCAATGCCAGGTCGACTACAAGCCCCACATCCCGGAGGTCATCGAGGCCATGCGCCGGGAAGCGGTGGATCAAGGTTACGGTCCTTTGCCCTTGCAGAAGAATCTGGTCAAATCCATGAAAAATTATAACAACCCGTACCAGGGCCCTCGGCGCATGCGCCTGGACTGGACGCGACCCTTCAAAAAGGCGAAAACCCCCATTAAGAACCTCAACAAGGAGCCCGCCGAGGTGCTGTTTTACGTGGGGTGCACCGGGGCCTTCAACAAAACGGCCATGGCCGTTCCCCAGGCCACGGCGCGGATTTTCCAGAAGCTGGGGATCGATTTCGGCATTCTCGGGGAAAGCGAGGTCTGCTGCGGCTCAACGGCCATGAGGGTCGGCGACGCCGAAGAGTTCAAACGTGTGGCCACGAACAATTTGGAAACCTTCCAAAAGCTCCACGAGGAAAAAGGGGTCAAGACCATCGTCAGTTCCTGTGCCGGATGCTACCGGGCCATCAAGAAAGACTATATCCTTTCTTCGGAATACGACAAGCTCATGGACGGCATCGAGGTCATGCACACCGTGCAGTTTCTGCACCGCCTCATGAAAGACGGCAAGCTGAAGTTCCAAAACGAGGTGCCCTGGAAGGTGACCTATCACGATCCCTGTCACACCGGCCGCCATCTGAACAAGTTCCGGGTGGACGAAGATGGCAGTCAGCTCTGGGAGGGGGCTTACGTGGATGTGGACGAAAGCCAGTGCCTCTACGACATTCCCAGGGAGATCCTCAAAGCGATTCCGGGTGTTGAGTTGGTTGAGATGGAACGGATTCGGGGCAATTCTTTCTGCTGCGGCGGCGGCGGCGGCGTCATGACCGGATTCGGCGACTGGGCATCGAAAAATGCCTCGTTGCGCATCCAGGAAGGGATGGAGTCCGGCGCGGAAAAGATGATCTCCATCTGTCCCTTTTGCCATTACAACCTCAACGAAGGATCGAAACGGATCGGCAGCACCATGACACTGCACGATCTGACCGAAATATTGGATTTGGCGCTTGCCTGACAAAGCCGCTTTTATCGCGGACAGGCGATTTCCTGCGCCGAGGATTGACCTTTGCGCAGGAGTATTTTCATTCACAGGGGAGAGGAGGCAGAAATGATGAAGAGGTTGATAATCGTGTCGTTGTGTATGTTTCTCTCGTTCACCATGTTCGTTCCCCAGCAGGCGGCAGCCGCCGATCCCGTTAAAATCGGGGTTATTGTTCCGCTCACCGGCATCGTCGCCCAGGGCGGGCTGGAGATGAAGATGGGCATCGAGATGGCGGCCGAGGAAAAGGGTACGCTGCTGGGTCGGCCCATCGAGCTGATCGTCGAAGACACCCAGGTCAAGCCCCCCATTGCCGTGACCAAGGCGGAAAAGCTGGTCTACAAGGACGGTGCCGTTGCGCTGATCGGCGTCTTTTCCAGCGGCGTGGGCCTTGCGCTGGCGAAAAACATCGACAAGCTCAACGTGCCGTTTTTGAGCACGCACGTCATGACCACCGCTTTTTACGGCCTCAATCCGATGGTGTTCCGCAGCGGACAGTTGGCCAACGACCAGACCGCGGTCGGAAACGTCAAGGGGATAATGGCGCGCCCCGACCTGAAGGACCGCACCTACTATGTGATCGTGCACGATTATGCCTGGGGCCACGATGCCGGCCAGCGTTTTATCGAACTGGCCAAGAAAAACGGCATCAAGATCTACAACGAGGACTTTGACAAGGCCCCCATCAAGACAAAAGACTGGTCTTCCTACATCAGCAAGATCAAGGCTTCCGGTGTGGACGGCGTCTACATGGCCTTCATTACCAACGTGATCCCCGTGTTCGCCAAGCAGGCGTACGATTTCGGCCTTCAGCAGGCGGGGGTGAAGATGGTGTCCGCCGCGGCCCCGGGACCGCTGGAGCTGGAAGCCGGCGGCGAGGCCTGCTACGGCATCTTCGGAGCTTCCGACTGGTCCTGGGATGTCAACACGCCGGAGTCCGACAAATGGGAAATGGCCTTCTGGAAAAAATACAAGACCATCCCCTCCGACGCCGCCGCACACAGCTATGTGGGCGCCATGAACCTGTTCAAGGGGATTGAGAAGGCCGGCAGCACGGACCCCAAGGCCATCGCCGATGCGCTGCGCGGCATCAGCTACGACGGCCCCTACGGAACCGTTCGCATCTCGGCCAAGGACAACTGCATGCGCAACAGTGCGGTGCTCACCGAGACCATGGCGGCACCGGACAATCCATTCGGCGCAAAGGTCGTCATGAAGGTGCTGCAAACCTTCCCGGCGGAAGAGCTCGGACCGCCCGAGTGATTTCACAGGCAGGAAGAAGCGTCACTTCGGCTCGCCGGGGATAGCGTTTCCGGCGGCGAGACCCGATTGCGGCTTCTGCCGCATTTATCCGAAACAAGGAAACAGACGATAGCGGGCTGCGAGATTGTGAAAACGATTCTCGCAGCCCGGCAGTTTTCGTTTTTCCCTGCATCCTCGACGGACGGAAACAATCGCTATGGGTGGAGTCAGCACGGCCATTGACATTACACTCAACAGCCTGGTCCTGGGCGGCGTCTTCCTCATTGTCGCCATCGGGCTGAACATCATCTACGGGCTGAGCCGCGTCATGAACCTGGCTCACGGTTCGCTATACGCGCTCGGAGCGTACAGCGGCTATACGCTGGTTTCTACGGGCCTGAACTTTTTCGTTGCACTCCTGCTTGCCCCCCTGCTGGTCGGGGTGGCGGGTCTGCTCATCGAGAGGACCGTCATCGCCCCGATGCGAAGCCGGTCCATCGTCTACACGCTGATTCTCACTTACGGTTTAATGTTTTTCATCGACGGCTTGATCAAATACACCTGGGGCAACGAGCCGCGCTTCATCGACCTTCCGGCCTTCATGCGGGAGACCCTTCCGATTCTGGGGACCCATTACCCGGTGTTCCGGTTGATGACTCTTTTGATCACTGCGGTGGTGATGGCCGGTCTCATGCTGTTTCTGAGCCGCACGAAGACCGGCATGACGCTGCGGGCCTCGAGCACCATACCGGAGATGGTCTCGTGTCTCGGCGTCAACATGAAGTACGTGCACATCGGTGCGTTCGTGCTCGGCTCGGTTCTGGCCGGTATCGCGGGGATCATCGCCGGGCCGCTGACCACCATCGATCCGATCATGGGGCACGAGATGCTGATCAGCTCCTTTGTGGTCATCGTCATTGGCGGTCTGGGCAGCCTGCGGGGAGCCGTGATCGCCGCTCTGCTGATCGGAGCCGTTCAGACCCTGGCCGAATTTTTCATCACCGATCTGGCCATGGTGATCGTCTACATGCTCATGGCAATCATTCTGGCCATCAAGCCCCGCGGCATCCTGGGGGAAGGAAAGTTTGAATGATGATCGACCGCACCTCGATACCCGCGGACACCAAATACCTCACGCCCGCCAGCATCGCAGCGATCGCGGTGGTTGCCGTCGCACTGGTGATGCTGCCCTTTGTCTGGGACAATCGCTTTTACATCAGTCTGATCAACGAAATGCTCATCTTCGGCCTGCTGGCCATGAGCCTGGACGTGCTGCTGGGCTACACGGGGCTGCTGTCCTTCATGCACAATGCCTACCTGGGCATCGGTGCGTATGTCGTCGGCCTGTTTTTGATCCACATCTCCCCCACCTCCATCTGGTTTGCGGCGCTGGTGGGCATCGCGGCCACCTCGCTGATCGCACTTCCCGTGGGCTGGGTGCAGGTGCGCACCGGAGGGCTGGCTTTTGCCCTGCTCACGCTGGCTTTCGGCATGATGTTCCATACCGTGGTGTGGAAGTGGTACAGCCTCACCGGCGGGGACGACGGGCTGATGGGCGTGCCGACGCCCGAGGTCCATCTGTTCGGATGGTCGCTGGGAACCACCGGAGACCCGAAGGTCATGTACCTGACCACCGTGGTGGTGGTGGGCCTTTGCTATCTGCTCACCCGCCGGATCATCCATTCGCCGTTCGGCTCCGTCCTGGAGGCCATTCGCGAAAACGAAGACCGTGCCGCTTTTGTGGGCATCAATGTCCGCCGCTACAAACTGTACGGGTGGATGCTCGCCTGTATGCTGGCCAGCATCGCCGGGGCTCTTTTCATCTTGTACAAGGGCTACATCGGCCCCACCACCATGAGCGCATTTTCAGGGGCGGGCGTGTTGATGATGGTGCTGCTCGGTGGGATGGGTACGCTGTGGGGCCCGCTGATCGGCGCTGTGATCTTTATCTACATTTCCGACTACATCAGCACCATGACCGAGCACTGGGAGATCTACCTCGGACTCGTGGTCATTTTGCTGGTGCTGTTTCTACCCACCGGTTTTGTCGGCATCGGCGACCACCTGAAACGATTCCTGAAACGGAAGGGTTGAAGAACAAGCCGTGGAAGAATTTCTCTGCACCGAAGACTTGTGCCGCCATTTCGGCGGCGTGATGGCCACCAACAAGGTCTGCATCGACATCGAGGCCAACGGCCTGCGATCCATCATCGGACCCAACGGGGCGGGAAAGACCACCTTCATCAACGTGGTCACCGGCCGGCTTCCGGCCAGTTCGGGAAAGGTCACGTTCAGGGGACGGGACATCACCAACAAACCCACCCACAAGCTCGTCAAAATGGGGATCTGCCGCACTTTTCAGATCACCAGCATTTTCCAGAATCTCACGGTCTTCGAAAATGTCCGGATCGCCAAGCAGGCCCGGCTCGGCGGCTCCCTGCGGGTCTTTTCCGCCAGAAAAAGCCTGAAGGCGGTGACGGAGCAGACCTGGGCCATCCTGGAGCGCCTTGAGCTACAAGACCTGGCTGACCAGCCCGCCAAAAATCTGGCATACGGAGACCAGCGCGTACTGGAAGTGGCCATTGCCCTGGCCGGAGAACCGCAGATCCTGTTCCTGGACGAACCCACCGCCGGAATGTCACCGGCGGAAACCCAGCACATCTCTGAACTGATCCGGGGTCTTGCAGACGAGATATCCGTCGTCCTGGTGGAGCACGACATGGATCTCGTCATGAGCATCTCCGACGTCATTTCCGTCCTGCACTACGGCAGCATCATCGCCGAGGGCAAACCCGAAGAGATCCAGAACAACGAGATGGTCAGGGAGGCCTATCTTGGCAAGGAAGAATAAGATCCTGGACATCGAGGACATCCACACCTACTACGGCGAAAGCTACGTCATCCAGGGGCTGAGCCTATATGTCGAAGAGCACGAGGCCGTATCCATCCTCGGCCGAAACGGGGTGGGCAAGACCACCACGCTCCGGTCCGTGATGGGGCTGACCCCGCCGCGGGAAGGAAAAATTCACATCGACGGCACCCAGACCACCCGATGGCCTGCCCACAAGGTTTCCCGAATGGGCGTAGCTTACGTGCCGGCGGAGAGGCACATTTTCCCCGGTCTGAGCGTAGAGGAGAACCTCCTGCTGGCCGCCCGACCCGGTAGGGGAAAAGACGCCTGGGACCTGGAAAAAGTATACCGACAATTTCCCATACTATCGGACCGCAGAAAGCAGGACGGGTCGACACTCAGCGGCGGAGAGCAGCAGATGCTGGCCATCGGGCGTGCCCTGGTAAGCAACCCCAAAATCATTATTCTGGACGAGCCTTCCCAGGGGCGTTCACCGCTGATGGTTGAGATGGTTACCGACGTGGTACGGGACTTCTGCGTCGCTTCCGGCATCACCCTGTTGGTGGTCGAACAAAACTACCGCATGGCCCTCAATGTCGCCACCCGGCACTACCTCATGGGTACCAAGGGAAGGATCGAGGGCATCGCCACCACCAGCGAATTGCGCGAAGACCCTCAAATTATCCAGAATCACTTGGCCGTTTGAGGGCGGGCCAACTGCGTATTGCGCAGCAACCGTTTTTCCAATGCCAGAGCCGCCACGGCAAGGAGGCATCATGACACCCAAAGAGAGATTCATGAACCAGTTGGAGGGCAAGGGGGCGGACATCACGCCCGTTGGCTGCACCACCACTTACGGCGTGGTCGACATCATGAAAAAAGTGGGCGCCGAGCGCCCCTTGGCCGACACCGACCCGCAGGCCATGGCCACGTTGGCACTCGGCTACGTTGAGGCCGGATTCGAGTGGTGCAAGGCCATGGGCTGGGACATCACGGCGGTGAGCGAGGTGATGGGCTGCACGTTGGGGGAACCCAAGATCGACCTGCAGAAGTTCGTCAAGGAACATCCCTTCTCCGAGAGTCTGGACGGTTTGGAATACCCGGAGAATATTTTCGAAAAGGGACGATTCCCCGCTTACAAGGAGCAGTTCAGAATCCTGAAGGAAAAGCTCGGCGACGAGGTCGCCGTTTTCGGTGAAACCGAAGGTGCGTGGACGGCCGCCTGCAATCTGGTGGGAACCGAGCAGTTCATGAAGTGGACCTTCAAGGAGGTGGACAAGGTCCAGCAGGTGATCGACCTCACCAAGGAGGTCATCATCGATGTGGTCAACTGGTCTTTCGACCAAGGCGCCGACTACTACGTATTGGCCGAACCCTCGTCGGGGCCGGCCCTGATGAGCCCCAGGACCTGGAAGAAATTTGTTCAGCCCATGATGACCGATATCGTCGCAAAGGTAAAAGGTCCCATCGTGCTGCACATTTGCGCCAACACGGACCTGATCATACCGATGATGTGTGAGACCGGCGTGGCCGGCATTTCCATCGAAGAGAAGGCCGACATGAAAAAGGCGGCGGAAGTCGCCAACGACAAAGGCGTGAAGGTGTTCGGCAACGTAGCCACGGCAACCACGCTTTTCATGGGCACTGCCGAAGACTGCTACAAAGAGGCCATCGCAAGCCTGGAAAATGGATGCCATTTCCTCACCCCCGGCTGCGGCATTGCCCCCGGCTCCCCTTTGGAAAATGTTCAACAGCTCCGAAAGGCCCGGGACGACTACTTCAAAGCCGCTTGATCCCGCGCCCTCCGGGACGGCGAGCACCGGTGTTTGGCCGAGAAGGCGGGCGTACTGCATGCTGAGGTGCCGCGGCGGTGGGTTCGGTACGGGTCGAATGGCCGAAGGTTCGGACGTGTCGCCGCAGGAAACCATGGATATCGGTGCGCCGCCGCCGCTTTTGTTATCAACAGAGTGAGCCTGCCCAGAGCACGCATGGATCTATCGTGATACGGCCCGCCGACCAACCCGTCGTCTTTTTCGGATGTCCTCTGGATTGCGACGAGAAATATGACGCCATTGAGGAGAAGCATGCCCAACCCGCGCCGGAACCGGGAGGCGACGATCCGCTTCTGGGTATGGTGCAGTGCCTGGCCCGGCGCGTTCCGGAAAACGAGTGGGAGTTTCGAGGGTCCATCGAGGTGCCCGGCTGGTTGCGCCCGATTCCGCCGGAGGCCGAACGCGGTTCCGTGGTTGTGGACGACATGGTCGCATTCATCGACGGCGGCGGCTGCAAGACATACGCCGACAGGGTCGCCGATGCCGTGCGATCGGAAATTCTTCCGGGGTTCCCGTTTTTGGTGACGGTGGAGCATTCGCTGACCGGCGGTGTGTATCGTGCGCTGGCCGATCATTACGGGAGGGATAAATTATCGCTTGTGGTTTTGGACAGCCACACGGATGCGATTCCCATGTCGCGGCTTGCCGGGGCCATCTTCTACGACATCGATACCAATCCCGGCAGCGTGTACGACGCCTCGGACCCCTTTCTTCACGATCGTGCCGAGAGCTACAACGCCAGTACCTTTTTGCACCACATGGTCGCCGAGGGCCTTTTGGATCCGCGGGATCTTTACCTGCTGGGTGTCAGCGACTACCCGGAGAAAAAGGTGTTCCGCATCAAGGACCGGCGGATCGCCGATTATGTATCGGCGTTTGCGGGCCTGCGCAAGGAGGGCGCCACCATTGTCACCAAGAAAGAGTGCCAGTTGAAACCGGCAAAGGTCAACAGCCTGCTGCGGAAGATCCGTACACCCTACGTGTACCTGTCGGTGGACATGGATATCGGCGCGCGCAACGCGCTGGACGGTGTCCGCTTCCGGAACTGGCAGGGATTGTCCGAAAAGCAGATCTATCGGCTTGCGGACAGCATCGCTGCAGCCGGCGGCCGGGACCTGCAGCTGGTGGGGATGGACATTACCGAAATCAATCCGAGAACGGCGGGCATGGATGACGGTTCCCAGGTCGACCGTACCTACGAGATCGCCGCCAATCTGGGCGGCAGGCTCGTATTCGATCGACCCTGCCTGTAATTGAAAACGATGCTGAAATTGTTACAGACACTTTTTGCCAACTGTTGAAAGAAAGGAGCGCTGCGCGATGCTGGACAAAAAATCAGAGGACCGATACTTCATTGAAATAGGAAAGGAAGACAGTGAAATGAAAAAGCTGAAATACTGCGCCGGTGGTCAGTGGAAGGAGTCCAAGACGGAAAAATACATGGACTGCTACAATCCCTCCACCGGTGAGATCATCGCTCAAGCGCCCTGCTGCACCGAAGACGAAGTCAACGAAGCCATCCAAGCGGCAGCCGCTGCCTTTCCGGCCTGGGCCGAGACGCCGGCCAGCAAACGCGTCCAGGTCTTGTACCGGATGAAGGCGCTGGTGGACAAACATTTGGAGGAGCTCACCTATCTGCTGTGCAAGGAGGAAGGAAAGAACTGGCGCGAATCCATGGGCGACGTTCTCAAGGTGAACGAGGTGGTGGAATTCGCCTGCGGGATTCCACACCTGTTGAAGGGCGTCTCCGGAATGAACGTGAGCGTCGACTACGACACGGTCATGTACAACGAGCCGTTGGGCGTATTTGCCGGGATTGCCCCCTGGAACTTTCCCGCCATGATCCCCCACGGCTGGATGACCCCACTGTGCATCGCCACCGGAAACACCATCGTGCTCAAGGCGGCCAGCTTCGTTCCCCAGTCCTCCATGCGGCTGCTCGAACTGTGGCAGGAGGCCGGGCTGCCCGACGGCGTCATCAACCTGGTCACCACCAGCCGGAACGAGGCTGAGATCCTTCTCAAGCACCCGGATATCAAGGGGGTTTCCTTCGTCGGATCCACCAAGGTGGGCCGCCACATCTACGCCACCGCCGCCGCCAACGGCAAGCGGGTTCAGGCGCTAACCGAGGCGAAAAACCATGCCCTGGTCATGCGGGACTGCAAGGTGGAGCGCACTGCGCGCGGCATCATCAATGCGTACTGCGGATGCGCCGGCGCCCGCTGTATGGCCTGTCCGGTTATCGTCGTGGAAAACGCCATCGCCGATCCGCTCATCGCCTGTCTGAAAAGATTCGTCGCGGAGATGAATGTCGGACCGGCCTACGACCCGGAAACCGGCATGGGGCCCATCATGAATGCCGGGCACCTCAAGTTCGTGACGGACTGGATCGAAAAGGGTATCGAAGAAGGCGCCGAGCTCATCGTAGACGGCCGCAATCCCAAAGTGCCGGAGGGATACGAAAACGGATTCTACCTGGCCCCCTCCATTTTCGATCACGTCACCGAGGACATGTCCGTTGGCCGAGATGAGATCTTCGGGCCCGTTCTATGCATCAAGCGGGTCGACACATTCGAGGAGGGCCTGGAGATCATGAACAACAGCCGGTTCGCCAACGGCTCCGTGATCTATACCCAGAACGGCTACTACGCCCGGAACTTTTCCAAAAAGACCCACGCCGGAATGGTGGGGATCAACGTCGGCATTCCCGTGCCGCTGGGCATTTTCGGTTTCACCGGACACAAGAATTCCTTCTTCGGCGATTTGCACGTCATGGGAATGGACGGCGTTCGGTTTTATACCGAGCAGAAAAATGTGACCGCCACGTGGTTCCCGGAGGACATCGAGGACACCGGGTGCGTGGACACCTGGGACGGAACCATCTCCTCCATGCCGGTGGAGGACAAGAAGTAGCTGCTCGCAGTTTCATCCGACGGCAACCGACAGGCTCCGATCCCCGCTTGCGGGCGGAGCCTGTCCGGCGTTTGGAGTGCGGGTGCGGGTATTGCCAAGGCAGGCCGGATGCGATAGGGTGCGCCGCCGATGAACGGGATGCCCCCTAAATCTTTGGCAATGATAATGATGTACACCACCCCTGCCGCAGGGATGAATCGGGGTGTCCTTACCGCTCATCCAAGGTGAATCGATGGACGTGAAGCGGATTGTCACCGAAATACAGAGCCTCGGGGTGCGGGTCCCCGGAAACCTCACGGGACGGGAGGGGGGTGCCGGACCGTCCGAGGGCAGGGCGCTGGTGATCGGCGAGACGGCGGTCAACGTCCCCATCCGTGCCGCCTACACGGCGGACTCCCCCTTTTCCCTTGCCGAGGATGACGGCGGCGGGCTGCAACTGCTGCGGGACGGCGAGCCGATCGCTTCCGTATCCGCGGTGCCCGATCCCCGGTTTTACGAGTTTTCGGATGCCGACGGCGTCGGCTACCGGAAGATCGCCCTGCTGCACGGCACAGACTGTATCGCCACCACCGTCCTGCAGCGCTGTTTCCATTGGCGACACTCCCGGCGGTGCGCCTTTTGCGCGACCGAGGTTTCCTTGGAGCGCGGCGCCACCATCGCCCAAAAGACCCCGGAGCAACTTGGCGAGGTGGTGCGTCGGGCCGCCGAACTGGACGGTGTCCGCCACGCGGTGCTCACCACCGGAGTCGGCGACCCTCCGGGCTCGGAAATCGATGCTCTGGCGCGTTGCGCCGCCGCCGTTAAAGCGGCGGCGGACCTTCCGGTTCACGTCCAGTTTTCACCGCCCCCGGACCTGGACGCCATGGAGCGGCTGTTGGCAGCCGGGGTGGACACGGTGGGCATCCACATCGAGTGCTTCGATAGGCCGACGCTGCAGCGTGTCGCGCCGGCGAAAGCGGCCCTCGGCCTGGAGCGATATGAAGCCGCGTGGCGTCGGGCCGTCGCTCTTTTTGGCGTCAACCAGGTGAGCAGCTTCTTGATCGCCGGTCTCGGCGAACCCCCGGAGTCCATCGTTTCCGGAAGCGAAGTGCTGGCGGATCTGGGTGTCTACCCCTACGTGGTGCCGCTGCGCCCCGTTCCCGGATCCTGGATGCAGAACCACCGGCCGCCCGAGCCCGATGTCATGGAAGCCGTCTACGAGGCGGTGGCCCAAGTGCTGCGACGCAAGGGGCTGAGCGCAACAAACTGCCGGGCAGGGTGCGTGCGCTGCGGTGCCTGTTCGGCGTTGGCCTTGTACGAAGTGCCCGCGGCCCGGATCCGGATCCATACGGCGCGAAACGAAGTGGAGCTGGACAGAGCCCGCGCCATCCGGCACGCGGTCTTCGTCGAGGAGCAGGGGCTGTTCGCCGGCTCGGACCGGGACGAACACGACGATTGCAGCATCCACCTGGTGGCCGAGCAGGACGGCCGTGTGGTGGGGACCGTGCGGGTGTTCCCCGACCCGGAAAGAGGCAACGGCCACTGGATCGGCAGCCGTCTGGCCGTGGATCGCGACGCACGGATCTATCGGATCGGAGCGGGACTGGTCCGGGAAGCCATGCGCCGGGTCAAGAAAAAGGGATGCACCGTTTTTACCGCTCACATTCAAGAGAAAAACGTCCATTTTTTCCAAAAGCTCGGCTGGACGGCGATCGGCCCGACGGAGATCCTCTGCGGGCATCCCCACCGCCCGATGCAGGCCGATCTGGACCGGGTGCCCGACGATGGAACGCGGTCCCGCACCGCAGAAGACGAAACGAGGAGCCCATGACGGATTCCCTGCAGCAGATCGTGGAACGGGTCCGAGACTATCCCGGCCTCCGGCGAAAACAGCCCATCCAGGATGTGTTCTCCACCCTGCGGGAGACGCACTGGTTCGGCAACCCGCTGCCCAACTGGGGAGACGACGCAGCCGTGTTGCCCTGGGAGGACGACTATCTCCTGGTCGCGGCGGACGGCATCCAGACCACCTTGCTGGTCAACGAGCCCTATGCCGCCGGCAAGGCATCGGTGATGGCGACCGTCAACGACATATACGCCATGGGCGGCCGGCCCCTCGGACTGGTCAACGTCCTGGCCAGTGGAAATCCCGAGCAGCGCCGGCGCATCGTGGAGGGCATCACCAAGGGGTGCGACAAACTCCGCGTTCCCATGTTGGGAGGGCATCTGCACCCGGACGCCCCCGACGATCAGCCGGCGTTGAGCGTCACCATTGTCGGCCGGGCGAAAAAGCTGCTGCGCAGTCACCGTGCCGCGCCCGGCGACGACCTCGTCGTGGCCGTGGACCTGGAGGGGCGCGCCGGGTGCCGGTCCGTGGTCAGTTGGGACGCCAATTCCGGCAAAAGCCCCGAAGCCCTCCGGCACCGACTGGAGGCCCTGCCGCTGATTGCCGAGTACGAACTGGCCTTTGCGGCCAAGGACGTGAGCAACGCCGGCCTTTTGGGCACGGCCGCCATTCTCGTCGAAAACTCCGGGGTGGGTGCCGTTATCGATGTGGACGCCCTGCCCTGTCCGCCGGCGCTACCGCTGGAGCAATGGATTCTCTGTTTCCAGAGCTTCGGCTTCATTCTCTCCGTTTCTCCCCACCACGCCGGCGATGTGGTGTCGCTGTTTTCCGAGCATGACGTCACCGCCGCCGTGGTGGGCCGGGTGGAAGACGGCTCCCGTGTCCGGCTTCGCAGCGGCAACTGCAACGAGACCCTGTTCGATTTCTCCCGTGAGGTCATTACCGGGATTCGACGTCCGGCCACGGATTGAACCGGCGTCAGCGGGCGCATTCCCGCATGCTTGCGGCGGGGAGTCTTTGCCCCCTCGCCCGGAGATCGTTACACACGCCTCGGGTGGAAACAGCCGAGCTTCTGCACCTGGCGGGAAAACCGCCGCCCCTGCCGCCAAAATTCAACCAAAGGACGATTTTTTTTCCCGCGCCGCTGTAGTAGAGAGGTGATCTCTTGAAGTATGCCCTGTGGAAAGCGCAGAATGGTCCAAATGGGCCCGCGAATGCCACAGAACCAAAGGGAGTTTCGCCAACGACCCGACCATGAGCGCAACCGAAGCAGCCAAAGTGCAACGTTTCATCTATCGCACCACCGGGGTTTGTCCCCAGGAGATCCATTTCCAGCTTCAGGAAAATCGCCTGAAAAACGTGCGATTCATCGGCGGCGGTTGCCCGGGAAACGCGCAGCTGGTGAGCCGCCTGCTGGAGGACCAGCTGCTGGATACCGTGGTGGAGAAGCTGGACGGCATCGCGTGCCGCAACGACACCTCCTGCCCGGACCAGCTTGCCGCGGCGCTGCTGGCCGTCCGGTCCGGTGAGCTGGCTCCGATGGAATCGTTCCGCCTTCACCGCATTGAGGAGCCCCTTCACCGTATCGGTGTGGTTGCCGATCCGGCCGGCCAGCCTGGACTGTGGGAAAGGCTTCTGGCGGAGCTGGGCAGAAGGCGGCCGGACGCCGCGATCTGCATGGGAAACATCACGGGCGATGCGGCGGAAAACGAGGATTGGATCCGAGACCTCGGCAAAACGGACGTCATTCTGCTGCAGGGCGAGCGGGATTGGCGGTATGCTCTGCGCGAGGAGCCGGCGGGTTTGCCGCCGCTTTCCAATCGCAGGCGCGACTGGCTTCTACGGCTGCCCCAGGCGCTTCGTTTCCGGCTCGGAGAGCGGATAGGTGTCGCGTTTACCGGTGATTTTCTTCAGCATCTGCAGGGTTTCTCGGACTTCGATCCCTTTGCCCTGGAGATGAACATGGTATTTTCCATGACCTGCTGTATGCAGGACACGTCCGTGTTTCCAGCTCTGGAGGCCATGACGCCGCAGTTCGAGGCCGGTATCGTGGTGTTCGCCCAAGGCGGAGGCTGGGGGCACTGGCAGGTCGGCGGCGTGGACTTCGTCCGGGTGGGTCCGTTGGCGGGCCCCCGCAAGCCCGGGTGGGGGATGCTGGAGGAGCATGCGGGACAGCTGCGTTTGGAGAGGATCCCGCTATCTCGGGATTGAAAAGCAGTTGTCGGAAAAATATATGAAAACGGGAGGTTACATGTCGCAGCCAGTTGTGGTGGACGTGCTGTTGACCGATTTCAACCAGTGAGTCGCCTGCGTCTATATGGCGGAGTCGGTAAAGGTTTTACCGCAGGAGATTCAAGAGATCATCGAGGTGCGCGAGTGGGACATGCGCACACGCGAGGGCGTCCAGCGGTTTCGGGAACTCAAGGCCAAATCCCTTCCCAGCGTGGCCCTGGACGACGAGCTGGTCTACGAATCTCTGATCCCCATGCAGGAGGAGATGATCGCCGAGATCCAACGTCGGTTCACCGCCAAAAACCGGGACGAGTGAAATGATTCTGGAAGAGGTCCACATCGAAGGGTTCAAATCCTTTTCCGAGAAAACGGAAATGGGATTCCAGCCGGGAATCGGCGTCGTCATCGGCAACAACGGCGTCGGCAAGTCCAACATCCTCGACGCCATCGTATGGGCCCTGGGCGAGGACCGGCTGGATCGCGTGCGCTGCTACGATCGGGACGAGCTATTTTTTGCGGGCAGCAAGAACACGCCCCCGGCCGAGCGGTTTTTCATCGAACTGATCCTCCGGGACGGACCGGAAGAGAATGCGACCCGGGTCCGCCTTTCGCGGGAAACCCCGCGGGAGGGCAGGGAGCGGTACCGCATCGACGGGAAGACCTATTCCCGGGAGCAGTACCGACACCGGCTGGAGGATTTTCAACTGCGCCAGTCACTGAAAACCATCGTTCGCCAGGAAGAGATCAACGACATTCTGCTCCTTCCGCCCCGACAGCGGTTCTCGTCTGTCACCGCGCTGCTGGGTTTGGTGGAGGAGTCCGAAGCCGTGCGTCGGCTGCACGGCGATATCGCCGAACGGTTCGTGCGCTACATGGGCCACCTCATGCCCCTTGCGGAGGTGGGTCTGGGAATGATTTCCCAGAACGGGAAACGGGGGCTCGAAATCGAAGCCAACCTTCCCGGCAACCGTAGGCGCAGGGCCCACCAGCTCTCCGGGGGGGAAAAGGCCATCACCAGCCTGGCGCTAAAGCTGGCCGTTTTCCACGAGCTGGAAAGCCCGTTTTTCCTCCTGGACGAAGTGGAGCCCTCCCTGGACTACACGAACCACAAATCCATGCAGGCGTTCCTGAAGGATGTGGCTGCCGAAAAGCAACTCATCATGATCACGCATCTGCGCAGCACCATCGAGTTGGCCAACACCCTGCACGGAGTACGGACGCGCTTCGACGGGTCCTCGTTCATGAAATTCTATTTCGTAATGGACGAACGTCTGCTCCGGCTGTACAAATGCTGCTGACGCAGGCCACCGCCCGAAGGAGTCCCCCACCGTGACGGACCCCGCACTCCACGAACACCGCTTCGCCAGCGAGCCCTTCTACCTGCCGGTGAACGACGAGGTCGAGGTGTTTCTGACCGCCGCCCAGCTCCGGCTGCCCGTTCTGCTGAAGGGGCCGACCGGCTGCGGGAAGACCCGTTTTCTGGAGCACATGGCCTGGCGGCTGCATCGGCCGCTGGTGACCATCGCCTGCCACGAAGACCTCACGGCAGCCGATCTGGTGGGACGTTTTCTGCTGAAAGGGGACGAAACCGTTTGGGCGGACGGGCCGTTGAGCCTGGCCGCACGCCACGGCGCCCTCTGCTATCTGGACGAGGTGGTGGAGGCCCGCAAGGACACCACGGTGGTCATCCACCCCCTCACGGACGACCGGCGCATCCTCCCGCAGGAAAAAAGGGGGCGGTTTGTCCCGTGCCATCCCGACTTTCTGCTGGTGCTTTCCTACAATCCCGGCTACCAGAGCGTGACCAAGGAGCTGAAGCACTCCACCCGCCAGCGGTTCGTGGCGGTGGATTTCGATTACCCGCCCCCCGATACGGAGTCGGACATCCTGGTCCGGGAAACGGGCATCGACGCCGATACGGCACGGCAGCTGGTCAGCCTCGGGCAGATGGTGCGCAACCTTCGCCAACAGGGGCTGGAGGAGGGCGTCAGCACCCGCCTTCTGGTCTACACCGCCAAACTCATGACTGCCGGACTCGCCGTGCCGGCAGCCTGCCGGGTGGGCATCGTTCGCGCCGTAACCGACGATCCGACCATGCAGCAGGCCATCTCCGAAATCGTGGAGGCGGTATTCTGAAGAGGTGTTCCGGATTCGCGGCGGCGAACGGTTGCGGTGAAACATCCGGGACGAAACCCATAGGACATTGTGATGCTGACCATCGAGGAGTTGTCGAGTGCGCTGCGGCGCGGACGGGAGTCGTTTTCTGCGCTGCAGGCGCAGTACGAAAGGCTTCCGGCCACCCGATGCCACTGCGGCACCCCGGGGGTCTGCTGCCGGTTCATGCCGGAGATGACCCTTCTGGAGGCACTCCAGTGGATCGACGCGATGGCGCAGATGCCGGAAAAGAGAAGAGACGCGCTGTTGCTGCGGTTTCTCTCCTTCTATATGGCCACCCCCCTCAGGCAGGCGGGGTGTCCTTTCCTCGAGGCGGAAGGGGGCTGCTCCATCTACCCCCGTCGGCCCTTTGCCTGTCGGGCCTACGGACTGTGGAGTGTCACCGCCGGACGGTCCCGGACCCGACAGCACCGCGACGGCAAAAGGAAGCTGATCCGCAGTTGGAAGCAACTGGGCATCCGGGTGGCGGACGATGCGGTGGCCCTGGAAATGGATTACTGCACCCAGGTGGAGAGCCGCACCCAGCCCCCGCCCTCCGACCGGCACATCATGGATGTCCTGGCCGGGGTCTACGCCCTGGACGAGCCATTCGGCCCATGCCGGGACCGTTTCGAAGATCAGTACCATTCGGACTTCAGCTATCTCCTTGCCGCACTGCTGCTGGGCGCCCGAAAGGCCGTACTGGCCAAGATGGCCGTGGTCAAGGAGATGGCTGAAGAGGGAACCGACCGCAGGCTGCGAAAGCTGGAGTCCCAGATGAATTCCCGCGCGGCGGCGGGCCTTTTCAGAGGGGAGACGTCCGGCTAGGACCATCCCCGCGGAAAACGGCGGCCGGCCGCAAAACCGGAGCCGCACAGGATGAGCGCCGAGACATTCCCCGCCACACGGGTCCGCCCCGAAGACCTGGACCTCGGTGCGGGCCAGGCCTTCGGGTCGGGCCGGCACGCCACCACCGCCCTATGCCTCCGCCTTCTGCACCGCTACCTCAGACCCGGGTACCGCTTCCTGGACATCGGCACCGGGACCGGGATCCTGCTGATTGCGGCGGCCCGGATGGGTGCCGCGCTGTCCGTAGGGTTCGACAAATTTCCCTCCGTGGCGCGCATCGCCAGCGCCAACCTGGGCGCCAACGACGTCGGAGACTGCCGATGCGCCATCTGGGTGGCGGATCGGCCGGCGGGGCTGCGGTGCCGGTTCGACCTTGCGGCGGTGAACATCCTGCCGGGGGTGATCCTGGCCATGATCGACGACCTGCCCGGCGTGATCCGCCCCGGGGGGATCCTGCTCTGCTCCGGCATGATTCGGAGCAACACGCACCGGGTGGAGACGCGCCTGGAAAGACGCGGTTTCGAGGTGATCCGCCGCGATTTCCAAGACCTGTGGGTGGGCCTCGCCGCGCGGCGCGAGAAGTAGAGAGAGGAGGCGGCCGCAGCACCGCATTCGCCGGAAAGATGCGAGCATCCCTCGCCGCAGCGCGAAATCCCCAATCCTAAATTCCAAATTCCAAATTCTATCTGTTTCTGTATCCCAAACTACATCGTCAGCCGCCGATAGAGCCGAGGCAGCAGGTCGGGCAGGCGCTCCACCCGCGGCAGGATCACGCTCGCCGCTCCGGGTACCATGCGTTCCAGATAGTCGGCCCCCTCCCGGTCGGAAGTGATGACGAAGGGATGGATCCGGGACGGCTGCAGGGCGTCGGCTGCGTTGCGGGTGTCGGCCACGGCGTAGTCCAGGTCGCCGTACTCGTAATCGTAGGGTCTCCCGTCGGTGAGGATCATCAGCAGTCGGACCCGGGCCGTCACGGCCTCCAGCAGGTGGGCGGCATGACGGATTCCGGCGCCCAGGCGGGTGAACCCCCCGGGCTCTAGATTTCCGATGCGTGCGGCGCACGCCTCCCCGAACGGTTCGGCAAAGGATTTGACGGCGACCATGTCCACCCGGTGGCGGCCCTCCGATCGGAACCCGTAGACCGCGTACCGGTCCCCCAGTGCCTCCAGGGCCGAGGACAGGAGCACCAGCGCCTCCCTTTGAATGTCGATGACCCGACGCCCGCCCGCCTTCTCGCCGGAAGAGGCGCTGATGTCCAGCAGGAACATCGTCGCCACATCCCGCCGGTTGATACGGCGTTGGATGTAGACGTTTTCCGTGAGTTCCGAGCGTGCTCGTCGGTCGATCACGGCCGTGATGAGCGCGTCCGGATCCAGGTCGTCTCCCGCCGACTGGGCCTTGCGCTTGAGGAGGGCCTCGGGCTTGAGCCGGAGGAATCGTCGGCGGATCAGCCGGATCAAACCCGCGTGCCGCTGCCGCTGGCGCTCTACGAAGTCGTTGGGGCTCTCATCGCCGGGCAGCTCCCGCACACAGCACCAGTTGCGTCGGTATCCCGCGGCAAAGATATCCCACTCGGGCCAGGTGCGGGTGACGATCTCCGGGGGAAGGTCTTCCGGTCCCGGGGACGCGAACTGGGTGCGGTCCATCTGCTGCAGCAGGGCCCATATTTCGTCTCCGTCCCGGTGACCCCGGGCCAGAAGGGCGGCGGTGAGGCTCTCGATCATTTCCGGGGAAAGCTCGGAATCTGCCGCCGCTCTTTCCCGGACGGTCCGGACGGCGGCATCGGTGGTGCGCACCAGATCCGGCAGCAGCTCTCCCCACCACGGCAGGGGCTCCTGCGGAAGAGGCGCCCCCCGGTCCGGATATCCCGGAGGCGAACCGTCTGATTCCCGCATCCTCCGCTTCATGCCGGGCAGCCGGCGGGCCATGACGCGGTCCGCCGCGGCGTGGGCGCGTTCCGGCATCGTCTCCATCCAGGCGACGCCGGGCTCCTGCGCGATCCGCTCCATCAGTACGGCCTGGTGCAGTGCGGCGAGCTGGAAGCGGGCCCGGTCCGGGGCCGTTTCCGGAAGGTAGACGGCCCGGCCGTCCGTGGCCCCCCCGCCCGTGTATCCCGCCAGTCCGTTCAGGGTTTTCCCGGACTGGATCGGCACCGCCCGGCCGCAGAACGCCTGGACCATGAGGGACAACACGGGCAGGCTGTCCTCCAGGAGAACGCTCTTCCGGAGGATGTCGCGGTGCCGGAGGGCCTCCGGCGAAGTGCCGTTGAACCAGGCCAGCAGGAGCGCTCTGCCCGGACCCCTGCGCAGGCCCTCCTGCACCCACTGGAGGGATTCACCGGCGGTGAGCTGGCGGCACAGGCGAACGCCATAGCGCAGAAACGCCTCTGCAGCCGGTTCGGAAACCGCGGCGATCCGCCGCCCCAGTGCCAGGAGTTCGGGCCAGCGATCCAGCGGGATTTCGCGGTGCAACTGGACCGAGGCCCGCAGATAGGCACGGACGATGCCGGCCGGCATCGGCGCCTCCTCCCCCTCCAGCGCTTCCAGCGCTTGGCGGCCCCACAGCGCGACACGGTCCGGCGACCAGTGGCAGACGGCATCCGCGGTGCCGGCCAGGAACGCGTCCGCCGCGGCAGGGGCCCGCCGTGCCAGCCGGTCCGCCTGTTCTTCCCAGACGGCTGGCGGCACGCCGGCATCCCGGACGGCGTGGGCGGCCTGCCGGCGGATATTCTCCCTGCGTTCGGAAATGGGCAGGAAGGTTCCGGAGCGCTTCATTCCGAACACGGCACGATATCCGTCATGGGGTTCATTCCGCCTTCCACCTCCGCCAGCCTCCCGTGACCGGCCCTACCCATCGGTTCGGACCAGGCGGAACCCCACGTCCGCGGCCCGGTACCCGGCCACGAACAGCCCTCTCTCCGCGCAGCGCACGTCCCGCGCCCCCTGGCGCCAGCTCCCTCCGCGCACCACCCGAGCGCGATCCTCGTCCAGGCGCACGACGGGGTTGTGGCCCTCGTGGTCTCGATAGGCGGCTTTTCCGTAGTGGTCCAGACACCATTCGCAGACATTGCCGCACATGTCATAGAGGCCCAGTCCGTTGGGCCCCTTCCGTGCGACGCGGTGGACGCGCGCCCCGCTGTTTCCCGCGTACCAGGCCACGGCATCCACGTCGGCCCCGCCGGCATAGACTTCGGGCCGACCGCCGCTGCGGGCGGCGTACTCCCACTGGGCCTCATTGGGAAGCCGGATCAGCCGCCCGCTCTGACGGGACAGCCAACGGGCGAATGCGTTGGCATCGTGCCAGGAAACACCGGTTACGGGGCGGTCGTTTCCGCCGGTTGCCTCCTCTTCCGGAAGGTCCGCCGGACGGTGCTCCGGATGGGCTTGCGCAAAACGGAGATACTGGGATGCCGTCACCGTCACCCTGGCCATCCAGAAGCCGTCCAGCCACACCTCGTGCACCGGCTTTTCGTCGGACCGGCCTTGGCTGTCCCATTCCCCGGAGCCCATGAGGAAGGAGCCGCCCGGCACCCACACGAACACCATGCCGGTCGTCGGCTCTTTCCATCGGGTTCCGGCCGTCCGCAGCCCGGCCGTAGCCGCTGCCTCGGGACGGCTGCCCAAGGCGCGCTGCGACACCAGCCGCTTGGCGTCCTGGTATTCGTAGAAGAGACCGAGGGCGGCATCGTAGGAGCGGAAGGTCTCAACGAGATCTTCCAGCGAATACTCGGCGGCGTTTTCCCGAACGAACTCGGCTACTTCGGAGGCAAGGGCGCTGCGGGTCTCGTCGTCCGCGTCGGCGTGCAGCCGATCGCAGATAAGCGTCCGAAGCGCTTTTTCGAGGTTTTCCAGAAACTGTTCCTTGGTCAAAGGGGGTGTTTCGGGCATGGTTGTTTTCACTCCCCGACCACGCAGCCACGCAGCCGTTCCAATATTGCCTCCGCCTCGATGTGCCAGCCGATGAAGGCCAGAAGGGTTTCTCCCTCGTCCGGCCAAGGAAAGATGTCGCTTTTGCCTCCCACGTGGTTGATCATGGCAGACCGTTCGGAAAACCGTACCGGACCCTTCATGCGAAAGACCTCGAAGGGAAGCGACTGCGCAAACAGACGGAAGCGATCCTCTTGGAGCGGTCGGTCGGTTCGGAAGGTAAAGGTGACATAGCCGGAGGCGTCCACACGATCCGTATTGCGACCGTGCCCCTCCCGGTGCATTGCGGCGGGGCGGTAAAATTCCATGGGCTTGAGCAATACCGTTTTCTGTCGCTCCGGTTTGGACCAGAGGGTCTCCGGGTCCACCCGGCAGTGGATCGTGGGCACCACCCGGCAGTTGGGTACGGTCTCGTGAATTTCTTTCAGATAGGCGGGAACCCGGTCGGCGTCGACAAGGTCGATTTTGTTGAGCAGGATGAGATCGGCCGTTTCCAACTGGTTGTAGAACAGCGGACCGAATACCTCGCGAGCCTCCCAAAAGTCGGCATCCAATACGGTGACGGTCTTTTCCAGCCGCATGCGATCGGCCATGTCCGACTCGGACAACACGTCGGCGATGGCCGTGGGATCGGCGACGCCGGTGGCCTCGATGAGAATGCGTTTGGGGGACAGACGGTCCCAGATGCCCAGAATGGATTGCTTCAGATCGCTGCTGAGGGTGCAGCAGATGCAGCCGCTGGTCAATTCCACCATGTCGGAGCCGGCGGCGTCTTTCAACAGGGTTCCGTCGATCCCCACCTCGCCGAACTCGTTGACGATCACCACGGTTCCGGTCAAGTCGGTTTCCCAGGAAAGGACCCGCCGGAGCAGGGTGGTTTTTCCCGCGCCCAGGAATCCACTCAGCAGCACCACGGCCGTTCTTTCGGATGCATCGGTGGCAGCAGGCATGATCTCTCGTTCTCCCGTCGGTTGGCATGCGCATGGGCTATCGGGCTTCGGAGGGGGGATCCCACCGCTCGCTCCCGGCGTTCGAGGCGACCTACTATAAAGAGGGCACCGCCGCCTGTCAATCCACGGGTTCTGCTTGACCCGCCGCCCCGCTTTGCCCCATAAGGGAGGGGCGGAATCTTCCGCGCAAAGGTGCCGGAGGCCCCATGGACGCATTCAACTGGAAAAAGGATCTGCAGCGGGACGGCCCGCGGGTGGTGTTTTCCGGGCAACCCTTTGCGATGCACTGCCACCACTACAACATCAATCTGCAGCGAACGCTGGAGGATACTCTGGGAGAAGAAGGGGTAGCGCTCCTGTTCCGCTCCGCAGAAGAGGCCAGCTTCGCCAATTTTCAATATCTGCTCGGGCAATACGGCAGGCTTCGGACCGAAAAATCCAAATTCGAGATGGCCTCCATCCTTTTTCAGAATTGCGGCATGGGCATCATCTACTTTCAGCAAGTGGACGAGAACGGCGGTGTTCTGGTGAGCCCCGCCAGCCACCACGTTACCGGATGGCTGGCCAAGCACGGCCGCCGCGACACGCCGGGCTGCCATTTCACCCGCGGCTGGATCGCCGGCGCCCTGGAGGCCATCTTCGGCAAGTCGCCGGGATACTACACCGTGCGGGAGACCGCCTGCAAAATGGCCCGGGACCCCGACTGCGTGTTTGAAGTCCGTCCAGCCGGTTAGCCGATGCATCCGTGATGTGCGTTCCGCAAAACGGCGATAGGGAAAGGAGCCGTTCGTGGCCATTGACGGAAAAAAAATCATCCATGCGGTCATGGAAGGAAGCCGCATCCGGGAGTCCAAGGGGATCATCCCCCTGTTCGGCGTGTACCTGTCGGTGTTCTCGGTTCACTACTATAACCTGCTGAGCTTCGATTTCGAACGGCGGCTGGGCCCGGACCGAAAAGAGGAAGCCGCCTCCCTTCTCGTGGAGGCGGCCCAGGAGTGCGGATACGCCACCTTCCAGGGCATTCGGAACTCCTTCGAATGGGCCGAGCTGGTGGCACCCATGATCGAAACCCGGGAGGACCAGATCGACGGCTTTCTGGCCGTGGCCGTGGCGTTCGGATGGGGACAGTTGACGATGACGGAGCTGGTCCCTGGGGAAAAAATGGTCATCGAAGCCGATGAAACCTACGAGGCCACCGGCTTTCTGGAGCGCTTCGGAACGGCGCAAACCGGCAAGTGCTACATGCTGCGGGGGGTTGCCGGCGCTTTCATGGATTTGCTGTACGGTCAGGACTACCCGGACGGTTGCTTCACTTTCCAGGCCGAGGAGCCCTATTGCCGTGCCAAGGGAGATGGACACTGTGCGTTTGTCGCTCGAAAAAAGCCATCGGATTGACATCCCCAGAGAACGCCACCGGAAGGCCAGGCACCTGCCCTGCTGGCAGGTGCTGGAATGCCCCAAGGTGCTGTGCCCCGCTCACGGAAAACAGCGGTCGGACTGCTGGCTGCTGGCGCGCACCCATTGTTCCAACAGGATAGAGGAGGATTTTTTCAGCAAGCTCGCCGGATGCCTGGAGTGCAGCTTTTTTCTGCTGCACGGCGAAAACCATCCCAACGGCATGAATTTTTTCCTTTCCGAGCAGCTTCACCGATACAACATCAACGCTCTGGAGCGGATTTACCAGAAAGAGGAAAGCTTCGTGGAGATCCTCAACCGGATCCCCGACGGATTGTTCACCACGGACCACGAGTGGCGCATCACCTATTTCAACCCTGCCGCCGAGCAGATTACGGGGTTTTCGGCCCGGGACGCCGTGGGCATGTACTGCAGGGACGTGTTCAAAAACAGCATCTGCGAGACCGACTGCGCCCTGAAGCGTGCGGTTTCCGCCGGGCATCCCATCCACAACTGCGAATATGAAATCACGAATATCGATGGGGAGCCCATACCCATCATCTGCTCCACCTCGGCCTTCCAGGACAGCACCGGAAGGCTCACCGGTGGACTGGAAATCTTCAAGGACATATCCCAGATCAAGCGGCTCCAGGAAGAAGTGGCCCGCCGCGAAAAGAAGTACCGCCGCATTTTCGAGGGAAGCCACGACATGATCTATTCCACCAACCAGCCCGGCGAGATCCTGGACATCAACGAGGCCGGGGTGGAACTGATGGGCTACGCTTCCAAGGCCGAGATGCTGCAGCAGATCCGTGCCCAGAATTTTTACCTCAATCCCGAGGACCGCGAGCGTTTTCTGGAGCACATCAACCGGGAAGGTTTCGTGAAGGATTTCGAGGTGCCTTTCATCCGTCGGGACCGATCCGCCATTCACGTGCTGATCTCCAGCCGCCGATACGAGAACCCGGAAACCGGGGAGATCGAATTTGAGGGGATCATCAAGGACATCACCCAGCGCAAGCAGGCCGAAGAGATCATCAAGGACCGCAACCGGGAGCTTTCCATTCTCAACAAGGTCGCCGTCGCCCTCAACAACGCCGTGGAGCTGGGGCACATTCTCACCCTGACCATCCGAGACCTGCTGCGGGTGATGCGGCTTCAGCAGGGGGGGATCTTTCTCATTGATCCCGAAGGTCGAATCCACATGCCGGTGAACATCGCCCTGCCCGAACCGGAGATCCACAAACCGGACCACGTGGTGTTCAAAGACGCCATGCTGGCCCACCACCTCGTGCACGAAAAGGCGCAGCTCACTCCCAAGCAGACTTTTCCCGCCTTTCAGGTCCGCTATCGCTGTCGGGGGGGTGGATACTCGCCCTGGATGTCGTGTTTTTTGATCACCTCCAAGGGAAGGGGCGTCGGTTTTCTGGGATTTGCCACTCCCGACGGTCGAGAGCTGACGCTTCACGAGATGCACCTGCTGGGCTCTTTGGGAAACTTTCTCGGCGGGACCATCGAAAACGCCCGGCTGATGGAAACAATCCGTCGGCACCGGCAGGAGCTCCGGACGCTGACGGAAAAGCTATTCCAGAGCCAGGAGGAAGAGCGCCGGCGTATCGCCCGGGAACTGCACGACGAGGCCGGCCAGTCGCTGACGGCCATCAAGCTGGGGTTGGACCGGTTGGAGGAAAAGCACGACGTGGCCGGAAGCCGGCTGCACGAGGACATCGAAGAGATCCGCAAAATGATTCACCGGACCGCCGCCGAAATCCGACGGCTGAGCTACCGTCTGCATCCGACGCTGCTGGTGGATCTGGGACTGGAGCCCGCACTGAAATTCCTCTTCAAGGAGATCGAACGGCACAGCGGCCTGGACATCGACTTTTCCATGGTGGGCTTCGATCACCGTCTGGATCCCGACATCGAAACCGTGCTATACCGTTTCAGCCAGGAGGCGCTCAACAACACGTTGAAGCATTCCGGCGCGGAAGCGTTCCGGCTGTCGATCATCAAATCCTACCCCTGCATCATTTTCATCGCCGAAGACGACGGTACGGGATTCGACGAAAAGGTCATCGGAAAGGATGCCCAGCATCTGGGTCTGTTGGGTATGCGGGAGAGGGTTTCCATGATGGGCGGCAGCTTTCACCTGCGCAGCCGAATCGGAAAGGGAACGCGCATCCGCATCGAAGTACCGTCGCCCGAGGAGGCATAGGTGACCGACACGATACGTATTCTGTTGGCCGACGATCACACCATTGTGCGCCAGGGACTGGCGCGCCTTCTGGAGGAGCAGCCCAATATCAAGGTGGTGGCCGAGGCCACCAACGGTCAGGTGGCGGTGGAAAAAGCTCTGCAGAAAGAGCCGGATATCGTGATTCTGGACATCGCCATGCCGCGCATGAACGGGATCGAGGCAGCCAAGCGCATTCGCAAGGCCCTGCCCCGCACCAAGATCCTCATCCTGTCCATGTATTCCCACGAACACTACATTCACGAACTGCTGGAAACCGGCATTTCGGGCTACCTGCTCAAGGACGCCAGCGGCCGGGACATCCTCCAGGCCATTCACGCGGCCATACGGGACGAAACCTACCTGAGCCCGGGAATTTCCAAGAAGCTCGTCGACACTTACCTTTCGCCGCAGAAGAGCGCCCCCATTGCCGACCGGTACAAGCAGCTGTCCAATCGGGAACGGGAAGTGTTTCAACTCATCGCCGAAGGCCAATCCACCCGACAAATATCGGAAACACTCTGTGTGAGCATCAGCACCGTGAAGTCCCACCGGGCCAACATCATGGAAAAACTGGGGATCGACACTCCCGTGCGCCTCGTGCATGTCGCCATCCAGCTGGGGATTGTCGATCCGGAAATCTGACGTTGCTCCCGCCCGAAAACCGCCTGCCGCAAAATCATCTGCACCCTCTGCAAAAATCAACCTTTGGACGATATCCAAATCCCCTGCTCTTCGACTAATAAACAACCGATATGCCGTATCTTCATCCCATAGGCAATCTCCAACCAACGCTTCGAGCCGATCGTTTATCTGCATGACTTTCAACCATGGAGGAGGGTGACATGTTTCGTTTCAGCACCGAGCAGAAGGTTTGCGAAGTGGGCGGCGTCAAGTTCGGCGGACAGCCCGGAGACCATCCCTGCGTCTGTGTCAGCTCGATTTTTCAAAAGGGCGACAAGGTGTTCACCGGCAAGCGCAAGGAGGGGTTCGACGAAAAGCGGGCCGCTGAACTGCTCCAGACACAGGAGCGCCTGACCGCCGAAACCGGCGTTCCGGGCATGGCCGACGTCGTAGCCAACACCGGTGAGGAGTTCAAACGCTTCATCGATTTCGTCGTGGAGAACAGCAGCATGCCCTTTTGCATCGACGCGTGGGTGATGAAGCCCAAGCTGGCCGGCGCTGCCTATTGCGCCGAAAAGGGTCTGATGGACCGGATGTTCTACAACAGCCTGACGGTTTGGGAGCAGGACCTGGAGACCGAGATCAAAGAGATCGCCGACATGGGTGTCAAGCACGTGCTGCTGGTGTCCTTCGACCAAGAGGACCAGATGCCGTCGGGCCGGATCACGGGTACCCAGAAACTGCTGGACGCCATCGACAAGGTGGGCGCCAAGTTCGAAAGCATCTTTGTGGACACCTCCGTCATGAACGGTCCGGCCACGGCCTTTTGCGGTGTCGCCAACCGGCTGATCAAGGAAAAATGGGGATACCCGACGGCCAGCGCCCCCAGCAACGGGTCCTACATGGACCTAAAGCGCTTCAAGGAGAGCATGGAGTTCAAGGGCTGGGCTGCCACCGACGCCGCCCTGGAGGGACTGTCGGCCTTCTACTACCACGACATGATTTTCTCCGGACCCATGGCCGGAGCCACCCGCATCCTTCCGGCGGTGGCCGAAGCCGAGGCATTTCTGGCCACGGCTGTGTTTGCGGAGACCAAGGAACTGCCCAAGGATCCGAACCACCCGCTTTACAAGCTCTGGCCCGATTTCGTGGAGCAGCTCAAGGGACTTCAGTGATCCGAGGCGAAATACCCATCCTGCAACAAACAGTGTGTTGAGAAAGGAGCAATACGAGATGGCAGAATTGACCCCCAAAGAACGCGTCCTGCGGCTTTTGAAGAAAGAACCCATCGACACGATGCCGTTTTTCAGCGGCATGGGAATGGTCGTCATGCCGGGCATCAAGGAAGGCGGATTCAACTTCGCCACGGTGCACACCAATGCCGAACGCATGGCCTGGTCGGCCATTCATTCGGCGCGGTTGATGGGATTCGACTGCGTGGTGATTCCCTATGACATGACCATGGAGTCCGAGGCCATGGGCAATACCATCAGCCTCTACGAGGGTTCCGAGGACATTCTCTATCCCACCATCCCGAACAAGATGTGGTCCACCCTCGACGAAGTGGTCGTGCCCGACAAGATCTGGGAAAAGGGACGGCTGCCCATCATTCCCGAGGCCATCAAGATCATCAAGGAAAACGCACCGGAACTGCCCATCGGCTGCTGGCAGCTGGGGCCGTTCACCCAGGCCGGTCAAATCCTGGAGCTGGACCTCATGCTCAAGGGCGTTTTCAAGCAGAAGGAAAAAGTGGCCGAGGTCCTGGACAAGCTCACGGACATGATCATCGACATCGGAAAATTTTTCCAGGCCTCCGGCTGCGACTACATCACGCTGCGGGAGCCAGGCGTGGCCGCCGACCTGTTGAGCCCGCGCACCTTCAAGGAGTTCATCAAGCCTCGGCTGACGCGGATCATCGACGCCTGGCAGTCGCCCAAGCTGCTGCACATCTGCGGCCAGACCGAACCGCTGCTGGCCATGATGGCCGAGTGCCACGCGGACGGCATCACCGTGGATATCAAGTGCGACGTGCGCAAGGGCCGCGAGATCCTGGGTCCGGACGTTCTGTTCATGGGTAACGTGGACACCTACAAGATGACCTGCGATCCGGAAACGCCCAAGGAAGCCACCATTGCCCACATCAAGGACATCATCGACGGCGGAATGGACGCGGTCATGCCCGGCTGCGACCTCTGGCCGGACATCAAAGAAGAGAACATGAAGGCCTGCGTGGAAACCACCCACGAGTACGGCAAGAAGCCCAGCCCGGCCGTCGGCCGGCTGTAAACCGCACGGGTCAGGATTTTGACCGCAAGCGACACGCTTTTCGGAAATCAGAAAAGGAGACGGATCCAATGGCAAGCAAGGAAGAATTGGTCGAACAGTTGAAAAACGGCGTTGTGGAGTACGAGGAGGACACGGTCAAGGAGGCCGCGCAGGGCTGGCTGGACGGCGGCTACGAGGCGCTGGAAGGCATCATGGACGGACTGGCGGCGGGCATGGAGATCGTGGGCGACCTGTACGACAAGAACGAGTATTTCGTACCGGAGGTGCTGATGTGCGCGGACGCGCTGTACGCGGGACTGGCGATACTGCGCCCGCACGTGCCCAAGCAGGAGGGAGGGTTGAACGCGCAGGTGGTGATCGGCTCAATCCAGGGCGACGTGCACGACATCGGCAAGAACCTGGTGAAGATGATGTTCGACGTGGCTGGCTGGGATGTGCACGATCTGGGCCGGGACGTTCCGCTGGAGAATTTTGTGGAGGAGCAGCTTCGCACCGACAGCGAGGTGGTGGCCATGAGCGCGATGATGACCACGACGATGCTGGGTATGAAGAAGGTGATCGCGATGATCAAGGAAAAGAACCCGAAC
>JAJDOA010000310.1 GCA_022340405.1 Desulfobacteraceae bacterium | reverse complement strand
GCTGGATGCTCAGGCCGCGGCGCCCCAGTTCGCGGATTTTCTGCAGAAGCTCGAGAATGGAGAAGAGCTCGATACGCTGTTCCTTCTCCGTGCCGATGTTCTCGACGAGGTGGTAGCGCGGTTCATCGCCGGGCGTCCAATTCTGTACCGAGAGCCCCAGGCGGGTGTGCTCCTTGAGGACCTTGATCATGGCATTGGACTCGAAAATCTCATGGATGCTGATGCGCTGGTTGACAGGGCGTCCTTCATGCTCCATCTGGCGGATGATGACATCGGCAAAGGCATCCTCGATGCCTTCCTCGGAAATAAAGGATACCCGTTCTTCCTCATTCTTCAAGAACCGGAACTGCTCCTCGTTTCCCGTTCGGATACGGACAATGTATTTCGGCAGGATTTCCCCGTCGTGCTGGTCGAGGTAGGTGTCCAGCGGGCACCCGTGCCGGATGACACCATTTCCAAGCAATTCAAGGCGTGCCAGGGACTCGACGATCCGGTCTACCTTGCTTGAAGGAAACTGGTGTTCGTCACGCAAGCGGACCAGCGTAACATCCTCTGATCCCAATTCCAAAAGGATACGGTTCAGTTGCTCGTCGTTGTCGACGTACTGTTCGCGGCGGCGGCGCTTTATCTTGTACAAAGGCGGCTGGGCCAGATAGATATAGCCTTTTTCGATAAGGCCGCGCATCTGGCGGTAGAAAAAGGTCAGGAGCAGGGTCGAGATGTGGGCCCCGTCCACGTCCGCGTCACACATGATGATGATCCGGTGGTAGCGGGCTTTTCCCGCATCGAAGGCCCCATCTCCCTCATGGTCGCCGATGCCGGTACCCATGGCGGTGATGATGGTCCGGATTTCCTGGTTGTTCAGCACCTTGTCAATCCGGGCTTTCTCCACATTGATCAGCTTGCCGCGGATGGGGAGGATGGCCTGGTACCGCCGATCGCGTCCCTGCTTGGCGGATCCTCCCGCGGAATCACCCTCGACGATGAAGATTTCACACAGTTCCGGATCCTTTTCCGAGCAGTCGGCCAGTTTGCCGGGCAATCCACCGGTGGACATGGCGCTCTTGCGAACGGTTTCCCGTGCCTTTCGGGCGGCATCGCGGGCGCGTGCCGCATTCAGGGCCTTGTCGATGATTTTCCTGGCCAGCGCCGGTGTGGTTTCGAATTCATACTTGAGTTTCTCGCCGACGATTTTCTGGACGATGCCATCCACTTCACCATTTGAGAGCTTGGTTTTGGTCTGCCCCTCGAACCGGGGTTCCGGAACCTTGACTGAAATGACCGCTGTCAAACCCTCCCTGACATCGTCGCCGGAAATGCTTGGATCCTTGTCCTTAACAAGATTGTTATTCTTGGCATAGGTGTTGATGACACGTGTCAAAGCCGTACGGAATCCGCTCAGGTGAGTGCCGCCCTCGATGTTATGGATGGAATTGGCATAAGCGTAGATCTGGTCGTTATAGCTGTCGTTGTACTGGAGGGAAATATCCACGACAATTTTCGCGCCGTCCGGATCTGATTCATCGGCGATAGCATCTCCGGAAAAGGCCACCGGCTTTGGATGAACCACGCTCTTGCCCCGGTTGAGGAACTGCACGTACTCGGAAATCCCGTCCTTGAACAGAAAGGATTCCTTCCGGTTATTCCGCTGATCATCGAGGACAATACTGATTCCGGGGTTCAGGAAAGCCAGTTCACGCAGGCGTTTGGCGAGGAGGTCGTACTTGAACTCGCGGACGGTGAGGAAGATTTCCGGGTCGGGCAGCCAACTGATCTTGGTACCGGTTTTCGGGGTTTTGCCGATGATGCTCATCTTTTCGGTGGTTTTCCCCCTGCTGAAGGCCATGTGGTGAACCTTGCCTTCCCGGCTGACCTCGACCTCAAACCATTCGGAAACCGCATTCACGCACTTGGCCCCGACGCCGTGCAGTCCACCGGACACTTGGTAGGCGCCCTTGCCGAATTTGCCGCCGGCGTGCAAGTTGGTCATCACCAGCTCAAGGGCGGGCATTTTATGTTTCGCGTGCATGTCAACCGGAATGCCCCGGCCATCGTCCTCGACAGATATGGACCCGTCCCCGTGAATGCTCACTTTGATGGTCTTGCAGTATCCTGCGAGAGCCTCGTCGATGGAGTTGTCGACGATCTCAAAAACGCAGTGGTGGAGGCCTCTTTCGTTAGTGTCGCCGATGTACATGTCGGGGCGTTTCCGAACACCCTCCAGTCCTTCCAGTTTTTCGATTTTTGAGGCATCGTATACCTCAGTTGAGCTATTTTTCTTAGGCATTGATTATGAGTAAATTATAAACTTGCGGAACTCGCCACCAAACAGAAAAAGGAGGCGCGCGGGGCAAGCCATTATTAGGGCAGAAAGGGGCCCTCCTAAGCAAGCGAAAAACCGCATTTTCGCGGCCCTTTTCGAGCCTTTTTCGGGTTTTGAAAAACGGCTACAAGGTGAGGAAATTCCGGAGCAGTTGGAGGCCGTGTTCAGTGGCCAGGGATTCCGGATGAAACTGTACGCCGAAGATGGGTTTTTCCCGGTGCCTGAGGCCCATGATTTCCCCTTCCGCGGTTTCCGCCGTTATCTCCAGCACATCGGGAAAGGAGGCCTTCTCGACGAGGAGTGAATGGTAGCGGGTGGCCTCGAGCGGGGAAGGCAGGCCTGCAAACAAATCGCTTCCCCGGTGGTGCACGGGAGAGGTTTTCCCATGCATCAGGCGATCGGCCCGGACGATCTTGCCGCCGAAATACTGGCCGATGCACTGATGTCCGAGGCAGACGCCAAAAAGGGGAATTCCGCAATCGGCGAAGGCATCAACGATTTCGAGGCTCATGCCGGCCTCATTCGGGCTGCAGGGTCCCGGGGAGATAAGGACGCGATCGGGCTTGAGGGCACGTGCCTCGGTTCCGGTCAACTCATCATTGCGGAATATTTTCTGCTCCACCCCGAGTTGGCCAAAGTACTGGACCAAATTATAGGTGAAGGAGTCAAAGTTGTCGATTACCAGAAGCATCGAGGAGTCAATCTGGAGA
>JAJDOA010000307.1 GCA_022340405.1 Desulfobacteraceae bacterium | reverse complement strand
ACTGCATGGACGCGGCGGCCGTCAAAAGGGATTTCGGAGACCGTCTGGCCATGTGGGGAACCGTCGGGACGGCGATGCAGTGGGATTTCGGCACGCCCGAAAGCATCCGGGCCGAAGTGAAGCACCGTGTCGATACGCTTGGCCCCGAGGGGCTGCTGCTGTCGCCCGCTTACGACTTGGATTTCACGCCCTTCACCAACGTCGTGGCCTTTGTCGAAGCAGCGGACGCTTTCGGAAAGTGTCGATGATTGCCTCTGGTGCCGCGTGGGTCCATAATCCAGGCAGTCGAAATGGCATGTCCCTGTCCGGGGTCGTAGAAGCCATCTCAAAATTGTCTTTTCGCCCCATCTCGGTGTCGGATCCTCGTTTCCAGTCCTCGAAATACGGCCGTATTCCTGCGGCTGAAAACGCGGATCCTCTTATAGAGAAATTGGCAGAAATCTGTTCCGTTTCCGCTATGCGCTGCTATGGAAATGGTTGGGAGGGGTTTATCCCCTCCCGTTGCAGCGCCTCAGGGGCTCCGCAGTGCGGGCGGGGATCAACCCCGCCCCTACGAAAAGCAGGAAAAGCGCCATTTCAAACGGAACCTGATTTTGACAATTGCTATAGCTTGTCGCAGATCCCGGGTTTTACCCGGGGAACGAAAATCCGAACTTTGAGATAGCTTCTAGGCATGAAATCGCTTTCTTCCCTTCCACAAACGGATGAAGCACGGGATTTTCTGGTTGCCGCAAACGAGCGGCAGACCCTGATCCGGCACGGGGAAAACCGCAAACCGCCGAGCCTGCTTCCTGAGACCCTGCTGAAACTGTATCCCTCCCCCGTCATCGACGGAGAAACGCTCCGCGTCATTCAGGTCCTGCAACTGCATCGGGCCGTAGACCGCACCCAAAGCGCCACGGGGGCCGCCGTGCTGCTGCGCTCGCTGATCCGGCCCAGCACGGATCCGGCTTTCATAAGCGCCAAACAGGAGGCGCTGGGCGAAATCGCCTCCAGCGAAACGCTGCGTCGGGCGCTGTCGGGTTTTCTTTCCGAATTCAGCCGAAGGGAAGGCGCGCTGTACCGGTTTTTCAACAAGGGAATCTTCGCATCCTTTCCCTACCGGGACATCCAGAAGGCCAGGCGTTGCGCCGCCGGTATCGCCAGGTTGCCGCATTCCTTCCCCACGGTGCGCACACCCTATCTTCGGGCGCTGATGTCCCGCCTCGATGCCTATCGCGCATCGCCGCTGCATTCCATGATGGAGGGGGCGGTATTCCGCACTTTCGCCGGGTTGCGACCGAAGAGCGAAGTCGGCTTCTTCACGCCCAAGCGCCGCTTCGTGCCCCGCCGCTTCACCCGCTGGATCGCTGCCGGCCCCGCCGTGGCCGCGGCACCCCATGTGCTGCCCTACCTCGGGTTCGACGCGCCGGCCTCCAGTGCGATGACCGTTTTGGGGCTGGTGTGGACAGGACTTTATCTCTTCTACGCCATGTTTCTCAAACCGGTGCGGGACACCGAGAACGTCATCGAGCCCCTTCGACGCAAATGCGTTGCCGACGACGCTTTCGGGCTTGCCTTGGACGCCGTCGGGCGGTTGGACGAGTTGCTGTCCATCGACACATGGGCCGGAGAACTGCCGCACGCCACCGTACTACCGGAGGTCAAGGACGGTAGCCGCCACTTTTTCACGGCAAGGGGCTTGAAGAATCCGGTCCTGGCGGCGTTTCAAACGGATATCGTACCCAACGACGTGTCCCTGGTCGATGCCGGGCTGACCTTCATCACCGGCCCCAACAGCGGTGGGAAGACCACCGTCTGCAAAAGCGTCGTTCACAACCAGCTGCTGGCCCAGATGGGATCCTACGTACTGGCCGAAGAGGCGGCGGTCGGCATCGCGGACCGGATTGCCTATCAGGCGCCCGCCTTCGACGGGCTGCAGGATGCCGAAGGCCGATTCGGCACCGAGCTTGCCCGGACCCGGGACATTTTCTTCTCCACCGGTCCAAAGAGCCTGGTGATCCTCGACGAGCTGGCCGAGGGGACGACCCATGAGGAGAAACTGCGCGAATCCTACGGGATTCTGAGCGACTTTCACACCATCGGAAACAACACCGTTCTGGTCACCCACAATCATGCCCTCGTGGACCGGTTCGCGCAGGAGGGGAGGGGGCAGGCACTCAGGGTCGAATTCCGGGGAGGCGAGCCCACCTACCGGTTGGTCCCCGGCGTCTCCCGTGTCTCCCATGCGGTAAGAATAGCGGAACGCATCCATTTTTCAGCGGAGGATCGACGGCGGTACTTGAAGGACAAGGGGTATGGATGAACTTCGGAACCGGCGTTCTCGGATGGATCTCCGGCAAACGATTCCGCTCCCGTTGCCACGTTTTTGAACCCTGTGGTGTCTATTGGCTGGACGCTTCCAAGATTGCAGGGATCTCCTTGGGCAGGGTCTCCTTTTGACGGTTTTGAAAATATCGCCAAAACTCTCGCATTGGAAGGGGTCCATTGGGACCGCGGACCGCCTCGATGTGGCTCCAGGCATAAAAGTCCATTGGTTGGCCATATTTTTCCGATAGCAGCGATTCCAGATCCTTGAGGCTTTGCCCCGGATAAAGCTCGGGGCCTGCAATCTCCAAAAGAAAGTGAAGCCTGCCGTCCAGGTATGTGGTGTTGACACTCTGCAACTCGAACCCGTCTTTTCCATCGAAAATCGATGACAGATCATGCCGGACGGCCTGTACCCGTTCACGGATCTCGGGGGTGTCCTGATCGCCCATGATCCAGCCGTATCGTATGGTTCCATCGGCATCGCGCAGACTCTTCTGAAAGCTGTTGAAAACGAGATGGATCGCATCGTCCCCTGTGGCTTTACGGACACGGCTCTCCAGGTCCTTGATCTCCTGCTGGTCCAGCAACCGGAAGCCGATCGCGTGTGCCAGCATGAATTTACGCTTTCCGATGGGCAGGTATTCCACTCGAATCAGATCCATAGAGTTGTCGATTGCAAAATCATCACGGATGACCTGCTCCGCTGCGGCGATGTGCTGTAAGGTTTCATTGGAACTGGACCTCGTGAAGGTCCCGTCGAGCTTCCGTGCGATGATGTTGTTCACCGAACCCAGGGACGAAACATTATGACTGAGGACATTGTGCACCACCAACTCCGCGGGCATCCCGAGTTGTTGCGACAAAAGCGTTTGCATGCGGGCTACCTCGGTCGGTGTCAAGATTTTGGGAGAATGAACGGAGGCCATTATGTGCACCGTATCACCCTCGACATAGTGGTGTGAATCATCCAATAGTGTGGCCGGCATGTTGGATAGCACCGCGTTCAAAGTGGTTTTGACCGTCTTGGCGATGGCTCTTTTCTGGTAAATCTGGATCAGGGAATGTCCTAAAAAGACGGAGATCAACACAAAGGCGATAACAGGCAAGCCGAAACGGCGAGCATAATCCTCGCGTTCCAGCTTTGCGCCGTAGCGTTTGGCCATGCCGCTCATAATGAAAGTGGCGGAGGCGATAATGAGAATCGACAGAAAATTGGCAAAAAACAGGAGAAAAGAACCCAGGCCGGCTCTGACCTCTCCCAGGGCCAGGCACAGACCGGAATTGGCCAGCGGTGGGACGATGGCCGTGGCGATCGCCACGCCGGGTAGGGCTGGGCTGATTTTTTCGTCGACCAGCGCGTAGGCACCGGCAAAACCGGCCAGCAAGGCAACAAGGAGGTCGAAGAGGTTCGGAAGGGTTCGGGACAACATCTCGTTGGTGGGATCGAAATCACCCAGTAGAGAACCCAGAATGAATCCCATCGCCACCGCAGCGACAACCCCCACAATCTCAGCTCGTAGGGCCCGTCCCAAAAGGCCGGGCTCCCCTCTGACCAAAGCCAACGATATCCCGAATATGGGGGTCATGAGGGGGGCCACCAGCATGGCCCCGATGACGACTGCCGTGCTGTTGGAGATCAACCCGAAACTGGCGATCAGTGTCGATACAGCCACTAGAACGTAGAAGCGCAAGGCCGGTTCGGATCCCTCTGAAATGTCACTGTGAACCGATTTAAACCGCTCACGATTGATTTTCAACAATTCCATACCCGGGACCTCTCGTTGTGGGTTACGTTCAGAAGACAATATCCTGAAAACCCTCTGGGTACAAGAATTTAGAGAGACCTGCGATTGGGATCCCAGTCACGTTTCCGGATCTATTCGGAGGGATAGCTTCTTGTCGCTTCCGCTTTTCCAAGTGATTTTGCGAAAAACCCGGATCCGGCCTTGGCGACAGCCGTCCATCGATAGCTGTGGGAGCCGCCCGGAGGACAGGGGCTTTTGTATTGGAACGCCCCGGGTTCGATGGTGTTTTTACCCGTGTAGTCGACTTTGCCGCCACCATGGTTGTAGGAAGGAACATCCAGATCCGTCATCGAAAATCGAATGACCTTCGTGCCTTCTGGAACGTTGGCAAGAACGAACTTGGGATTGGGCACTGTGTTGGGATTGCCCGAAGTGCAAAGCGGTATATCCCCCCATTCGAAAGACAGGGTGAAGTCTTCACCGAACGCCGGCGCTACAATTGCAAAGCAGACAATGATGATAGATCCAAGAACCTTTGCCATTTGTCTCCCCCTTTCTGCAGGCTTCTCAAACCCCGCTATCG
>JAJDOA010000293.1 GCA_022340405.1 Desulfobacteraceae bacterium | reverse complement strand
CGCTTCTTGCCTTTCTTCTGTTTCTCCAGCAGCTTCCGTTTCCGGGTGACATCCCCCCCGTAACATTTGGCCGTCACATCCTTTCGAAAAGCAGACACGGTTTTGCGGGCGATGATCGTTCCGCCGATGGCGCCTTGAATGGCGATTTTAAACATCTGGCGCGGAATCTCATCCCTCAGTCTTTCACAGGCATGACGCGCTCTTTCCACCGACCTGTCCCGGTGGACCAGCTGCGAGAGAGCGTCGACCCGATCCCCGTTGATGAGAATGTCGAGCTTGACCAGATCGGTTTCGCGGTATCCGATGACTTCATAGTCGAAAGAGCCGTAGCCCTGCGTCACGGACTTGAGTCGATCGTAAAAGTCAAAGACCACCTCGGAAAGCGGCAGCTCGAAAATCATCTCCAGGCGGTCGCTGGTCAGATACTGGTAGTTCCGGTTGGTGCCCCTGCGCTCGAGGCACAGCTTCATTACCGCTCCCATGTACCGGTCTGGAACGATGATCGCCGAGCGGATGAAGGGCTCCCGGGCACCCTGAATTTCCGTCGGGTCCGGATAGAGCGCCGGGTTGTCGATGATCTGTACGCTGCCGTCGTTCATTTCAATTTCGTAACGCACCGACGGCGCCGTGAGGATCAACGAAAGGCCGTATTCCCTCTCCAAGCGTTCCTGAACGACTTCCAGGTGCAGCAGGCCGAGGAATCCGCACCGGAAACCGAACCCCAGCGCAGCCGAGGCGTCCTTTTCGTATACGAGGGATGCGTCGTTGAGCTTCAGCTTATCCAGAGCCGCCGCCAATTCCTCGTAGTCGTCCGAAGCGACAGGATAGATGGAGGAGAACACGACCGGCTTGGCTTCTTTGAAGCCTGGCATGGGCCCGTCGCAGGGACGGTCTTTCAGGGTGATGGTATCGCCGCAGCGGGTGTCGACAACGGTTTTGATTCCCGCATGGAGATAGCCGACTTCACCGGCGGACAGCTCCTTGCGCGGAATTCGGCGCAGTTGAAAGACGCCCACCTCCTCCACCGTGTACACTGCGTTGTTGGACAGGAAGCGGATGCGGTCTCCTGGACGGATTCGGCCGTCGAAAACGCGGAAATAAACGATGGTGCCTCGATAAGCGTCGTACTGGCTGTCGAAAATCAGGGCCCGCAGCGGTGCATCCGCATCCCCACGGGGCGGAGGCAGGCGGTTGACAATGGCTCGGCAGAGCTCATCGATTCCCGTGCCCTGCTTGGCCGAGACCAGCACCGCCTCCTCTGGCTCCAGCCCCAAATCCTCCTCGATTTGCCCCTTGACGCGATCGATGTCCGCAGAGGGGAGATCGATCTTGTTGATCACCGGGATGATTTCCAGATCGTGCTCCAGTGCCAGATAGAGGTTGGCCAGGGTTTGTGCCTCCACGCCCTGGCTGGCGTCGATGAGCAGCAGTGCACCCTCGCAGGAGGCCAGGGCCCGGGAAACCTCGTAGCTGAAATCCACGTGCCCGGGTGTGTCGATAAGATTCAGAACATAGTTTTGCGAATCGTCCAAACGATAGGGCAGGCATATGGTCTGGCTTTTGATGGTAATGCCCCGCTCCCGCTCGATGTCCATGGTGTCCAGCAGCTGATCCTTGAACTCCCGCTCGGAGATGATTCGTGCCCCCTCGATCAAACGGTCCGAAAGGGTGGATTTGCCGTGATCGATATGGGCAATAATGCTGAAATTCCGTATATTTTTCATATCACTCTGGGCCAATGGCCAACGGTGCCGAAAAGAAGCGCCGCAAAAAAATACCGTGGCGGTTTCGGCCGGAAAAGTTGGGTTGACACGACCGCCGGCTGAGGCTATGGATAACGCGTAAACGACGGAAAAATGCGCATATGTACCAGCCGCATGCGACGGTGTCAACTCACGCCTCCGAACCGGGAAGGTAAGATTTCCGATGGCAGAGCGCAACGATCCAACCCCCTCCGCCGGCCGCGCCTCCGACGATTGTATCCTTATCGTAGACGACGACCTCGACGTACGGGGGGCCATGCACAGCTTCGTGGAGCGGGCCGGCTTCCAGACCCTTTCGGTGGGTTCCGCAGAGGAGGCGATCGCGCTGTTGAAGGAAAGGGAAGTGGACATCGTGATCACGGACATCATCCTGAACGGTCTCAACGGTTTGGAGCTGACCGACAGGATCAAGAGCGATCACGATGTTGATGTCATCGTCATGACCGGATACAGCGGCGAATATTCCTATGAGGAGGCTGTCAACAAAGGGGCCAGTGATTTCGTCTTCAAGCCCGTACGGTTCGAGGAGCTGTTGCTGCGGATTCGCAGAGTGCTGCGGGAGCGGCAGCTGACGCGCGAGCGGTCCCTGATGCTGGGCAAGCTTCAGAATTTGGCCATTACCGATGGGTTGACCAAGCTCTACAACTCACGGCACTTCTACAAGCAGCTGGACATGGAGGTCGGCCGCTCCAATCGGTACGATCATCCGCTGGCGCTGCTGATGATGGACATCGATCACTTCAAACGGTACAACGACACCTACGGACACGTGGAAGGCGACAAAGTCCTTACCCGCATCGCGCGGGTGATCAAGAGTTGCCTGCGCACGATGGACTCGGCCTACCGCTATGGAGGGGAGGAGTTCACGGCACTGCTGCCCGAAACCCGTGCCGACGAAGCGAAAACCGTTGCCGAACGGTTGCGTACGGCAGTCAAGGTGGAAACGTTTTCCCCGCAGCCGGACGAGGAAGTCGGTGTCACCATCAGCCTCGGCGTGACCGAATACCTTCTCAACGAGAGCAAGTCCGAATTCGTCCAGCGGGCGGACCGGGCCTTGTACCAATCCAAAGATGCGGGTCGAGACCGAGTCTCGGTCCTGTACCCCGAAACATCTTCGTAGCGACCGGCCGTCACCCCCGAATTTCCACTTGCAGATAAAGGTCCCCGCGGGAGCCCTCGCGGGTCTGCTTTCCCAGACCCTGCAGGCGAAGTTTGCTGCCCCTCTTCACCCCGGGGGGCACCAACACGCGGATCAACCGGTTGTGGAATCCCCAGGGAACGTTCACCAGCTTCCGCGTACCCGTGAGGGCCTCGTAAGGGGAGATCACGAGGGTGCCGTACATGTCGGCATCACCGGCTCCGCCCCTGGGGCGAATGGACTGCAGGTGTTCGGTTCGACGTTTGGAAGTGACGGAGCGCACCTTTTCATCGGCCCCGATTCGGGGTACCATGCCGAACAATTTGAGCAGCAGGATACCGAAAACAAAACCGCCGATATGCGCCCACCAGGCAATACCGGAAACGGCGCCATGGCTTCCCGTCGCACTGAGAAACTGCAGCAGGAACCAGAGCCCGAGAAAGAAGAAAGCGGGAATTTCGACAAACCAGGGAATAAACACGATCGGAATCAACGTCAGAATCCGCGCGTGGGGGTGCAAAATGATATAGGCCCCCATCACTCCGGCGATGGCCCCGCTGGCACCGATGGTGGGAACGTTGGAGTTGAGATTCAGCATCAGATGGCTGACCCCGGAGAGAATGCCGCACAGAAGGTAAAACAGAAGATACCGCAGGTGCCCCAGGCGATCTTCCACGTTGTCCCCGAAGATGTACAGAAACCACATGTTTCCCAGAAGGTGCAAAAAGCCGCCGTGCAGGAACATGAACGAGATGAAGGAGAAAACCTGCTGCCCCGTACTGAAGTACTGCATGACGTGGGGCACGCTATAGCGGGCGGGGACGAGCCCGTAGATGTAAACGAAACGATCCAGATCCGGTCCCTGGGATAGCTGAAAGAGAAAGGTCAGCACGTTGAGACCGATCAACGACAGGTTGACCACCGGGTAGGTGCTCGAGGGGGCGGTGTCGCGAATGGGGATCATGGGGTGATGGCCATGCTGATGTCGACGGCACGAGCCGAGTGGGTCAAAGCCCCGACCGAAATGATGTCCACGCCCGCGGAAGCGAGGGACGGCAGGGTTTCCAGGGTGACGTTGCCGGAAACTTCCACCAGCGCCTTTCCGGCGATGAACGACACCGCCTCCCGGACTTGATCGAGGTGCATGTTGTCCAGCATAATGACCTCGACCCCCGCCGACAGCGCTTCGCGGACCTCTTCCATCGAAGTCACCTCCACCTCGATGCGGGTGAGATGGCTGACCCGTCGGCGAACCCGCTTTACGGCCGCGGCAATCCCTCCGGCCACGGCGATGTGATTGTCCTTGATCAGGACGCCGTCGTAAAGGCCCATTCGGTGGTTTTGACCCCCACCCATCCGTACGGCGTATTTTTCCAGCGTGCGCCACCCCGGAGTGGTTTTGCGGGTGTCCACCAACCGGGCTCCGCTTCCGGCGATCGCATCCGCGTAGCGCCGCACCAGCGTCGCCACTCCGGAAAGCCGCTGCAGAAAATTCAGGGCAGTGCGCTCCCCCGTCAACAGACCCGTCAGGGTCCCTTCTACGACGGCCAGCGTCGCCGCGGATTCGGCCCGTTCACCGTCTGCGCATCGGCTGGTGAACACCGCTGCCGGATCCACCCGCCGGAAGACGGCACGGGCCACGTCGAGGCCCGCCACCACCATGGGTTCTTTGGCAACGAGCACTCCCCTTCCAGACCGACCGTGGCCGACGATGGGTTCGGTGGTAATGTCGCCCGGCCCCAGGTCTTCTGCTATGGCCAGGTCGATCAAAGCATCCCAGCTATGCATCCGGAAACTCCCCCTATGGCTGTTTCTAAACCGCGTCCATCGCCTGTATCCGTTCCAGATTGGCGTTGAGTTTTTCGCGCTTTTCGGCCAGGTTCTCCTGCCGCAAACGGACGCCGTCCACCACCTTTTCCGGAGCCTTGCGCAAGAAGCCCTCGTTGGCAAGCTTCCGCTGAACCCCGGACAATTCCTGGTCGATCTTTCCGATCTCCTTTTGCAAGCGTTGGATTTCCCGGTCGAAGTCGATGACCCCCTCCAACAGGACCAGAACGGTGACGCCCTCCACCACGGAGACCGCAGCCGACCGAGGCCGTGGACCCGGGGGTTCGACCGTCAGCGAATCCAGCCTGGCGAGATGGGATATCCGGTCCCCGTGACGACGGAGGACCGCGCCGGTCTCTTCATCGGAGGTCTGGAGCCGTATGGTCAGCGCCACGGAGGGGTTGACGTTCATCTCGCCGCGGATGGTCCGAACGGCTGTGACCACCGACACGACCAGCGCCATGGCATCCTCGGCCTCCCGGCGGTTTATGCCGGCGCTCCGGGCCTGTTCGGGTTTCGGGAAAGCCGCCTGCATGATGGAGCCCTGGGTTCCCGGCAGGTGGTGCCACAGCTCCTCGGTGACAAAGGGAACAAATGGGTGAAGCAGAACCAGAATGTCGTGAAGCGTGTGCCACAGCACGGACCGGCTCGTCTGCTTCCGCTCCTCTCCCAGCTTGCCGTACAGATCGGGCTTGACGGCCTCCAGGTACCAATCGCAGAACTCGTGCCAGACAAACTGGTAAAGGGTCCCCGCCGCTTCGTTGAACCGGTAGTCGTCCAACGCGGCCGCGACTTCGGCATTGATCGCGCTCAAGCGGGTCAGGATCCAGCGATCCGGCAGTGACAGCCCCTGCCGGGGTGCCTCCGGTGCATCCTCCCCCATGTGCATGAAGGAAAAGCGGGCGGCGTTCCACAGTTTGTTGATGAAATGCCGGTATCCCTCCACGCGTTTTTCCGACATTTTGATGTCCCTGCCCTGGGCGGCGAAGGCGGCCAGCGTGAAACGAAAGGAATCGGTTCCATAGGCCTCGATGACGGTGAGCGGGTCGATGACGTTGCCCGTGGATTTGCTCATCTTCTTACCGTCCTCGTCCCGCACAAGAGCGTGCACGTATACGTCGCGGAACGGGACCTCCCCCATGAAGTGAATCCCCATCATCATCATGCGGGCTACCCAGAAAAAAAGGATGTCAAAACCCGTGACCAGGCAGGAAGTCGGGTAAAACGTTTGGAGCAAGGGGGTACGGTCGGGCCACCCCATGGTGGAAAAGGGCCAGAGAGCGGAGGAAAACCAGGTGTCCAGCACGTCGGTTTCCTGCACCAGTTCCTGGGCGCCACAGTGTTCGCACCGCTGGGGCGTCTCCTCGGAGACGGTCAGCTCGCCGCAAGCCTGGCAGGTCCAGGCCGGGATCTGATGTCCCCACCAGATTTGGCGGGATATGCACCAGTCGCGGATGTTCTCCATCCAGTCGTAGTAGGTTTTTGACCAATTCTCGGGAATAATGCGCGTCTCGCCCTCCCGAACGGCGGCGATGGCCTTCTCGGCGAGGGGTTTGGTGCGAACAAACCACTGACGGGACAGGTTGGGTTCGACGACCTCCCCGCAGCGGTAGCAGTGTCCTACGGCGTGGGAGTGCGGTTCGACGCGTACCAGCAATCCTTGCTCCTCCAGCGCTTTCAAGACCGCTTGGCGGCACGCCAATCGATCCATCCCGGCGAACGGGCCGGCCTCTTCGGTCATTCGCCCGTCATCACCGATGACTTTCACAGCGGGCAGATTGTGCCGGCTTCCGATTTCGAAGTCGTTGGGATCGTGAGCCGGCGTTACCTTCAGCCCTCCGGTACCGAAAGAAGTGTCCACATAGGGATCCCGGATGATGGGGATAATCCGGTCCATGAGCGGAAGAACGACGCTGTCGGCCTCCAGGTCGGCATAGCGCTCGTCATCGGGGTGAACGGCAACCGCCGTATCACCCAACATCGTTTCCGGCCGCGTTGTGGCCACGACGATACCACCGTCCTTGCCGGAATAGGGGTAGCGGATATGGTACAGGTTGCCCTGGTGTTCCTCATGCTCGACCTCAAGATCCGCCAGGGCCGTAAAACAGCGGTGGCACCAGTTGATAATGTAGAGGCCCCTGTATATCAGTCCCTGACGGTAAAGCTCGACGAACACCTTTCGCACGGCGCGGGACAAGCCCTCGTCCATCGTAAACCGCTCCCGATCCCAATCACAGGAGGCCCCCAGGCGTTTGAGCTGGTTGATGATCGCGTTGCCGTACTCTTCCCGCCACTTCCACACGGCATCGATGAACGCCTCCCTACCCACCTCGTGGCGTGTCTTTCCCTCGGCCGCCAGCTTTTTTTCGACGACATTCTGCGTAGCGATCCCCGCATGGTCCGTACCCGGCATCCAGAGAACATTGTCACCGCACAATCGCCGGTACCGGCACAAGATGTCCTGGAGGGTGTTGTTGAGTGCGTGTCCCATGTGGAGGACACCGGTCACATTGGGCGGCGGGATAACGATGGAATATCCGGGCCGTTCGTTCTTTTCCGCAGCCGAAAAGAGCTTTTCGTTTTCCCAGAACGCGTACCAGCGCTGCTCGACGTGCCGCGGTTCGTAGCTTTTCTCGATAGAATTCGGATGCATTACCAGATACCTTTCGTGAATTCGATGGATCCTTCAGAAAAACCCATCGGGGATAGCGGTTCCGTTCCCGATGGGTTTTACGCGTGGAATCGGATGGTGTCAAACGATTGCTGCAGAGGGTCGTAACCTGGGGTGTGCGGATTTCTCTGTTATTCGGAGCCCGATGCCTCTTCGATGATCATTCGCTTTATCCGGTCGATTTCCTTGGAGACTTCCCTTTCGATGACATGGCTCAGCACGGCATCGATTTTTTCGTAAAATACTTTGCGGATGACCCGCTCCAAGGCGAGATCGATCTGCTCCGGCGGCACGGAGTATAGATCGAGATCCTCGTCAGGAACCGGCGGCGCGACTGCTTCTTCTGTTTCAGCATCTTCGGGCTGAGGTTCGGGTTCGTGTTCTTCGAGCTCGGATTCGTAGGTGTCGTCTTCCGACATCTCGTCCTCATCGAGAGCCATTCCGAGATTGCTGGCAAAATCGTCGTCGTCCTCGTCGGTATCGTCGTCCAGGGCATCTTCCGGGATGTCGAAAAAGACCGGGCCTTCCTGGTCCGAATCGATATCCGCCTCTGCCGGTTCCTCGATCCGCTCCTCCGTGACGGCCGATTCCTCCTCTGCCGCGGCCTGGTCAACGGTGTCGGCGGCAGCGGCAGAAGGAGGCGGCTGCGGTGCTTGCATCTCAGCGGTCTCTTCCGTCATCGGTTCCTGAATATCCGGCAAGTCGGCCGCCTCTTCTTCGATTTCGTTCGAGTCCATCATCTCTTCGTCTTCCGGTAAGGGGGCGTCAACGGTCATATCGGCCAAATCCATGGCCTCTTCCTCCTCCGATGCGGGAATCTCGTCGGCCACGTCGGCCAGCCCGATGGCCTCTTCCTCCTCCGATGCGGGAACCTCGCCGGCCACGTCGGTCAGTTCGATGGCCTCTTCCTCCTCCGATGCGGGAGCCTCGTCGGCCACGTCGGTCAGTTCGATGGCCTCTTCCTCCTCCGATGCGGGAGCCTCGTCGGCCACGTCGGTCAGTTCGATCACCTCTTCGTCTTCCGACCCGATATCGTCTGCGGCCACCTCGGTCAGTTCGATCATCTCTTCGTCTTCCGATCCCGAATCGTCTGCGGCCACCTCGGTCAGTTCGATCACCTCTTCGTCTTCCGATCCCGAATCGTCGTCAGCGACATCTGTCAGCTCGATGATCTCTTCGTCTTCCGGTTGTTGTTCGGCTCCCCGCGTGTCCGCCATGATCGCCCCCGTATCGCTAAAGGATCCTTCCGAATGGCATAGTAGCGCCAACTTACTAAAAATTATCAAAAATACAACACAATACCCGTGAAATGTCAACGGCTTTGGAATGTTTGACCATTCTGGAAAAGGATTTACACGCATTTCCGGACAGGATAGGGTATCGAAGACGATTCGGTCGGAGATGCTTTCATGCGAAGATTTTTCGTTCCACCGGTTGCCCTGCGGAGTGAAACGGCGGAGATTCGCGGCGGAGACGCCTTGCACCTGAGTAGTGTCCTTCGACTTCGCCCGGGAGACGAAGTGGAGCTCTTCGACGGTGCCGGCGGCATCTGCCGAGCCGTGATCGAAACCATCGATTCCGCTGCTGTGACCGTATCCATCCTCTCACGCTCCAGGGCCTCTGGTGAATCCTCCCTGGCGATCACCCTTGCCATGGGTTTTCTGAAAGACAAGAAGATGGATGCACTGGTGCGGCAGCTTACGGAATTGGGTATCCGAAACTTTCTGCCATTCTTCTGCCGGCGCTCGATCCCACGGCCCGACGAAGAGCGAATGGGGAAGCGAAAAGGCCGGTGGGAAAAAATCGCACGGGAGGCCGTCAAACAGTGCGGCCGGGGCCGCATACCGGAGATCTCGCCCGTGGTGGACTTTACCGAGATGATCTCCATCGGAGAACGGCAGCAATACAAGTTCTTCTTCTGGGAAAGCGGGACGGATCCAGTACCGTTTGCCCGAGCCGGAAAGACCTATGAAAGGGCGTTTCTGGCCGTTGGCCCGGAGGGCGGATTCACCCAAGCCGAAGCCGAAGCGGCTCGAAATGCGGGTTTTTGCATCGCATCCCTTGGACCGCGCATTCTTAGAGCGGAGACGGCGGCTGTTGCTGCCTGCACAATGGTTCAATACGTGCTGGGAGACATGGGCCCAGAAAAAACTTGACAAAAACCAGGCCCTCGACTAATACCCTCATTCTCGTTTCAGGCAATTCTGAGGCGGGCCGAGGTAGCTCAGTCGGTAGAGCAGGGGACTGAAAATCCCCGTGTCCGCGGTTCGATTCCGTGCCTCGGCACCAATAAAATCAAAGGCTTAGACAATTGCGTCTAAGCCTTTTTGTTTTGATAAGGCGATTTGTACAAGGACTGTACAAGGAATCGAGCCATCAAGGCCGAGAAAACTGTATAGATTCAGTCGGCTCGATTCACATGTGGTTGTGTAGCACAAAACCCGCCGCCGGATCTCCGGCGAAGGGTTTTGTTCGGGTGCTGTGGTGATGTAGCCTAAGAGGTTGCTTAAGGACTGCCAAA
>JAJDOA010000289.1 GCA_022340405.1 Desulfobacteraceae bacterium | reverse complement strand
ACCTCAAGGCCGTCGGCATCACCTACATGGCCTTTCCTGCCTGGAAATGGTTGACAGGGCCCATCGGCCTCGGCGTGATGTACGTTTCCCGGGAAAAGCTGGAATCGCTCAAGCCGATATTCATCGGGACCGCATCGGTGGTCAATGAGCTGGAATACCTGCCGTACAAATCCGAGTTGAAACCCTCAACGGAGCGGTTTACCCTATCCACACCCAACTTCGGCGACTGGGTGTATTTTCTCGCCTCCCTCGAATTTTTGCACCAGATCGGATTCGGGGATGTACGCGACCGCATTCATGCGTTGGCCCGTAGGCTGGTGAAAGGGCTGTCCGGGGCCGGATACCGAGTGCTGGCCGAACGCTTTCCCGGCAGCCCGACGGGAATTGTTGTCTGCGAGCGGGAAGGGGTGGCTTGCGAGCGGCTCATGTCCGCACTGCGGGAACGCGGGGTGGTGGCCGCCGAACGGCTCGGACGCCTGCGATTGTCCCCCCATGTCTACCTTTCCATGGAGCAGATGGACCGTGTGGTCGAGCTGCTGTCCAAGGTAAAATGACCGGACGCTCCGAAGCGCCCGTCTCCGGCGTTATCGCAAATGCCAAAGGCATGTTCCGATTGGAAAGCCCTTTTTCTTGCTTTTCGTAGGGGCGGGGATCAACACCGCCCCTACATTTGCATAGCACCGCATAGCGGATATGGAACAGAATTCTGACAATTGCTACAGATCGATTTTCAACAATAGGTTGCGATGGGCAAGGGGTCGAAATCGGTTGTGAAACGGCAATGATCGATAGCGATTTCGCCCCCGATTTCGATGCCAGGACATCGCGGAAACGGAACGGAATTCCGGCCCGCTTTAGAGGCAGGAAGAGGCGGAGATTCCTTCCGGCGAAGTGCTGGATGGGTTTTCTCGACGGTGTGCTACCCTGATTTCTCCCGCGAAGCATCGGGCATCGCGTCATGACCCTCCGCGTCCATTTTCTCCACGTAGTACAGCGTGGCCCCCACCGGCGCGAAGGAGAGAAACAAAATATTGGCCACCGGAATGAGAAACCAGATGCCGAATCCCAGGTGGAAGCTCAACGAGCGGCGCAGTAACTGAAACCGCTTTGCAAAGGGCACCATCCTGCGCGCCGGGATCAGGTCCGTGTTGTCCCATGCCAAAAATACAACCGCCGCAGCCGCAGAAAGGACCGTGGTGACCGGTCCCAGAGGGGTGAGCCATCCGGCCGCCATGATCGCCAGGGTCAGCAGCACGGGCAGAAGGGCGCGCGGGACCTCTTGGGCCATCAGGAAAAATGCCTGCTGGAACACGGACAGGTCCGGCCCCCGGACCTCCCGACCGGATATCTCCTTTTCGGTGATGCGTGACATGAGGTCCATGATCAGGACGGCAAACAGCACCTGGGCCGCCAGGTAAGCGAGCACCCCGGAGATGCCGACCAGAACGACCGCCACCAACCAAGAGGCCAGCACCCAAAGCCAAGCCCACCATGCACTGTGCGGACGGTTCCAGAATGCACCGAGCACTTCCTGATGATAGGCGATGACGACGGCCACGGCCGCAGCCGTTAGGGCGATCACAACGGCAAACCGCAGCATTCCCAGCGCCAGCAGCTTCGGCGTCCGGAGCCCCATCTGCAGCCCCCTTAGATTGTATCGAAAACCTTCAACGAGTGACATGGTACGGAATCCCATCCGATGTCCATTCCTACTCCTCCGTCGACTGGATCCGATCTTCTCCGCAGAAGATCAGCAGCCCCGATCCTCTGGCCTGGCAGCAGACGGTGAGACGCAGGGTTTCCGCCAGCTCGACAGCCAGTGCGGTGGGCCGGGACAGCGACAGGAGGATGGGAATGCGTGCCCGGGCCGATTTTTGCACCAGCTCATAGCTCAACCGCGAAGAGAGTACCACTGCTGCGGCCTCGCTGAGCCGGCCGCTGAGAAACAGCCTTCCGATAGCCTTGTCCAGGGCATTGTGGCGTCCGACGTCTTCAGCCGCGGACAGTACGAGGCCGTCGGCGGCATGGATCGCGGCCGCATGGGCCGCCCGAGTCCGATTGCGCAACGGTTGAAAATCGGACAAATTCTCCAGGGAACGCATCGCCTGAAGTGCATCGATCCGGACTCCGTCATGCTCGATGGGGGGAATGCGCTGGCGCAGGTCCTCCAGAACCTCTTTTCCGCAGATGCCGCAGCTGGTCTGGCTGATGAATCCTCTCCGGTCCAAAATCGATGCGATGTCCCTGCGGCGATTTTCCCGAAGGGTTACCGCCACTACATTGGACGCCTCACCGTCGCAGAATCCCATGGACACGATGTCCTCGGGCCGGTCGACAATCCCCTCGGTAAGGCAGAATCCGCCGACCTGGTCCATTTCGTCGCCCGGTGTCCGCATGATCACCGCGTAGGGATGGCCCTGTACACGGATGGACAACGGCTCCTCGCCGATGAGCGACATGTCCCGCTGTCGGGGTGCATCCGTCCCCTCCGCCGATATGTGTACGATCGCCCTGGATTGTTGGTTGCGCGCCATGAGTCCCCCGGTTTGTCCTTACCTAACCTGTGTACACCCAAAGGCAGGTGCCGTAAATCTCTTTTCCGTACCGGTGTCGATACTTTCCACCGGTTTGACAACACCCTCCATTCTCACTATACATGCCTTGTTTTCTTCGGCAGGATCCCCCGTTTCCTGGATGGAAACGGTAACGCCGGGATTTCGGCCATGAACCCAATCGCGTGCGAATGCAAAGGGGAACAGTTCGTACCGGGCCATACAGCACTGCCGGAGGGCGGAACATTCCGCGCAGACTGCAGCAGCAGGGGGTTTTCCATCCGCCGGCATACCCCTTGCCGTACACCCGGACCCGTAACGCACTCGCTCGGAGTCGTTGAGCTCGCCGCACCATGAAACCCATCGTCGCCATCGTGGGCCGACCCAACGTCGGCAAATCCACCCTGTTCAACCGGATCACCAAGAGCCGCAATGCGCTGGTGGACGATATCCCGGGCGTTACCCGCGACCGCAACTATGGGGACGGCGAATGGAACGGTATCGCCTTCACCGTGGTGGATACCGGCGGATTCCTGCCCGAGGACGCAGACCCCTTTGCAGGGCAGATCCAGTTCCAGGTGCGTCAGGCCATTCAAGACGCCGACGCCGTCCTGCTGCTGTTGGACGGCATCAGCGGCGTTTCCCCTTTCGACAGGGAACTGGTTGAGCAGGTCCGAGGCTTGGACAAGCCGGTCTTTTTCGCGGTGAACAAGATCGACGGTCCGGAGAAGGAGCCGGATCTGTTCGAGTTCCACGCGCTGGGGATCGATGCGCTGCATCCCCTCTCTGCCGCACACCGCTATGGTCTCAACGACCTTCTCGACAATCTGGTGTCCGCCCTTCCACGGGTTACCGCTCCGGACTCCGCCGATCGGATCCACGTCGCCGTGGTAGGGCGCCCCAACGTGGGAAAATCATCCCTGATCAACTCCCTCTCCGGGCAGGAGCGACTGGTGGTCAGCGATGTGCCCGGTACGACCCGGGACGCCGTAGACACGGAGGTCAAGGTCGACGGCCAAACCTACCGCTTCGTGGATACGGCGGGAATTCGTCGGAAGTCGCGGGTCTCCCGAAGGCTGGAAAAATTTTCAGTGATCAAGGCACTCAGAAGCCTGGACCGCTGCGATGTCGCCCTCATTGTCATCGACGCGGCGGAGGGAATCACGGATCAGGATATCACCATCGCCGGCTATGCGCATCAACGCCGCTGCGGATGCATTTTTCTTCTCAACAAATGGGATCTGGTGGAAAAGGACACGCACAGCGTCAACCGCTTTTCGGAGCGGGTCCGCACGCGGGCGCGGTTCCTGCATTTCGCGCCGGTGCTGACCCTTTCGGCCAAGACCCAATTGCGGACGATGCGGATTTTCGGCATCGTCGATCGGGTATACGCGCAGTACGCCAGCCGAATCCCCACCGGAGAAGTGAATCGGATCCTGGAAAGAGCCGTTCAGCGAAAGTCGCCGCCGCTTCACAAAGGCAAGCGCCTGAAATTCTACTATGCCACCCAAGTGACCGCCCGTCCCCCCACCTTCGTCTTTTTCGTCAACTACCCGGAAGCGGTCCATTTTTCCTATCAGCGGTATCTGGTCAACCGCTTGCGGGAGGAGGCGGGATTGGACGAAACGCCTGTCCGGGCCTTGTTCCGCCTGCGCACCGGGCGTATCGCCTTCGACGGCAGAAAATCCGGGGGGGCGAGGCAAAAGTCCGGATCCCGGCGGCGGAAGAAATCATGAGCGGGGATCTTTTCGACCATGCCGCCGACACGGGCGGCGACGCCCTGAAGCCGCTGGCGGAACGGATGCGGCCGCAACGTCTCGACGCCTTCGTCGGTCAGTCCGAGGTGGTTGGTGAAGGCACGCTCCTGTATCGGGCCATCCGGGAGGACCGTCTGTTTTCGATGATCCTATGGGGGCCTCCGGGGTGCGGCAAGACGACGCTGGCCCGCATTGTCGCTAAGGAGACCCGTGCCCGCTTCATCGAATTTTCTGCGGTCCTATCGGGGGTCCGACAGATTCGTGCCGTCATCGAGGAGGCACGGGAGGAAATGCGGCTACGGCGCCGCAGAACCATTCTATTCGTGGATGAAATCCACCGGTTCAACAAGGCGCAGCAGGACGCCTTCCTGCCACACGTGGAGAGCGGACGAATCCTTCTCATCGGATCCACCACCGAAAATCCATCTTTCGAGATCATCCCCGCATTGATGTCCCGCTGCCGCGTGATCCGGCTGCACCGGCTCACTCCGGAGGAGATCGCCGAAGTGCTTCGTCGAGCCTTATCGGACAGTGAGCGGGGTTTGGCATCGATATCATTGACCCTCGACGAGGATGCCCTATTGCTCCTGGTGCAGCTTTCCGATGGGGACGCCCGGGCGGCGCTCAATGCCCTGGAGGCCGTCGCCGCGATGTATGCCACGGATAACACAGCGGCAGCCCCGGTCTCCCTGAGTGCCGAGACCCTCCAGAAAGTCCTGCAGCGCAAGGCACTTTTGCACGACAAGGCGGGAGAGTCCCATTTCAATCTCATTTCCGCTCTTCACAAAAGCCTGCGCGACAGTGATCCCGACGGAGCCCTGTACTGGCTGGCCCGGATGCTTGCGGCCGGTGAGGATCCGCTGTACATCCTCCGCCGAATGGTTCGCTTTGCTTCCGAGGACGTCGGCAACGCAGATCCCGCTGCACTTCGGGTGGCAATGGATGCAACCGAAGCCTTCCGATTTCTGGGCCCACCGGAAGGAGAACTGGCCGTCGCACAAGCGGCCCTTTATTTGGCGACCGCCCCCAAGAGCAACAGCGTCTATCGCGCCTACGATGCGGTTTGCAGGGCGGTGCAGACCAGTGGTTCCCTTCCGGTTCCCCTGCATCTGCGCAACGCGCCGACACGCCTGATGAAAGCGTTCGGCTATGGAAAGGGCTACCAATACGCGCACGACGACCCCAATGCCGTTGTCTCCCAAGAGCATCTGCCGCCGGAACTGAAAGGCCGACGGTTTTACCGACCGACCGACCGGGGATACGAAAAAGCCGTACGGCGGCGTTTGGAGTTTTGGAGTCAATTGAAACACGGCGCCATTGATGATAAGAAACAAAAGCCTTTCTGAACATGCAGTGGCTCCGCCCGTAGCCGCGAAGCGCTAATCGACATTCGGATTGCCGGCGGTTGCCGTCAACAAGCAGCAAAGGAGCACGGATATCATGGAATCCGATCTCGGCGGTCAGCTTCAGGGGATCAATCTGGACTCCTTTCTCCAGATGGCCCAGATGGAAAAATCCACCTGCACCCTCACTGTCAGCCACGGAAATGAGCAGGGAACCCTGTATGTGCTGAAAGGAGAGTTGATCGATGCGCAAACCGGCGATCTCGGTGGCTACGAAGCCGCCTGCCGCATCGTGAGCTGGGAGGATGCACTCATCGAGATCGAAAACCGCTGCGAAAAGCGCAAGGATGTCATCGACCGCCCCCTCATGGAAATTCTCATGGAAGGCGGGCGTCTGCGGGATGAGAGAGAAAAGGCGGCGCCCTCCCCCGGCACGGAACCGGAGAAGACCGAAGATGGCGGAGAGGCCCCGATAGAGTTGGATGCGGTGGAGATCGAGCCGCTGGAGATGGACTCGGTGGAGATCGAGCCGCTTGCGATGGAGGAAGAGGAAGCTCCGGTGGATTTTCTCGACGAAGCGCCGGCGGAACCGGAAACGGGGGGCGAGGATGCCCCGCTGGAGCTGGACGACGAGGAGATGTCTCTGGATCTGGAGGGCGATGACGATTTGTTGGCGGCAGCCGCCAGGGAGGCGGAGCTGCCGGCCGACGAGTCCTCGCAAGCGGAGGAAATGGACCCAACACAACCGTCCGGCGATGCCGGGGAGCCCGTCACCGATTCCGAACCCTTCGAGGAGTACAAGGATCTTTCCCGGCCCGCACAGAAAATCGAGCCACAGGAGGCTCCGGGGGAGAAAGCGGGATTGAAAACCGTCGCGCCCCCGCCGCCGCCCAAGAAACTTTCCAAAAAAATGATGGGGATCGCTGCAGGCCTTGTGGTCCTGATCGCTGCAGGAGTGTATTTTTTCTTCATCGCGGATCCCACGAAAGCCGATTACGAAAAGACCATTGCCGAGGTCGGCCAACAGTCCTCCCCGGAGGCCAAGCTCCAGTTGCTGAAGTCTTTTGTCGGTCGCCACGAAGCGGGGGAGTATACCCAACAGGCCCAGATGCAAATCCAGAGGCTGGAGCTGCAGGTTGCGGAGAAAGATTTCGAGGCGCTTTCCAAAACCGTGGGGGCGCTCACCCTAGACGACGGCTTCGCTGCAAAGGTGAAGGAGTTGGGGGAGGCTTTTCTGGCCAAGCACCCGAGGGGCCCGCTGGCCCAGGAAGTGCAGCAGATGATTGCCGAAGCCCCGGTCCGTGTGGACGATATGGATTTCGCTAAGGTCAAGGGCGCCCAGTTGAAAGGTTTCGACGAAAAAATCGCCGCATGCAACTGGTACCTGGAAAAGTATCCCCAAGGCAGCCACCGCGAGGAAGTGCAACAGATCCTACAAGCAATGAGCCAGTCCTTTTTCACCTATTTGGGAAAGGAAGTGCAGCGCTGCGATACAGAAAAAAACTGGGGAAAATGCCTTCAGCTCTGTGAAGACTTCTTCGCCGCTTTCCGAAACGATCCTCGCATTGAAGAAGTGGTCGCCATGAAAGTCCGTATGCAGAGTCAGCAGGACCTGTATGACTTGGTTCAGAAGGTGGGCGGCATGGGAGAAGCCCATGCGGAGGCCAAGGCCGTTTATCAGACCTATCTGCAGGAAAATCCCAACAGCGTCCATGCCGATCGCATCCGATCGGAAATTCGGCTTCTCGACCAAAAAATCCAGGAGAAAGAGGACTGGCAAGCGCTTGCAGCATTTGCCGGCGATGGAAAGCGGGATGTGTTTGAAAGGCTGGAGCGGCTGGAAAGCTACCTGAAGAACAATCCCAAGGGTCCTTATGCCGATGAGGCCCGAACCCTGCTGAAATCGCTGCAGGGTGAAAAGCAGACGGCCCTTTTACGGAATCGAAAGGAGGCGGAGCGGAAACGGCAACAGGCCGTCGAACAGGCACGCAAGGAAAAAATGCGCCAGGAACAGCAGCGCCTGGAAGGTTTACGGCAGAAGGTGGCCGCGGATGTGAGTCGTGCCCGTGGCCGCTATGTCGTCAACACCAACGGAACGGTTACCGATACCGCCAGCGGGCTGATGTGGACGCTGCTGGACTCTCACCTCCACCTCGGAAAGTGCTTGAACTATCCATCGGCCGCCAATTACGTGAAAGGACTCGATACGGGAGGATACCGGGACTGGAGATTGCCCAAATCCGGCGAGTTGGCAGGCATTTACAAGAACCGTCCCTTTTTTCCCTCCAGCGGCGCCTCCTGGTACTGGTCCTCCGAGGCCTACGTGAAGGGCTATCACCGAGTGGCCAATGTGGTGACCGCAAGGCAGGAGACCGTTTACAACATTGGCCAGCAGCGGCAGGACGCCTGCGGTGCGGTGCGGGCGGTTCGGCCCTGAACGATGCCACTCCCGGTGGTTAGCGGAACACCTCCTTTCTCCCCCACCGAAAACTACCGGTCACCCGCTTCTCCCATTCGATGGCCCGTTCCACCCCTGCGGTTCGAGACCGTGAAGGTCTCTTTCACGACGGGCCCGTTTCGTACCTGGATGTCGCCGGCAGGAATCCAGGTGCGCTCCTCCACGGAGACCTTCCCCTTTCGATCCCATAACAACACCGTGGAGGACCGGGTCCCGTAGTGTTCACTGACGATGAACATCGGCGAGAGCACCCGCTCCCAGTCGATGCCCACACCGGTGTCGGGCAGTACAGCGTCGGGAGGCCTGGAGCGGTTGCGGAGAAGGCGGAACAAGGCCTCTGTGTCCGGCTTGCCGGCTGCAACCGCAATGCGGCGCATACCGGCCACCCCCCGTTCGAGTTTGGGCCATGGCGTGTCCAACAGGTGGTTGCTCAATCCATGGACGCCGGGGGCCACCGGTTCGATGCCGCCGCCGCTTTTGCGGTTGGAATGATACCAGAGGCCGTTTTCCGCATCTCCGCACAACAGGTTGTATCCATTGTACCGATGCCCCCGTTTGCAGACCCGCGACAGGTAGGACTGGGGGGTGGAGCCACCGGTTAGAAAAGCGCTGACCAGTTCCCCGCGTGAGGGCGCCTCCGGATGCACTGCGGAAGGGTCTCGATAGTTGGTGATTGCCGCATAGCGTCCTTCCCGGGTAATTCCCATCCAGGTACCCCCCGCCTTCTCGTCCCTTCCGGCCAGCACCCACCGATCCCTTCCCCAGAATTCCAGTGGGC
>JAJDOA010000255.1 GCA_022340405.1 Desulfobacteraceae bacterium | reverse complement strand
GTCAAGCCGAGCTCCATCTGTTTACAGAAATGGACAGACTGCATCAGCGTTTCTCTTCCCAGTGGAGTGTTGCGGAATACATGAAATAAACGGTTCTTCATTGCGTGCTCCTCCGGCTTGTTGCTGCTAAGCAACAGGTCTGAATCCCGATGGTGATGATGGAATGAATCGAGCGAAAATCAGTGATGGAAGAGAACAAACTCCGGGGGCGAGCGGGTGGAGGGAAGATTTGGAGAAGACTGGGAATAGAGGAGTGGCGGATCGGCGGCAATGGCTTCAACCGCACACAGGAAGACGCCAGCCGCAGGCTGGGAAAATTGAAAGGCAAGATCCGGGTATTCAGCAGGATCTATTTCCGTCTCGACAGCCGCCATCTCCGACCAGCAACGGATGTCTTCTGAGATCACGGGTGCCCAATTGTTGGCCTGGAGTTGTGCCAACGAGAGCACAAGCCACACTAACAGGACCGAAGAACTTGCCTTGCAACAATCAAACGCGGCAAAGGGAACCGTGATGTCCTTTGCGCGGATTTTTTTCATTTATCGTCCCTTTGTAAACTGAGTGCTCACCATAATTTTTTTGGGGATGCAAAAAAACTGCCCTCACAGACCGGCAGGTGTAGGTGCTCAGTATCTTTTTAACCTCATAGTGTAATTCAACCGCCCAATCGAGTCAACCGTTGGTCTCATCCAAAGAAAGCTTCCTCAAAATCGTATCATCCGAGTCTCCCGAGCCGCTACACCATGCCACCTACCCGGTGGCTTCATAGACCGGGCAAATGACGTGCTGCAAACCCGGACGCTTTATCGGGGTCATTTCCGATACAGCTGGCACTTCCATCGGTGGCTGTCAGGCGATTGCGGTCCACGGGCTGAAGGTACACACGGCAGGCAGGCAGGGTGAAATCGGTCGCCAGAGAAGCAAGGATTGTCTCTTTATCGTTTTTTTTGGTTATTTTTAGTTGTTATTAACTTGTTTTGGTTTTTGAAAAAAATAAAAACAACCATAATGGTTGAAATGTGGTACTTTCAGAGTTGGAATGTGGTATGTCGAAACCTTCTGTGCAGAGCCTTTCGCCGGCATCTGGGCAGAAGCGGGCTGCCGCCCGAACGGTGATTTCTTCAAGAAAGGAGGTTCATGTGAAGCCCATTCAGGACCACCGGAAAATGGCATTGATGATGAAGTTGGTGGTATGTACTGCCACCCTGTTTTGGGCACTCGGCTCTGTGGCGTGGGGGGAAAACGTCATCATTTTCCATGCCGGAAGCCTAACGGTGCCCTTTGCCGAAATGGAAAAGCGTTTCGAGGCGGCCCATCCGGGAATCGACGTTTTGCGCGAGGCGGGGGGCAGTACGAAAATGGCCCGCATGATTTCCGAACTCGGCAAGCCGGCCGACATTATGGCCTCCGCCGATTACAAAGTGATCGACAAAACGCTGATCCCTTCGAAGGCATCCTGGAACATCCGCTTTGCCACCAACCAGCTCGTGCTTTGTCACACGGATAATAGCCGATTCGCGAAGGAAATCAACCGGGACAACTGGTACGATATTCTATGCCGAGAAGGCGTGGTGTGGGGCCATTCAGATCCAAACCTGGATCCCTGCGGCTATCGAAGCTTGATGGTTTTGCAACTGGCGGAAAAGTTCTACAACAAGCCCGGATTGTACGATCGGCTCCTCGCCAATCGGCCGAAGGAAAACGTCCGCCCCAAATCCGTGGAGCTGGTATCCCTGCTCAAGACCGGAAACATGGATTACGCATGGGAATACCTCTCCGTTGCGGTTCAGCACGAGCTGCAATACATCACCCTCGACGATCACATCAACTTGGGCAACTACAAGTTCGACGATTTTTACAAACAAGCGCAGGTCAAGGTCACGGGGAAAAAGCCCGGCACCTTTCTCACCCGCACAGGGAAATCCTGCACTTACGGCGTCACAATGATCGACGATGCGCCCAATCCGGCCGGGGCCGCTTTGTTCCTTGCCTATCTCTTGGACCCGGAGGGCGGCCTGAAAATACTGGAATCCATGGGTCAGCCGCCGTTTGTTCCTGCACGGATCGACAGCGAGCAGGTGCTGGAGAAGCTGCCTGGAAGCCTACGGCAAAGGGTCGAGGTCAAACCCTAGCAGCCCAAACGCACAGGTTTCACCTTGGTATCCACAACGTATACACGAATCCCGGGAGACGGCGCGACGACGGGGTTACGACCGGACCTTTTCCGGTGGGCAACGGTTTTCTCCAGCCTCATCGTCGTCGCTTTCATCCTGCTACCTCTTTTCGAAATGATGTCGGAGCCGTCGGTGGCCGACCTGCGGGAGACGTTGCGCGACCGGGACGTGCTTCGATCCATCCGGCTCAGCGTGCTGACCTCGGGCTCGGCCGCGCTACTGTCCTTTCTGTTCGGTACTCCCTTCGCCTACCTGCTCGCACGCAGGGAATTCCGGGGAAAAAAGATGCTGGAAAGCGTCATCGATCTGCCGATCATGATCCCGCACCCGGTGGTGGGCATCGCCATCCTGGGCATCGCCGGCCGGGATCACTGGATGGGCAAGATCATCGGGGCGCTTGGCTTGCGCATCATGGGCAGTACCACCGGCATCATCACCGTCCTTCTGTTCGTCGGTCTCCCCTTTTACATCGACACGGTCAAGGCGGGCTTCGAAGCCGTTCCCCGCAGGATGGAGACCGTATCCCGAACGCTGGGGGCCTCCACTGCCTCGACCTTTTTCCGGGTGACCTTCCCCATGGCCTGGCGCAGCATGGTGGTGGGAATGATCCTCTGCACAGCCCGCGCGGTCAGCGAGTTCGGGGCCATCGTGATCGTGGCGTATCATCCGATGGTGGCGCCGGTGTTGATTTATGAACGCTTCACGGCCTATGGGCTGCGGTATTCGCAACCGGTGGCCGTATGGCTGATCCTGGTCTGTCTTGTGCTTTTCGTGCTTCTTCGCCTGTTTTCCATCCGGAAGCCGACAGACCGCAAAAACTAGGATACGGGCCGGCCTGATGATCTCCATCCACAATCTCCATGTCATGCTTCCCGGTTTCTCGCTGCGGGCTGTCGATCTGCACGTTGGTCGGGGTGAATTTTTCGTCCTGCTCGGCCCTACGGGCGCGGGGAAAAGCCTGATCCTGGAGTCGGTACTCGGCAACGTGCACGTCGCTATTGGGCAAATCCGGGTCAACGGAAAAGAGGTTACCCGGATGCCGCCCGAGCGCCGCGGCATCGGGATTGTCTACCAGGATCAGGCCCTGTTCCCGCATCTGACGGTCGCCCGCAATATCGCATACGGGATCCGCTATCTTGACGGCGACCGGGAGGACGCGTATCGGCGGATGGACGCGTTGACGGACCGGCTCGGCCTGGAGGATCTGCTGCACCGATCCGTGGAACACCTGAGCGGAGGAGAGAAGCAGCGGGTGGCGCTGGCGAGGGCGCTGGTGGTCCGGCCCGACGTCCTGCTGCTGGATGAGCCCCTCACAGCTCTGGATCCCAATTTCCGGGACGAGATCCGGGATCTTTTGAAGTCCATTCATGAAGAGACGGGCATCACGGTAATGATGGTCACCCACGATTTCACGGAGGCGCACTACTTGGCCCATAGAGTTGCCGTGATCAGAGACGGCGTGATCGAGCAGATCGGGTCTCCGGAAGATGTCTTCCGGCGGCCCCGAACCGCTTTTGTCGCCGAATTCGTCGGAATTCGAAACGTGTTCGAGGCAAGACTGGTGGGGAAGGAAGCGGTTGTGGAAGACGTCTGCTTTCTTCTGGGCCGCCCTGCGAGAGACGGCGAACGGCATGTTGCAATCCGGTCCGAGGACCTAAGGGTCCTGGGCACCGCGACACGGCCCGCCGGGGACTGCGAAAACGTCTTCGAGGCCGTCGCAACGAAGGTCGTACACAAGGGGTTTGTTTCGGATCTTTTTCTTTCCGTACACGGGCTCCCCATGCGCGCAACGTTGACCACGCGGGAATGCATCGATTTGGACATTCGGGAGGACGCCCGCCTGGCGCTGAGCGTCGATCCAGCCCACGTGCACACCTTTTGATCCCCCCACCACCGTGGATCCGCAACCTTCGCCCTGGCCCCCGAGGGGATCCCGGCAAGCGGAACCCTTCATCAAATCCAAGGTCTCGTTCCAAGATCGCTTTCTGTGTCAGTCATTCGCTTATCGTAGCGGATCTAACTCAATCCGGATAAATAACCTTCCAATCTCGCTTCATATCCAGAACTGTCCAGCCCTTCGCCTTGGCTTCATCGAGCGCTTTGTCGAGTTGGCCGATGTGCGATTTGCGGTCGTATGCCCATTCGCGCTCGGCATCGGTGTGGTGAACCAAAAGGGCGAAACGGGCTCCTTCTCCGGCGGTCGTCCACTGGAGCATCTGCAGATCGCCGTCGGAGTTGCCGAAGGCCGCAATCGGTCGGCGGCCGATGTGCGAGTGGATGCCCACCGGCTTGCCTTCCTTGTCGTCGATGAAGCTTATTTTCGGCAGCCGCACGAGAACCGGTCCGCTGTCACGCAATTCAAACTGGGTCTGGATGCTGCTCCCGACGACCTGCTCGGGCGGGATGCCGTAGACCGCTTCGGTCCAGGGCCGCATGAACTCGATGCCGCCGCCGGAGACGATGAACGTTTTAAAGCCGTTGGCGCGAAGGTAGGCGAGCAGCTCGAGCATGGGCTGATAGACCATTTCGGTATAGCGCTTGCCCGTCTCGGGATGCTTGGCCGTGGCGATCCAGTCCTCGACGATTGTTTCGAACTCCGTCGTGGTCATACCCGCATGGGTGGCCATGATGATTTCGAGGATCGCTTTTTCTCCACCGGCCAGTGCTGCTTTCATGTCGCCCTTGAGAAGGGAGGCAAAGGGCTCCTTGTCCTTCCATTCGGGATGCTGGGGAGCGAGCGCCTTCACGCGGTCCAAGGCGAAGAAGAGTTGAAAATACATGGGTTGCTCCGACCACAGCGTTCCATCGTTGTCAAAAACCACGATACGTTCGGCAGGCGGCACATAGTCCGGTGAGCCTGCCTGGGTCACCTTCTTCACGAACTCCACGATCGACTGTTTGGCTGTACCATCGTTCCAGGATGGTAGATGGTCGGCAGCCTGCGCGACGTTCAGGGCGCCGAAGGACAGGGCGATCACCCAAATGAACGCTATTGAGATGATGCGAATGGTTTTCACGGTAAAGCTCCCCTCAATCATGAAATATTAGAAGTTCGGAACTGTGGATGTTGTTGATCGTGTTTGGTTGATTTCAAACCGGGTGCTTTGCAGCCGGCACCAACCGCAGCGACTTGAGCACTGAAGTGCTAGAAGCGATCTCAAAATTGTCTTTTCGCCCAATCTCGGCGTCATATCCTCGTTTCCAGTCCTCGAAATACAGCAGTATTCCTGCGGCTGAAAACTCGGATCCTCCTTGACCTTGAACGAAAATCCTAATTTTGAGGTCGCTTCTATTGACTCATGCTCCCAGAAGAACTTTCTCCGATCTCCACCCTGTTTCCCAGTTCATGAGTGGTTCCAAAATGCGGGCCGCCTAAGTAAGCGGTCCGCTGACAGTCAAACAATTTGATTATAGCATTTGTCAAAAATATGTTCCGATTGGAATGATCTTATTCTTGTTTTTCGTAGGGGCGGGGCTTATCCCCGCCCGCATGCGGTGCCTGTCAAAATGCGGCGGGAGGGGATAAACCCCTCCCAACCATTTGCATGGCAACGCATGGCGGAAACAGAACGAAATTTTGACAATTGCTCGACTCATGAAAGCGACTTAATGGCTACCCGTCGCTTGCTTCAGTTTTTCCTCTATTTTGCTGAGGTTGAAGGCACCTGGCGACTGGCTCGGCGGGTATTCCTGCATGGTCTTCAGAAAATTCGCTGCGAGACCTTGAATCGGAATAATCACAAAAGGATGATCGAGGAACCAGTCTTCATAGACGTTCGCGTTGTGTTGGGATTTTTCGAAAGGATCGCGCCGCAGGTTGAAAAGCAGGGGAACCCTGAGTTCGATGAATGGTTCGCGCCAGACACCGAAAGCCTGACCGCGGTTTTCCAGGAAAACCACCTTCCAATCATCATACCGGGCCGCGACAATCTGCCCGTCATCATTGACATACCAGAACTCGTGACGGGGAGACTTGTCCGTTTTGCCGCTTAGATAGTCGAGCAGGTTGTATCCGTCAATGTAGTTACGATAGTGACGGCCGTTGATATCCGTCCCCTTGAGAAGTTTTTCTTTGATGTTTGGTGCACCGGCAGCTGCGGCGAAAGTCGGCAGCCAATCTTCGTGGGCGACAATACCGTTAAGGGTCACGCCTGCTGGAAAGTGCCCAGGCCAACGGACGAAAGCTGGAACGCGGTAAGCCCCTTCCCAGTTGGAATTCTTCTCGCCGCGGAACGGTGTCGTTCCGGCATCGGGCCAGGTGTTATAGTGGGGTCCGTTATCCGTCGAGTAAAAAACGATCGTATTGTCGGCAATCCCGAGGTCGTCAAGCAGAGTGAGCAATTCACCCACGTGCCCATCGTGTTCGATCATCCCGTCCGTATATTCGTCGTTGCCGGGGTGGCGATGCTCCGCCCTGACATGGGTGCGAAAGTGCATGCGGGTGCCGTTCCACCACGTAAAAAACGGTTTGCCTGCCTTGACTTGTCTGGTGATGAAATCCTTGGCGGCGGCAACGGTTTCGTCATCGATGGTTTCCATGCGCTTTTTGGTGAGCGGACCGGTATCTTCGCATCTCTGCTTGCCCCAAGCACCGAAACGAGGGATCTCAGTCGGATCGTCATTATCGGTGGCGTAGCAGTGAAGGACGCCGCGAGGACCAAATGTCTCCAGGAATGTTTTCCCATTGGACAGTTTCATATCCCGCGGATAGTCTTCGTTTTCCGGCTCCTCCTCTGCGTTGAGATGGTAGAGGTTCCCCAAAAACTCGTCGAAACCATGAATTGTCGGCAGGTGTTCATTTCGATCGCCCTCATGATTTTTGCCGAATTGCCCTGTCGCGTAACCCTGCGCCTTTAGGACCGAAGCCATGGTCACATCCGTCTTTTGCCAACCCTCGGCAGCACCAGGCAGGCCGACCTTGGTCATTCCAGATCGTACCGGAACGCTTCCACTGATGAAGGCTGCGCGTCCGGCGGTGCAACTCTGCTGGCCATAATAATCGGTGAACGCCACGCCTTCTTTGGCGATACGGTCGATGTTTGGCGTTTGATATCTCATCATGCCTCGATTATTATGGCTGATGTTCCAAGTACCGATGTCATCGCCCCATATGACGAGAATGTTCGGCTTTTCGGCGGCTATAGCAGGTGTGCTCATTAAAACAGCCACCAATACCAGGAGGAGCAAGGAGTACTTCAGGTTTTCTTATTTCATTGTACCACCTCTTTGGTTATGAAGAATGGTTTTAAATCAGAAATCACAACTCTACCGTCATCGAGACGGATTTTGACATCCGGCCGATATATGCAGCCTAATGTTTGACAAAGGATAAGGCATCAGCCACGGATCTCAACATGATCACGGTACAATTTCGATATCATGTATCGTGATGAGTCGCTTCGGCGCC
>JAJDOA010000249.1 GCA_022340405.1 Desulfobacteraceae bacterium | reverse complement strand
GCAATTTGCGGCAAATCGGGTGCACATAGGGTGCAAAGCCCGGCAAAATATTTACACTCAACATTGAATTGGTATCAATGATTTCGGTATGTTATCGTCTATCCCTCAATCCCTGCATCGCCACCACAGATAAAAAGCCCTTGCAATCTCAGATGGTTGTAAGGGCTTTGCTGTTTTGGGATGAGGAGGGTCGGGCTGGGTCGTATCGGGAAGCCGCGTGCGCTTCCGCCATCGGACGCTATCGAATCGGCATAGATCAAGCAGCGGCGTGTAGTCGGCCAGACAGCATCTCACGGGCGGAACGAGCACTGCTAAGTGCGTATGTCTTTTCCGACTTTTCCGGAGAGGTGGTTTTCCATTTGCGGTTCGTTTGCGCCGTTGCGGGCACATACGGCAGAAGCGATGCATCCGAGGACAAACGATCCATTCTCGCTTGGCGGTTGTCAAGCCGCCATACACTGGCCGTTCCGACCCTGCAATTTCCCGATGCCTGCCTCCAACCCGCGGTTTTTCCCTTGAAAAAAGAAGGACCATCCTGTAGAAAAAAGAGGTTGAATTCGCCCGTCCGAGATCCATTCCCACCGGCGCCCTCGTTTGCTGGCCATGCACAGGCAAAGGGAGGGCCGCCGTATTTCAAGCCAGGCATAGGCAGGGCCGGAACTCCGGCCCCAAACCCGACAGTCAAGGCAAAGGAGGTTGAGGAATGAAGCGATGCAAATGGAGTGTAGTGGCGGTACTGACGGCCGTTTTCCTCGTGGCCGGGATGGCCTCTGCGGCCACTCTGGATGAAGTGCGCTCCCGCGGGCACCTCATCGCCGGGGTCAACGGCGGGGTTTTCGGTTTCAGCATGCCCAACGACAAGGGAACCTGGGAGGGGCTGGACGTCGACACGGCCAAGGCCATTGCCGCCGCCGTTTTCGGCGATGCCAGCAAGGTCAAGTACGTGGCACTGACGGCCGTGCAGCGGTTGCCCGCGCTGCAGTCCAAGGAAATCGACGTGCTGTGCCGCAACACCACCCAGACCCTGACGCGGGAAACCACCAACGGATTGAATTTCGTTCACGTGAACTACTACGACGGCCAGGGATTCCTCATACCGAAAAAGCTCGGCGTGAAGAGCGCAAAGGAACTGGGCGGCGCCACCGTGTGCGTGCTTCCCGGGACCACCACTGAATTGAACGCAGCCGACTACTTCCGCGCCAACAAAATGGAGTGGAAGCCGGTGGTCATCGAGCAGACGTCCGAGTTGAACAAGGCCTTTTTCGCCGGCCGATGTGACTGCCTGACCTCGGACGCTTCCCAGTTGGCCGCACAGCGATCCGTGGCCCCGAACCCGAACGACTACATGATTCTGCCGGAAATCATCTCCAAGGAGCCTCTGGCGCCCGTCGTCCGCCACGGTGACGATCAGTGGTACGACATCGTCAACTGGACGGTAATGGCCCTGATTCAGGCCGAGGAGTTTGGCATCACCTCCGCCAACGTGGACGAGTTTCTCAAGAGCGACAACCCGGGCATCAAACGATTCCTCGGAGTGACCGAGGGCGAGGGGCTGGGCAAAGCGCTGGGCCTCGACGAAAAATGGGTCTACAACATCATCAAGCAGGTGGGCAACTACGGCGAGATCTACGAGCGCAACGTGGGTCCCGACACGCCGCTGGGACTCGCCCGCGGGCTCAACGCCCTCTGGACGGAAGGCGGCTTGATGTACGCGGCCCCGTTCCGTTAATCGATCGGGCCGCCGGCCTGCGCCCCCGGCGTCGGTCCGGTGAATCACGACACGGCAGACCTGCCCCTGCTGCCCCGGGGCAGGTCTTTTCGCTTCCCGCCTCCGCGACAGTCAGACCTGCTGCGGGAAGGCCAGACGGCGTTCGCCGGTGCGATGGGAAGCATAGCAATTGCCAGAATTCCGTTCCGTTTGCGCTGTGCGATTCGATCGAATCGTAAGGGGCTGGGGCATCCCCTCCCCCGAATGGGTTCGTCAATGCCCGTTACGGGGGGGCCTGCTGCGTCAAGTCTGCGCAGGACCAGTAAGCCCGGCATCTGCACAAGGCAGGAAAAACGAATATCCATCGGAACGTTCTTCTGGCCGATTCTCTATCTGAAGCAGTGCGTGCATGGAGTATTCCGACACCCAAAAGGTCCCCTTCTGGTTGAATCCCAAGGTGCGCGGCGTGTTCTTCCAGCTCGGCGTCATCGCGCTGGTGGGGCTGCTGGCCTGGTACCTGATATCCAACACGCTGCACAACCTCGAACGCCAGTCTATTGCCACCGGATTCGGATTTCTCGGCAAGGAGTCTTCCTTCGAGATCGGTGAATCCCTGATCTCCTATTCCTCGGCGGACACCTACGCGCGGGCGCTGCTGGTGGGAGCCCTCAATACCCTGAAGGTCTCCCTCATCGGCATCATCATCTGCGTTTTTTTCGGGACGATCATCGGCATTGCCCGTCTTTCCACCAACTGGCTGGTATCCAGGCTCGCAGCGATCTACATCGAGGTGATGCAGGACATTCCGGTTCTGCTCCAGCTGTTCTTTTGGTACGCGATTTTCTACGAGCTGCTGCCGTCGCCCCGGCAGGCGCTGAATCCCATGGAGGGGCTGTTTTTGTGCAACCGCGGCGTCGTGTTCGCCGTTCCGGCCGCCCACCCTGCCTACAAGTACATGATCGCCGCGCTGGCGCTGGGCGCGGTTTGCGCCTATCTGATTCGGCGGTGGGCCCGGAGGCGCCAGGCACGGACCGGCCGGCAGTTTCCCGTTATCCGCGTATCGCTGGCGGTGGTGCTGGGGCTGCCCTTTCTGGTGTGGGCGGCCTTCGGAATGCCCACTGCCATGGACACACCGGAACTGGTGGGTTTCAATTTCAAGGGGGGCGCCACGCTCAGCCCCGAGTTCATTGCACTGCTGCTGGGGCTCGTATTGTATACGGCGGCCTTTGTGGCCGAGGTGGTGCGTGCCGGGATTCAATCCGTGAGCAAGGGACAGACCGAGGCGGCGATGTCCATCGGCCTCCGGCCCAACCTCGTCCTGAACCTGGTGATTCTGCCCCAGGCCCTGCGGGTCATCGTACCGCCTCTGACCAGCCAGATGCTCAACCTGACCAAGAACAGTTCGCTGGCCGTGGCCATCGGCTACCCCGATTTCGTTTCCGTGGCCAACACGACCATCAACCAGACCGGCCAATCCATCGAGGGCGTGGCCCTGATCATGCTGGTGTATCTGATTTTCAGCCTCTCCACCTCGGCCTTCATGAACTGGTACAACAAGAAGGCCCGACTGGTGGAACGGTAGTCTATCCGAGAGAACCATGAAAACCGCGGACGCCACAATCGAGCAACAACCGCCGGAGCCGGAAGAGGACATCCGCCCGCCCGTGACGCAGATCGGTGTGATCGGATGGGTCAGGGCCAATCTGTTCAACGGTTGGTTCAATTCCGTGCTGACGCTGGTCACCCTCTACGGCCTCGGGAAGATCGCGCCCCCGTTCTTTCGCTGGGCTTTTATCGACAGCGTGTGGCTGACCGACGGCAGGGCCTGCCGCGCCGCCGCCGGGGCCTGCTGGTCCGTGGTCACCAGCAATTTTCGCTTCATCATTTTCGGCTTTTACCCCTACGAGCTGCACTGGCGGCCGCTGGCGGCCATGCTGCTACTTTTTGCCCTGTTGTTCTACAGCCGGGACCGCAAGCATTGGAAGAAGTCCCTGCTCTACCTCTGGATCGGCGGTCTGTGTATCATGGGGCTGCTCATGCGCGGTGGTCTGCTCGGTCTGGAGCCGGTGGAGAGCACCCGTTGGGGCGGGCTTCCGCTGACGCTGCTGCTGTCCGTTTTCGGTCTGACCGCCGCGTACCCGCTGGGAGTGCTTCTGGCGCTGGGCCGGCAGTCGCGCCTGCCCGGGATCCGGTACCTTTGCATCGTCTACATCGAGATGATTCGGGGGGTTCCCCTGATCAGCCTCCTGTTCATGGGGTCGATCATCTTCCCCCTGTTCCTGCCGGAAGGGATCACCATCAACAAGATCCTCCGGGCGCAGGTTGCCATTATCCTCTTCACCGCCGCCTACATCGCAGAGGTGGTGCGGGGCGGGCTCCAGGGGATGGCCAAGGGCCAGTACGAGGCGGCGGAGTCGATGGGATTGAACTACTTTTTGACCATGCGGCTGATCATTTTGCCACAGGCATTGAAAATCATCATTCCGCCCACGGTGAGCATCCTCATCTCCGCTTTCAAGGATACGTCCCTGGTGGTGATCATCGCGCTGTTCGACGTGCTGAAGACCTCACAGACCGTGCTCTCCAATCCGGAGTGGATGGGCTTCAGCCCGGAGGTCTATATTTTCGTGGCCATACTGTATTTTCTGGGCTGTTTTTCCATGTCCGGATACAGCCGCCGACTGGAGCGGGAACTGGACACCGGCTGATGACCCAGCGGGTCGAAGGCGGCACCAAGGAGCCATCGCAGAACCGTTTCGCACAAAGGGTTTGTCATGAACGAAGAAACCAAGATTCAACGCCCCGATGAAGAGGTCATCATCGAGATCAAGGGAATGCACAAATGGTTCGGTGACTTCCATGTCCTGCGCGACATCGATCTGGAAGTGCGCAAACGAGAGCGCATCGTGATCTGCGGGCCTTCGGGCTCCGGAAAGTCCACCCTGATCCGCTGCATCAACCGCCTTGAAGAGCACCAGAGGGGTGATATCATCGTCGACGGCATCGCCCTGACCAACAACGTCAAAAACATCGAGAAGATCCGGGCGGAAGTCGGCATGGTCTTTCAGCACTTCAACCTGTTTCCCCACCTGACGATCGTGGAAAACCTGGCCCTGGGCCCCATTTGGGTGCGAAAGATCCCCAAAAAGGAGGCCGAAGAAACGGCGATGTACTATCTGGAGAAGGTTCAGATCGCCGAGCAGGCCCAGAAGTATCCCGGCCAGCTCTCCGGCGGCCAGCAGCAGCGCGTGGCCATTGCCAGAAGCTTGTGCATGGCCCCCAAAGTCATGCTGTTCGACGAGCCGACATCCGCACTGGACCCGGAAATGATCAAGGAAGTGCTGGACGTCATGATCGAACTGGCCCAGGAGGGGATGACCATGATCGTGGTCACCCACGAAATGGGTTTTGCCCGCAGCGTGGCCCACCGGGTGATGTTCATGGATTTCGGAAAGATCGTGGAGGAAAACACGCCGGAGGCGTTTTTCAACAACCCACAGCACGAACGCACCAAGCTGTTCCTGAGTCAAATCCTGCACTAACAGGGATTCCGCCCGAAACCGCTGCCATGAAATCCGATCCGTCGCTGCAGCGGGAGGGGATGAACCTCTCTCCCACGAAGCAGTGAGAAGCATCGCGGAAACGGGACCGAATGCTGACACGGGGTATCCGCTTTTTTGGGGAAACATACCGTGCCGTATCGCCGGCAGGCGGATGGGGAGTTGTCCATGGAGGAGTGAAATGGACTGGACGGAGATCGCCGCGCAATTTCCGGTCAACGAGAACTTCATCTGGCTCAACAACTGCGGGACCGTCCCGGCCGGTCGCCACTGCCTGGAGGCCATGCACCGCTATCTGCAAAGCTACGCCGACAAGGGCACGCTTGGTGAGGCGGTTTCCTTTTCGAAGGTGAAGGGGCGCATCCGGGAGATCCTTTCCGAACTGCTGCACTGCTCGCCTGACGAACTGGCCTTGATCCACCACACGGCCGAGGGGATGAACTTCATTTCCCATGGACTGCAGCTCATGCCGGGCGATGAAATCGTCCTGCTGGAATCCGAGTATCCCAGCAACGTGTATCCCTGGTGGCACTGGCGGGAAAAGGGGGTTGTTCTTCGCACCGCCCCCATGGCTTCCGATCCGGATACGTTCTTTTCCGGTCTTTCGGAACGGATCAACAAGCAAACCCGCGTGATCGCGGTGTCGGCGGTGCATTGGTGCACGGGGATGCCGCTTCCGCTGCAGCGCATCGGCGCCTTGTGTCGGGAGCGGGGCATCGATTTGGTAGTGGACGGCGCCCAAGGGGTGGGAATGACACCGCTGGACCTCAAGGCCGTCGGCATCACCTACATGGCCTTTCCTGCCTGGAAATGGTTGACGGGGCCCATCGGCCTCGGCGTGATGTACGTTTCCCGGGAAAAGCTGGAATCGCTCAAGCCGATATTCATCGGGACTGCATCGGTGGTCAATGAGCTGGAATACCTGCCGTACAAATCCGA
>JAJDOA010000247.1 GCA_022340405.1 Desulfobacteraceae bacterium | reverse complement strand
GTTGGCCGTTGCCGGAGGCGTACGCCTGATCCTCTATCCCGGCCTGTTGATCGGCGCCCATGGGTTGGGTGTGCTTTCGCCGGTGGGCCGATGCAAGACATTCGATGCCGGCGCAAACGGCTACGTCAACGGGGTGGGGGTGGGCGCGGTGCTCCTGAAACCGCTGGAGAAGGCGGTGGCCGACGGGGACCACATCCATGCGGTGATCCGGGGGACGGCCACCAATCACGGAGGGACCGCGGCCTCTCTGACCGCACCCAATTCGGACGCCCAGGCCGAACTGCTGGCAGCCGCCTTTGACGACGCGGGCATCGATCCCGAAAGCCTCACGTACATGGAACTCCACGGCACCGGAACGGAACTGGGCGATCCGGTGGAAGTGGACGGGGTCCAAAAAGCCTTCTCCCTTGCGGCCGCCAGGCGCGGCAGGTCGCCGGCCAGGCGACGCTCCTGCGGCATGGGATCGGTCAAAACCCACATCGGCCATCTGGAGCCCGCGGCCGGAATTGCGGGATTGATCAAAGTCGTCCTGTGCCTGCAACACCGCACGCTTACCGGTACGCTGCATCTGAAGAAACGGAATCCCTATATCCGGATCGAGGATTCCCCCCTGTACATCGTGGAGGAAAACCGCCCCTGGCATCCAGGGATGGACGAGCGCGGCAAGCCGATACCCAGACGGGCCGGGGTGAGCTCCTTCGGTTTCGGGGGTACCAATGCGCATGTTGTCGTCGAAGAGTTCGAAGACCCGAAGTCCGTCGATCCTCCCCCTTCGGCAGGTGCCGGTCGGGGAGGCAGCCCCCAGCTCTTCGTGCTGTCTGCAAAGAGCGAAGAACGGTTGAAGACCTATGCCGGACTGTTTGCCGAAAGCCTCCGGGGCGTCCCGGTGATTCCGCAAAATCATGGGACGGAGGCCGTTGGAGCGGATGTCCTGGGCGCGCTGTCCGGCATATGCGGGAAACTCCTGGGAGTGGCGGCCGGGGAGCTGGACCCGGACGAGTCCTTCGCGGCCATGGGAATGGATCCGTTGGGAGTCAGTGCGCTGTCGAAGGCGGCTAGCGAGCGATACGATATCGACGTGACCGCCGTCACCCTTACCGAATATGCCACCCTCCGCCGAGTGGCCCTTCATATCGGTGAGAAGATCCGTTCCCGGGGCCCTCATCCCCGACCCGAACGCCCACGCCGAAACCCTCCCGTCGAATCCATCGCCTATACCCTGCAGACGGGGCGGGAGCCCATGGAGTTCAGGCTGGCCACGGTGGCCGACGATCTGGACGACCTGCGGGAAAAATGGGGCCGGTTTGCAGCCGGAGACGATTTGGGAGACGGGACCTTCACCGGACGGGTGGACACCCGGAAAACCGCTTCCCGAAAGACCCCAGCCATGGAGCGGGACCTGGCCCGCGTGGAAGCGCTCCGGCCGGGAGACTGGGTCGAAGCGGCAAAACTGTGGATCCAAGGGTATGAGCCGGATTGGCGCAGGCTTCACCAGGACCAGGCGGTCGGGCGGGTTCCCCTGCCCACCTATCCTTTTGCACGGGAACGGTATTGGATTCCGGAAAAGGAGACCCGGGTCACGCCGGAGATGTCCACACGGTTTTTTCGACCGAAATGGCGGAAAGCGGAATTCCCGCAAGGTTCGCCATCGCCCGCGATTTCGGACCGGCGGATCGTTTTCATGGACCCGGATGGAATCGGTCCGGGTCCGGATCGCTCCATGCCCGGAATGGAAGCCGTCGGAAAAGATGCGCTATGGATCCAATACGGGCCATCCTTCCGTTTCGACGGCTCCGTTGCCTGCACCATCGATCCGCTGCGCGGAGACGACTACCGCAAGCTGCTGGCCGAAATGAAGGATCTCTCAGGCCCCATGTCCATTGTCCTGCTCCGCAAACCGGCCCCTTTCCACTCTGGAACCGGGGAGGTCCAATCCCGAATCGAGGCCCTGCTTTATCCGGTGTTCTATTTCTGCCGGTCCCTGATGGAGCGTTCGATCGGCCGTGACATCCGGATCATCTGTTTTTCGGTGGTGCCGCCGGACCAAACGGACCCCCTGCATACGGCACTCGGCGGATTTTTGCGGACCCTCTCCCTGGAGCATCCCGGATTTCATGGGAAAACCGTTCTCCTGGAGGACGCCGAACATCTGCCTGCCATCATGGCCCGGGAGATGGCGGCATGTGAAAGCCAGGAGATCCGCTATCGAAATGGAGAGCGCTGCGCACGCGAACTGAATCCGATTCGCATGGAACCGGCATCCCCAACGGAATCTCCGTTCAAGGCAGGCGGTGTCTACCTGCTGGCAGGCGGTGCAGGGGGGTTGGGGTTCCTCTTCGCCCGGCACCTGGCCGCTCGAGCGAAAGCGAAGCTGGTCCTGTGCGGAAGATCCGAACCGAAACGAGAATGGATGGAACGGATCCGACGATTGAAGGAAATGGGCTCCGATGCCGTTTATCTCCAGGCCGATCTCGGCCGGTCCGAAGCGGTATCGGCACTCGTTTCCGACATTCGGTCCCGGTTCGGTCCGATCAACGGTGTGGTCCATTTCGCCGGTGTAACCCGCGATGCCTACATCCTGAAAAAGACCAGCGGTGAGATCGCCGCGGTCCTGGCCCCCAAAGTCTTCGGCACCGTCCATCTGGATGCGGCCACCCGGGGCGAACCCCTGGATTTCTTCGCCCTGTTTTCTTCCACTGCCGCGATTTTCGGAAATGCCGGTCAATCCGATTATGCCTTTGCCAACGGATTTATGGATGGTTTCGCCCAGTGGCGGGAATCCGTCCGGAAGCAAAACCGGCGATCCGGAAGAACCGTTTCCATCAACTGGCCCCTGTGGAAAGACGGCGGCATGAAACTGGCCGAAGAGCGGTCCGGGCGAATTTTCGACGCCACCGGACTGAAACCCTTTCCCTCCGAGGAAGGAATGGCGGCCTTGGAGCGGATTCTGCTCGGTTGGGACGGGGCCCGCTGTCTGGCGGTGTTCGGGGACCCGGGCCGGATCACGGACTTTCTCGACCGGTCGTTCTCTGCGAAATCCGATTCCGGGGCGGCCGGGTCAACCCGGTTTCCGGATCCGACCGGAACATCATTTCCGGAAACCCTCCGGGAAAAGGTGCTGGTGTACCTGACGGACGTGATCGCCCGGGTTTTGAAACTGCCGGCCCGAAAGATCGACGCCTCCGTGAACCTCGATGACTACGGCATCGATTCCCTCCTGGTGAACCGCTTCAACGATACGGTGGAAGGCGTCCTGGGCCCCATACCCAAAACACTGCTGTTCGAATACCAGACCCTTCATGATTTGACGGATTACCTGGTGCGGACCTATCCAGCCCGGTGGAGTGCCCTGCTGGAGGTCTCCGATGGGGATGCTCCACCGATCCGGGCGGTGCGCCCACCCTCGCAGGGGACCTCTCCGGTCATCGCCTCCCGGCCCCGTGAAGAGAAAACGGATGCGCCGCGGGACGGCATCGCCGTCATCGGCATGGCCGGACGCTACCCCCAATCGCCGGATGTGGACACCTTCTGGCGCAACCTGAGGGATGGGATCGACTGCATATCCGAGGTTCCCGCAGACCGGTGGGACAACCGGGGTTTCTACGACCCCGATCCGGACAAGGCCGCCGAGGGCAAGATTTACTGCAAGTGGGGCGGTTTTCTGGAGGATGCCTACCGATTCGACTCCCAGTTCTTCCATATCGCGCCGAGAGATGCCGAACTGATGGACCCCCAGGAGCGGATTTTCCTGGAGACCGCCTGGCATACCATGGAAGACGCCGGGTACAACCGTTCGCGCTGGAGCCGATTCAAGGTCGGCGTCTTTGTGGGCGTGACCACCCATTCCTACCCGCTGTGGGGACCGGACAGCTGGCGGAACGGAATCCGGAACATTCCGGCGTCACTGCCGTGGTCCATCGCCAACCGGGTGTCCTATGTGTTCGATTTCCAGGGCCCCAGTATGCCCGTGGATACCGCCTGCTCGGCATCCCTGTCCGCCGTTCACCTGGCCTGCGAAAGCCTTCGGAACGGGGAATGCGAAATGGCCCTGGCCGGCGGGGTCAACCTCTACCTGCATCCCGCCAAATATGTCCAGATGTGCCAGAGCCGCATGCTGTCCCCCAAGGGCCGGTGTTCGTCCTTCGGGGCCGACGCGGACGGGTTCGTTCCAGGTGAGGGCGTCGGCGCCCTGCTGCTGAAACCTCTCGGAATGGCGAGGGCCGACGGGGATCGGATCTACGGCGTCCTCCGGGGCAGTGCCGTCAACCACGGAGGCCGAACCACGGGGTACACGGTTCCCAACCCCAGGGCCCAGGCGACCCTGATCGAGGCAGTCCTTCGGAAGGCGGGTGTCGATCCGCGGCGCATCAGCTATGTGGAAGGCCACGGCACCGGTACCGAGCTGGGAGATCCGGTGGAGATCCGCGGCCTCGTGCGGGCGTACGCCCGGTTCACCACGGACCGGCAGTTCTGCGCCATCGGCTCGGTGAAATCGAACATCGGGCATCTGGAATCGGCCGCCGGCATCGCCGGCCTGAGCAAGGTCCTGCTTCAGATGAAGCACCGGCAGCTCGTTCCCTCCCTTCACTGCCAGGTGCCAAATCCGAAAATCAACCTGGACGAGACCCCGTTCTTCCTGCAACGGGAGTTGACCGCGTGGGAGCCGGTGGCCCTGGACGATGCGAGTGCGGACGGTCCGCCGGCCCGAATCGCAACCGTCAGTTCCTTCGGTGCCGGCGGCGCCAACGCGCATGTCGTCGTGGAAGAGTTTCAGGGCTTCGAAGCGTCCATTGCAGGGGAGGAAGAACAGAGGGTCGGCCCGTCCCAGCTGTTTCCCTTGTCGGCGAAAAACGAGGACCGGCTCCGGGCATATGCCCGCCGCATGGCGGAGTTTTTCCAGAATCCGGAATCCCCTGTTCCGGATACGGCATCCGGCATCGCCCAAATCGCCTATACTCTCCAGACCGGGCGGGAAGCCATGGACGTACGGCTTGCCGTGATCGCGGGCAGCGTTGCGGAACTCCGCGAAAAATTCTTGCTTTTCGCGGAATCCGGTACGGGAGGAGACGGTGTCTACACGGGGCACGTGCAGGAGGAGCGGGAAAAGAGCGCCGATCTCGTGAGGGGGGAGAGCGGTCGGACGTTTCTCGATGCGATACTGGCAAACCGCGAGCTGGACAAAATCGCCCGGCTCTGGGTATCCGGCCTGGCAGTGGACTGGGACCAACTCCACCCGATGCCCGTACCGCGCCGCATGTCCCTCGCTACGTACCCGTTTGCACCGAGCCGGTACCGGCTGCCCCTGGAAACGGCCGAGACGGGGCCGGCCGAAAGCGGGACGGAAGACCGCCCCCGCAGAATCTACTTCGCCGAAACCTGGCAGCCGTCTGCAATCGGCCCTACAGTCGGCCGGTCCCGCACGCTGCTCCTTTTCGAGACGGGGACGGATGTGGGCGACGCCCTGAAGCAGCGATGGGATGGAGAGGTCCTGTCGGTTCGGCCCGGAAAGGGGTACGAAGGATCGGAGGAAGGGATCTACGACGTCCGACCCTCGGCCGAAGCCGACTACCGGCGGCTGTTGCGCCATCTCGCCAACCGTACCGGACTGCCGGACACCATCGTCCATTTTTGGTCCCGGACCCCCACAGCCGATGCGCCCCTCGACTTCCGGGAACAGCTCGACCGCATCCTGCTCTCTTTTTTCAGCCTCACCAAGGCTCTGCTGGAACAGAAACCGGAACGGCGGATACACGTGCTTTTCTTCTACCCCGAAACGGAGGGGGAATCCCAACCCCTCCATTCGGCCATGGGGGCCTATGCCAAAACCCTTCAACTGGAAAATCCGCTGGTTGTGTGCAAGACCGTCTCCATGGAGCCCAAGGACGCATCCTCGGCCGCCGATCTGATTTTGGCCGAAATGCGATCGGCCGACGATGGCGAGATCCGGTACCGGGGCAACCGGCGCTGGCGGCGTCATTGGGCGGTCTTCGAACCGGAGGGGATGGAGGATTCCGGACCGCTGCTAAAGGAAGACGGCGTCTACATCGTCACTGGCGGCGCGGGCGGACTGGGCCGGATATTCACGGATCGCTTCACCCGGAAGGTCAAGGCCCGGTTCATTCTCGCGGGCCGGTCCGCCCCCACAGAAGAACTCAAAGAACGGATCCGGCTTTGGAATCGGAGGGGAAGCGAGGTCGTCTATCACAGCGCGGACGTAACCCGGCCGGCCGATGTGGCGTCGTTGGTCCAGGAGACGCGTTCCCGGTTCGGACGGATCGACGGGATCCTCCATGCCGCCGGAACCCTGCAGGACGGGTTTCTCCTGAAAAAGAATCCGGACGAGGTGATGGCGGTGATTGGCCCCAAAGTCTTCGGTGCCCGGATGCTGGACCGGGCCACCCGAAACGATCCCCTCGACTTTTTCGTGATGTTCTCCTCCACGACGGGGGCTCTGGGCAACGAGGGACAGGGGGATTATGCCTATGCCAATGCCTACCTGGACGGGTTTGCCGCCTGGCGCGAAAGCCTGCGGAAACGGGGCGAGCGCTCCGGAAGGACCCTTTCCATCGGCTGGCCCCTGTGGCGCGATG
>JAJDOA010000225.1 GCA_022340405.1 Desulfobacteraceae bacterium | reverse complement strand
AAAGCACGTCTACCGGCTCATGCAGGAGGCGTTCCGGGAAGCGGGCATCGAGTTCGCCCACCGCAACGTCACCGTGTACATGCCGCCGGAGGTGCAGCAGGCCCTTGCCCAGACGGACGCCGAAACACGGGAAAAGGCGGTGGAGACGGCGGCCGGGGCCGCCATTGCAGCGATCCAAGCCGACGAAGAAAAAAAGCCCGGGAAATGAAAGAGAAACAATGCCCATGACGCTGCCACCGAACAAGACCAAGATCATCTGCACCGTCGGACCCGCATCGGACGCCCCCGACACGCTGGCGGCCATGATCCGGGCTGGTATGAATGTGGCCCGGTTGAACTTTTCCCACGGGGACTTCGAGGAACACCGCGCCACCATCCAGAGAATCCGGGCCGCCTCCCGTGAAACCGGGCATCGTGTGGCCATCATGGCCGATCTGCCGGGCCCCAAAATCCGCATCGGCGAGTTTCGCAGCGAACCCGTTTGCCTGGCACGCGGAGACCGTTTTGTACTGACCACCGAGGAGATCGAAGGAGACGAGACCCGGGTTACCGTGAATTTCCCGGAACTGCTTCAGGCCGTGCAGCCCGGCGACCATCTGTTTCTCAACGACGGCATCGTGCACCTTCGGGCGGTGGAGAGCAAAGGAAACGATCTGGCATGCGAAGTGATGGTGGGCGGGGAACTGCGCTCCCGCAAGGGACTCAACCTCCCGGGCATCGAACTGGGCATTCGGGCCTTCACCGATCACGACCGCAGGTGCCTGGCGTTTGCAGTGGAAAACGGAGTGGATGCTGTCAGTCAGTCTTTCGTGGAGAATGCGGAGGACATCCGCTCGGTTCGAAAGGCCGCAGCCGAGCTTGGAAAAGAACCCTTCATCATCGCCAAGATCGAGCGTTCCCGGGCGCTGGACTCTATCGACGAGATCATTGCCGAGGCCGACGGCATCATGGTCGCACGGGGGGATCTGGGAGTGGAGATTCCCATCGAGGAAATCGCCGTCGTACAGAAGGAACTGATGCGAAGGGCCGCCCGGATGGGCAAACCGGTCATAACGGCCACCCAGATGCTGGAGTCGATGACCGTGAACCGGCGCCCCACACGGGCCGAGGCCACCGATGTGGCCAACGCCATCCTGGACGGAACCGACTGCGTGATGTTGTCCGGGGAGTCCGCCATGGGCCAATTTCCGGTGGAATCCGTTGAAATGCTCTCGGCCATCGCCGCCGCCATCGAGCCGTACTGCTCGGCGCGCAGTCTGAGAGAGGAAATGCGTGGACGCTACGAAGGAGAAGACCCCTCGCTGCCCGACCTGATTGCCGAGAGTGTGGATGCAACCCTGCAGCGGATCACGCCTGCGGCCGTCATCGTGCCCACGCACGGGGGAACCACGGCCCGCCGCATCGCCCGCTTCCGCCTGCCGGTGTGGATTTTCGCGGTCAGCTCCTTGGAAAAGACAAGCCAAGATCTGCTGTTTTCCTACGGAGTGCGCGGCATTTTCGAAAAGGATCACCCCACGCAGTGGCGGCCCTGGATTCGAGACTGCCTGGCCGAGTACGGCCTCGAGGGGAACCTGGTCGTAATGACCGAAGGGCCCTCCCAAAAACATCCCGAGCGCAACAACCGGATGGAGGTTTTGGATTTGCGGCACGCCTGAAGCGACCGTTCGAACGACGCTCCGGCCGGCCGGCGTGATCCCTGTCAACGGTTTCACCGGAATCGGAATCGTGTTATGGTCGGCCCTGTCGCTCCTGCTGCCGATCCCGGCAATCGCTTCCATCGGCCCACTGCCAAGGAGGTCTTCATGAAACCCTGGATGGTTTCCGTATCCGTCGTTTTCTTCTTTTTGGTGAGCGCTTGCGCCACGACACCCGTGCCCGTCGGTGAACGGGCCAATCCCGTCGTGCAAACCCTGGAGAATGCATCCTACCGGATCGCCTTCGAGCCCAAGAAAACGGGCGGAAATTTTTTCCGGATCTTTGCGCTCACCGTTCAAAACAAGGGTTCCGGGGATATCGAGATTGACTGGAATCGCACCCGTTACCTGTACGAGGGGAAGGAGGCCGCCGGTTTCGTCTTCCAGGGAATTACGCCGGCCGATGTAAGCGCAGGTTCCATACCTTCGGATGTGGTGCCGGGCGGAGGCACCTATTTTCGGGAGATCGCCCCCCACCGGCTCATTGCTTTTGCCCCCATCCGGGACAAAAGCATCGCACCCGGAAAAAGCGGCATCAGTGCCGGTCCGCTTCCCGGAGGGAGAAACGGCATTTCTCTTGCGCTGAGAAAGGACGGGAAGCTAACCCGGGAGACACTGGAGGTCTCCATTGAGGTCTTGTATTGACCCCAACATTGTCCCGACCTCTATAGCTAGCCGTTGTCAGAATTCTGTTCCGTTTCCCTGATGGTTTTTTTATCGAAATCGCTATCGAGCATTACCGTTGAACAAACGATTTCGATCCCGATCCCGATTTCGAACGCCTGCCAAAATACATAAAATGTAGGGGAGGGGTTTATCCCCTCCCGCTGGTGGGATCAGCTACCCCGAACGGGCGGGGATCAACCCCGCTCCTACGAAGAGAAGGAAACACGAGCTTCAATCGGAACCTGTTTTTGGCAATTGCTCGAATGAAAAAGCAGGTGGTTTCCCCCGGGCGTGGGGCTTGAACGAGAAGAAAATCGAAATTCGCATTTCGTGCTTTGTTGATCGGATCTCAAGGATCGATCCAAACAAAGGCCGTCATTTTCACCGAGGAGGCCATCTCCATCCCGTCCGGCGTTCCAACAGAGGGGTTAGCCACGCGGTTTTTTCGAACAGGGAGCCCCCTGCAGGGTGCCCTGTTCGTATTGCTGCTGTGGGCCGCTCTCTACCTGCCGAACACCGCACTCCGCCCTCTCTACCAGGAAGAGGGGCGGCGGGCGTTGCTGGCCATTGACGTCTACGAAAACGGCAATTGGTTCACGCCCGCCGTCGCCGGGGAACGATACCGGAACAAGCCCCCACTGCTGCCTTGGATGATCGCCGCCGCCGCCGCATTCACCGGGGGCGTCAACGAATTGGCGGTGCGGTTGCCGTCTCTGCTGTTCACACTGCTCGGCGCCCTCCTGGTCTTTGTCTTTGTCCGGCCCCACGTTCGGTTTTCCGCCGCGCTGTTTTCCTCCGCTGTTTTTCTGCTGTCGCCACTGGTAATTGAAAAGGCCCGGATGGGGGAAACGGACATGATCGTCACCGTCATGTGCATGGCGGCCCTGACCCTCTGGTGGCGGGGGCTGTCTGCGGGAAGGCTGCATTGGCATACGTGGGTGGCGGCCGGATGCTGTCTCACCGTGGCCGCTATGGCCAAGGGTCCGCCGCCCCTTTCTTTTTTTGCGGTGACGGTGGGGGCAACGGCCTGGGCGAAGAAACGCTACCGGGATTTTCCGGGCATTTTGTTCAGCCTGTTTCTCCCGCTGGCCGCCGTCTCGCTGTGGGCCGCAACCGGATACGACACCGGCGATCTGTCCCTCTATGCAAGGGAAATGCGGCTTGTCGCCGATCCCGGCTCTCCGGGCGCATATGCGCTTCGCCGGTTGAGCGCCGGTGTGGAAATCCTTTTGGCGCTTATGCCATGGCTGGCAGTGGGGTTTGCCGTATTCGTCCCCAAGTGGCGGCAGCGCCTTGAAGCAAGGAAGGATCTGGCCGAGATTCTGACCGTTTATTCCCTGCTCATTCCGGCCATCCTGTTGTTTTGGGTCGGATCCCGGCCGCGGTACGTGATGCCTGCCGTGCCGACCGTTGCCGTTGCCTCGGGGCTGGTATGGGACGCTCTGGGCCGGCGGCGGAACCGTCGCATGTCCCAATGGCTGCTGGCAATCGTATGCACCGCGGCTGCAGGGGTTTTTGCCTATCATGCCATTGCAGTGCCGCTGCTGCAGGAGCGGTACAACCGGGAGCGGCATATCGCCGTGGCCATCGGCGAGGCGCTGAAGGAAGTCCCCGGTCCGGTTGTGGCCGTGCATCTTTCCCACAATCTGGTGTACTATTCGGGGCTTGCCGCCCGCAGTGTGACCCTGAAACAGGTCCGGGGCATTCCTCCGCCATACACCATGGCCGCCCACTGCGGCATTTATGCCAGACTGCCCGCTTATTGCGACTGCCGGTGGGAGATTTTCAAGACCATCGAAGCAGGGGAAAACGAACGGTACTGCTTGGCCCGAATTACGGCAGCCGACGATGGGGAATCCCCAGGGAGCGAGTAGGGCAGCGTCGATCCCTTTTCGATATCGCCAGCATCGGAGAAGGCACGATTACACGTGCCGGTGGGGCTTGGATCCCAGTTTGTGGGCGTGCTCGTGGATGTGGACCCTCATTTCCTCGTCGAGGACGATTCGCCCGTTTTCCATGGTGAGAATGCGGTCTGTGGTGGCGGATAGAAAGTCGAAGGCATGGGAGATGATGACGCAGGGCAGTGCCAGCTCGGCCAGCAGCGCAATCAGTCTCTTGTGCGTCTTTTCGTCCAGTCCCACCGTGGGTTCGTCCAGGAGCAGAGCCTCGGGCTGCAGGGCCACAATCGTGGCCATGGCCACCATCTGTTTTTCTCCCCCGGAAAGCTTGTGGGTGATGCGGTCTTCGAAGCCGGAAAGACCCAGTCGGTGCAGTGTGTCGCGGGAGATCGCCAGTGCTTCCTCCCGTGTTTTACCGGTGTTCAGGGGACCGAATGCCACATCCTCGATGACGGTGGGGTTGAACAGCTGATCGTCGGCGTCCTGAAAGAGAAGACCGATTTTCGTGCGCAACAGCACAAAATCTTTCTCCCCTCGCATGGACCTGCCGAACAGCCGGACTTCCCCCTCGGATGGCTTCAGCAATCCCAGAATCAGATGCAGCAGGGTGGTTTTTCCACTGCCGTTGGGGGCCACCAGTCCGATGCGATCCCTCTTGTGCAGCGCAAAATCCAGATGGCGGATCACCTGTGGACCGCCTGGATAGGCGAACGAAACTCCTTTCAGTTCAATGATCGGATCTGTACGGTCCATCCGGTACCTTTCAGACGGTCGCTGTCCACTCCGCGGCTGCCATTGCTATGGCAAGCCCGGACATTCCAAGTGAAAACCAAACGGTGTCACGGCCGGCGGGAAATACGGCCAGCGTGTAAAATTTTCCCTTGAACCCCCTGCACCGCATGGCGGCATACACACGTTCGGCCCTGTCGGAGGCCCGGACGAAAAGCATGCCCACCAGGTAGGCATAGGTGCGGTAGCTGTGCAGGTTGGTTCGGGGACGGAATCCCCGCACTTTTGCCGCTCTCCACAGCCGGGTGAATTCGGCCTCGATGACGAACAGGTAGCGATAGGTGATCATCAGCAGCGAGACGATTTTTTCCGGCACGCCGAGATGATGCAGTGCATGCCCCAGGGTTGCCGCCGTCATGGTGGCTGTCAGTGCCATGAGTGCCAGCAGGATGGAGATGGATTTCAGCGAAATCTGCCACGACAAGCGCACCCCCTCCATCGAAGCCGACAGAGGGCCCGTCGTCAACCACGGCCGGCCGGGAACCGTCCATGGCAGGACCAGCCACAACAGCATCAAAAAGGCCAGCACCGGCACCGACCGCTGCAGCACCCTGCGTGCATCCAGCCGTGCAGCCAGCACGAGCACCAAGGCTGCGGCAAGGGCCAGTATCAGAGCTGCCGGTTCCTTGCCGATTGCCGTCTGCACGGAAAACACCGCAGCGAAGACCACCCGGTGACGCGGGTCGACCCGGTGGATCCGGGACGTTCCGACAGCGAAGACTTCCTCGATCATCGGTTCCGCTTTCGGGCCGCAACATAGGCGGCGACGCCGGCCAGTCCGAAGATGTAGCCGATGCCGCCGAGGATGTCCTTCAGGTCCGGCTCCCTCGCCTGATCTTCGAGCCGGGCCAGCCGGCCGAGGATGGGACGGAGCTGCTCGGCCATCGCCTCTTCCACCACATTGCGCAACTCCTGCACCGGCATCGGTGCCGGTCCGGCTGTTCCGGTGGGTGATGGCGGCGTGAGCGCCTCGACGGCGGCTTCGCCGGAAGGCGCCGAAGGCTTGCTTCCGGTGGACATGCCTGTCTTCGCTTCCCGAATCTCGGCCTCCGAAACCGTCCAGCTCCCCTGGTGTCCGGTCCCTGCCTTGAGCACGACTTCAAGGGTGGCGATCTTCGGAACGGCAAAGGAAAAAGCGCCATTGTCGTCGGTCTTCCCGGTCAGCAGCATTTTCCCCGTCTCGTCATAGACCTCGATGACAGCGCCCTTGGCCTTTCTGCCGCCTCCAAACTTGCTTTCGGTGTGCACGGTATCGCCTTCCACCCATGCAAAAACCGAGACCCTGTGGGCTTGGGCCGGGATCGCCGGAGCCAGGATGAAAAGGATCCATGCGAGCCGGAGGACCCAGCTGCGGACACGGCCGGTACCGTTTCTCTTCTTTTCGGATCGTTCAGTCATAGGAACCATAGGGTCGCTATTTGGGATTTAGAAATCAGAAATTGGGATTTGGGTTTTTTCATTTGTCGATGATGACCTTTCAATATCGGGTCATCGCGGCGGTCCGCCGGGCAGCAGCGAAGGCTGCACCTTGTGGATGAAAGCGACGCCGGAAGCACTGACGATGCCCTCGATGAACATCACCGGCACATGGGCGGCCAGAATCAATCCCGCCACTTCCAGAAAACTTTCCTCGCTGATCACCAGGGCGGCGGCGGCGATCAAGCCGGCCAGAAGAACGCCCAGGAAGCCGCAACCGAAACCGGCCGCTATCCGCAGCCGTGCCGACTTCCAGAGCATCGAACGAAACAGGTAATAACACACCAGCCCGGGTACCGCCATGATGAGTACGTTGACCCCCAATGCGGTCAGGCCGCCGTACTGAAACAGTACGGCTTGCAACAGCAGTGCCACCAATAGCGCGGGAAAGGCCCCCCATCCCAGCAGGAGGCCCACGATGCCGTTGAGGATCAAGTGCACGTTGCCCGGCCCCAGGGGCACGTGGATCAAGGACGCTACGAAAAAGCCCGCGGCCAGGAGAGCGGCTCCGGCGATTTTTTCATAATCCAGAGTTTTCAATCCGACAGCGGTTCCCGCCGCCGCCAGCGCCGCGCCGGCCCCCAGCACCGGGCCCGACAAAACCCCTTCGGAAATGTGCATCGTCTTTTTCCAAAAAAAAACCACGAATCGGCGGCTGTTACCGGTTGCGCCACCCTTCGTGGTGTGGAATGAGATCGCCTGCAATGATGGTCGATGGTCGGCAAACAGGCTTCGGCCTGCATTGTCATCGACAGTACGTAGTAAAGATCCCCAATCCTGTCAAGCGCAGGGCCGCCGGCTTGCCGGGCCGAGGCTTGACTTGGAGGGGAAAAGCCTTTATCCAAGACTCTTTCGCCTGGCGTATAGCGCAGGCAGAAGGGTGCTGGGCGATTCGATAGACAAAGACTGGATTCGGGTATGAAAGATACGATTCGCGAAATGGTGCGGGATGCGGTGCGCAGAGCGCATCGATCCGGGCGTCTGCCGTCGCCGGATGTGCCGGAGATCGAGGTCGAGGAACCCAAGCTGGAGGCCCACGGCGATTTTTCCTCCAACGTGGCCATGGTGTCGGCCCGTGTGCAGAAAATGGCGCCGCGCCGCATTGCCGAGGCGATTCTCGAGCACCTCGACGATTCGAAAGGTATCGTCGAGAGAAGCGAAATCGCCGGCCCCGGCTTTTTGAATTTTTTCCTGCGACCGGCGGCCTGGGTTCCCGTCCTGAAAACCATTCTGGAGGAAAACGAACGTTTCGGGGTCGGCAACTCCGGAAAGGGACAACGCGTCCAAGTGGAGTTCGTCAGCTCCAATCCGACCGGACCGCTCCACGTCGGCCACGGGCGCGGGGCCGCCGTGGGCGACAGCACGGCCAACCTTCTGGTGATGTGCGGCTACGACGTCCAGAAAGAATACTACATCAACGACTCGGGACGCCAGATCCGAACCCTCGGCCTTTCGGTTTTCCTGCGATACCGGCAGCGACTCGGGGAGTCCGTCGTCTTTCCCGAGGAATGCTACCAGGGCGATTACATCCGGGAGCTTGCCGAGGGGATCTTCGCAGAAAAGGGCAACGCCCTGCTGGACTGGGAGGAAGAGAAGGCCGTCCTGCACTGCGCACGGATCGCGGCTGCCGCCATCATCGACGGGATTCGGGACGACTTGCACCAATTCGGTGTAACCTTCGACCGGTGGTTCAGCGAGCAGAGCCTGTACGACGACGGCAGCGTGGATGACACCGTGCAGCAGCTGAAACGGCACGCTCTGGTCTACGAGAAAGACGGTGCCGTCTGGTTTCGAACCTCCGGTTTCGGAGACGAGAAGGACCGGGTGGTGATCCGGTCCAACGGCCAAACCACCTATTTTGCATCCGATATCGCCTACCACCGAAACAAGTTCGAAAGGGGCCTGGAGCGGGTGATCGACGTATGGGGTGCGGACCACCACGGATACATCCCACGGATGCGGGCGGCGCTGGAGGCCTCCGGCTACCGAAAAGAGCAGTTCGACGTGATCCTGGTGCAGCTGGTGAACCTGCTGCGGGGCGGGGAACCGGTGGCCATGTCCACCCGCGCCGGCGAGTTTGTCACGCTGCGCGATGTCATCGACGAGGTGGGTTCCGACGCGGCCCGCTTCATTTTCCTTACCCGCCACCACGAGAGCCCGCTGGACTTCGACCTCGAACTGGCAAAGAAAAAGACCAACGAGAACCCCGTCTACTATGTGCAATACGTGCACGCCCGCATTTGCAGCATCGAAGCCAAGGCCCAGGAAAAGGGGTTCGGCCGTGTCGATGTCGACGAGGACGCCATGGCCCGGCTGAAAGAGGCGGAGGAAACCCGGCTGATCCAGACCCTGGCCCGGTATCCGGAGGTGGTGGCCGCGGCAGCCGACTTCATGGAGCCCCACCGGGTCGCCTTCTATTTGATGGAGCTTGCATCGGCATTCCATGCCTACTACAATAAACACCGCGTTCTCGTCGAGGACCGTCAATTGATGCGCGGGCGGCTTTGTCTGGTGCTGGCCGTGCGAAACGTCATTCGAAACGGCCTGAAGGCACTCGGGGTGTCGGCTCCCACTACGATGTGACCGCTGCACGAAATGGTAAAAACCCAAAGCACTCAAAAGCGGAAATCACCTTCGGGAAAAGAGGCGGCGCCCCGAAAGGAAAACGCCGCCTCACTGCGTCTGCTGGTTCTTGTGACCTTCGTCGGCGCCTGCATGTTCGTCGTGGGGATCCTGGTGGGTCGAGGAACCGCACCGGTGCGCTTTGACATTCAGGCCCTCCAGAAGGAGTTGGCCGAACTGCGCCAGCAGGTGATGCAGCGCGAACTGCGGCAGGCGAAACTGAACCGCCGGCCCATCGAGACCAAGGCCGAACTGGACTTTTACGAAGCCCTCAAGGAAGAGGATATCGGCGAAGATGTTGCGCTGCACCCTCCTGCCCAGCAGGAGCCGGTGCCCCCGAAGGCCGTCGAACCCGAGACGAAAACGGCTTCGCCTCCTCCACCGGCCCGGTCGGTAGCGGAAACGCCGGCCCGTGCCCCGGCGAAACCGGAACCTTCCCGGCCGCAGCCAGAACCGGAGGAGGTGGCCGCCCTGCCGAAGGGCGCAGAACGGCAAAAGGCCCATACCGGTTTGCCGCTAACCGTGCAGGTCGCCTCCATGCGGGAGTGGGGTGCAGCGGCCGATACCGTCGCATTGCTGAAGCGAAGGGGTTTTCCGGCATATCTGGTGGAGGTCCGGCTTCCCGAGAAGGGAACCTGGTACCGGGTGCGGGTGGGCAGTTTCCCGGATGCCGCCTCCGCCTCCGACACCATCGCCCGGTTGAAAGGTGAGCGGTTCGAAGGGATTATCGTGCCTAGGCAATAGCCTGCTGCCTGTAGCGGGGACCCGTCTCCAAATCCATTGGCGCAATTGCCAAAAATAGGTTCCGATTGGAATGGCCTTTTTTGGCTTTTGTAGGGGCGGGGTTCATCCCCGCCCGCTGCAGCGCAACGGAAAGCCAGAACGGGAGGGGATAAACCCCTCCCCTACAGTTGAAACCAAATGTTTGCTGAAACGGAACGGAATTCCGGCAACCGCCATAAATGGACCCTATCGCCATTTGGATAGGGGCCGCACAGAGCCGACGATAGAGGAACGATTCATGACCATTTCCAAAAAAGAAGTGCTCCATGTCGCGGATCTGGCAAGGCTCGATCTGGACGAGGCTTCCGTGGCCCGTTTCGCCGATCAGATCGGGGAAATCCTGGCCTACGTGGAAGCCCTCAACCGCGTCGACACCGAGGGGGTCTCTCCCACTTCCCATGCCATTTCGTTGACCAATGCGTTCCGGGAGGACGTCGAGAGCCCCGCATGCAGCCGAGAGGATGCCTTTTCCAACGCGCCTCAAGCGGAGGACGGCTGCTTCGCGGTCCCCAAAATCATTGAATGACGGAACGGATGACCCCCATGGAACTGTATGAGTTGACGCTGGAGCAGGCCGGGCGTCTTCTGCGCGGCGGAGAGATCACTTCCGCCGAACTGACGCAATCGGTGCTGCATCGGATCGAAGAACTGGATGCGAAGCTGGGCGCCTTTGTCACCGTATGCGCCGAACAGGCCCTGGAGCAGGCCGCGGAGGCGGACCGCGCCATCGCCGATGGCGACATCTCCCCCCTGACCGGCATACCGATGGCCGTGAAGGATCTCATTTGCACCAAAGGGATCCCCACCACCTGTTCCTCCAAGATCCTCGAAAATTTTATCCCGCCCTACGACGCCACGGTTGCCCGAAAGCTTCGGCAGGCGGGCGCGGTGGTGGTGGGAAAGGCGAACATGGACGAGTTCGCCATGGGGTCCACCACGGAAAATTCCGCCTTCGGCCCAACCCGCAATCCATGGAACACCGAGTGCGTTCCCGGCGGCTCCAGCGGTGGCTCCGCCGCGGCCGTGGCCGCCGACATGTGCACCGCCGCCGTGGGATCGGACACCGGCGGCTCCATCCGCCAGCCGGCCTCCCACTGCGGAGTGGTGGGACTCAAGCCCACCTACGGCCGGGTCTCCCGGTACGGTCTTGTGGCCTTTGCCTCGTCGTTGGACCAGATCGGCCCTCTCACCAAGAACGTCACCGACGCCGCCCTCGTGCTCCATGCCATCGCCGGTCACGACCCTGCGGACTCCACATCGGTTCCGGAACCCGTTCCGGACTATCCGGCGCTGCTGAGGGAGGGGGAGCTCTCCGGGATCACCGTCGGCATCCCCAAGGAATACACCGTCACAAAAGGTCTGGATCCGGAGGTGTCCGCGGCCGTGGAATCCGCAGTGAAGCTCATGGAGGACCGCGGGGCTACCTGCCGGGAGGTGAGCCTGCCGCACACCGAATTCGTCGTTGCAGCCTACTACGTCATCGCACCCTGCGAGGCCAGCTCCAACCTCGCCCGCTACGACGGCGTCAAATACGGCTACCGGCACCCGGAACCCGGCGAGCTCATGCGGATGTACCGGAAAACGCGCAGCACCGGTTTCGGCCCGGAGGTGCAGCGGCGGATCATCATCGGCACCTATGCGCTGTCTGCCGGCTACTACGACGCTTACTATAAAAAGGCCTCCCAGGTGAGAACCCTGATCAAACGGGATTTTGAACAGGCGCTGCAGCACTGCGACGTTGTCGCGGCCCCGGTGGCGCCCTCACCGGCGCCGCGGATCGGAGAGATTTCCGACGATCCGCTGACCATGTACCTTTCGGACATCTTCACCCTGTCGGCGAACCTGGCCGGCATTCCGGGCATATCGGTTCCCTGCGGATTTTCCTCCAAGGGGCTTCCCATCGGCCTTCAACTCATGGGCAAGCATTTCCAGGAAGCCGATCTGCTGAGGGCGGCCTACGGTTTCGAGCAGGCAAGGGGGGATCTGGGGAGGAAGCCGGATTTGGGATAAACCCCTCCTATCAACACATGGTGGAAACGGAACAGAATCTTGACAATTGTTCTATGTACGTGACCCGACGCCCAATGGAA
>JAJDOA010000219.1 GCA_022340405.1 Desulfobacteraceae bacterium | reverse complement strand
AGGCGCTGGAGGCCAACCCCACGGTTACCGCCATGGTCACTGCAGCGGCTGCCAACTCCGGGGTCACGGGCACCACTGCGGATGAAGACAGCAACAACAGGCCCGCCTTGACGGCTCCGATTCCGGCGGCATAGCCGATCCCGCCGGCCAGAAGGGACACGATGCCCACTTCGATAAACACGATCCGCATCACATCTTTGCGCCGGAAACCGATGGCCCGGAAGATGCCGATTTCCTCGGTCCGCTCCCGTACACTGCCCATCAGGGTCACCAGCACGACCAATCCACCGATCAGGACCACCACTGCGGAGATGCCGTAGGAGAACCGTTTGAACTGCGCCAGGGTTTCCATCCGGCTCTTGACGACCTGCTGAATGGCCATGACTTTGGCCGCCGGCAGCGCCGCAGTGATCTGTTGGACCATTTCCTTGATGGGACACTCGCTGCACAGTGCGGCCACCTCCACCATGGAGACCTGGCCCTGCTTCCCGAGAAGACGCTGCGCCGTTGCCAGGGGGCTGATCAGGAGGTGGTCGTCCTGAGAGCCTGTGGGTCGGAGGACACCGGAAACCGTCAACGAGCCTTGCTCCAGCTGCAGGGTCTCGCCGATGGTCGTACCCAGGACCCGGGCGGCCTCGGCTCCCAGCAGCACCTGGCCTTGCCCGGGGCGGCCCCCTTCGATTTTCCACCACGGCTTGAGTACCGGCGCCACGCGAAGGTCCACTCCGGCCAGGAGTACATGGTGCCCCTTGACCCGAACCCCTCCCAGAACCATCGGTCCCACCGCTGCGATGTTGCGCGCATTCGCGATGGTCTGTATGGCGGCGAGGTCCTCCTCCCGGATCTCTTGCATCTCGAAGGACACTCCTCCGAGCGCCATTCCGCCGTAGGTGAGGCTCAGATGGTCGGTGCGCGGCACAATTAGGATATTGGCTCCGTATTTTTCCAGCTTGTCGTTGATGTCGCCGGTCATGGCGTCCGCGTAGCTGATGATGGCCACGGTGGTGGCGATACCGATGACCAGGCCGGCCAGGATGAAGGCCGCCTTCGTCTTCCTGCGCAGCAAACTCTTTACGGCGATCTCTCTGAGCGTCATGTCCTATGCCTTTCCGGAATAGTTGAAGTATGCCTTTCCCTCGATAATGTCCGAGACCTGAATGATCAGATTCTCCCCGACGATGCTTCGGGTGAGGGGTGCAGGATTGCATCCGCCCTTCACTTCGTTGATCCGGTTGGAGGCAAAACGCCTCCCGCAGTTGCGGCAGACCATGTTGTCCCCTTCCTGGTAGTATCCTTTGCCGGCGGGCCAGCATACGTCGCAGGCATCGAATGCCGCACGGATGACGCCGTCCGCGCTCCTCAGCACGAAAAACCGAATGGTGTCGTTTCCGTGCCGGTATTGGAAATGTCGGGCCGTGCCGTCCTCGAAACGGGATACGGGCAGTGTTACGACGGTGGCATCGTCCAGGGGGGCGTCTTGACGATCGGCGGCGACGGTATTCGAGGTGTTTCCAAAAAACCACATGGAGGCGGCTGCCACAGCCACCGCCAAAACAACGGCGACAAGGCCGTATCCTAGCAGGGAGGCCATCCCTTTCCGGTCAGGGGAGGCTTTCCGGGTTTTCATTACGGCGTCCTTTTTTGCCTGAAGCTTGCGGTTTTTGTCGGTTTGGGTCCTTTTGGACATGGATGTCTCCTTTTCTTCTTTTCAAAACGAGTCGTTGCCGATGGGCCCATCCCAAGGGTCAGGGGCATCGATACGCTTTCAGCCGGTTCGCTGGTGTTTCGTCGCGCACTCTTTCCGATAGGGGACGCCGTCCTGCGGAGGACCCCCCGGTTCAGATAGATGCAAAGGTGCTTTGCGCAGTGGGAAGGATTGTGCAGACACTCAACGCAGGAGCGTCTGTTTCACAAGGTACAGCGGAATCGCCCCATAAAGGGCCAAGCCATCTGCGGATGGGGGCCGCAGCTGGCTATCGCCTTCGGGGGAAAGAGAAATACGGATTCCCGCTGGCAGAATCCAGCCTGCCGCATGAAAGGCATGGCTGCCGATGAAGCAGGTTGGCGCGGGAACCGCGTCCGCACGCAGGCGGCAACGGCCGACTGCCGTTGGGGAACAGCAGTCCATGGCTTCCATTCGAGGCGCCATGGAAAAGGAATAGCCGTTTCCGCCGGATGCGGAAACACCGGAGCAGCAACAGGGTGCGGCTGCACATGGGGATGCACCCGTCAAGGCTCCGGTAGCGGGGATTGCCCCCAGCAGGACGGCGAGAAGAAGGAAACCGAGTTTTCCGAGCGTCTGTTTCATTTTTTCGGTACGTTGCGTTGCTACTATGGCGCTGCTTATACCACATTGTGACATGTGTCAACAACATTCGGCTGTCCGCAGGGCACGTTGATGGCGGCCGCGGGCTGTGATATGTAAATTCCCTTCTGCCGCCGCCGGCTGCGAGAAGACCACCGCATCGAGATCGGCGCCGGCCTCGGACCCTTGGCCGCCAAAATCTGGCGCATCGGGCTCATAGGACACACCGCGCGTCCGGAGAATGTGGACCGGTAGCTGGAGGCCCTGGCTTCGGTGTTGGGATCCGGTCCGTGGCCGATCCGACATTGACAAACCGGGCGGTTTCCTTTACATCTAACAGGCTGTTGAAACCGCGTGCAGCGACTACGTTTGTCGGCCGCACGCCGCAACCGACCCAACCCCCAAACCCTGAGGAGAGACAGCACTGACATGGCCGGAGAAAACACTTTCGTGATCAATGGAAACGAACTGGCTTTCGAACCCGGGGAAACCATTTTGGATGTGGCCCGCAGAAACGACATCGACATCCCCACCCTCTGCCATTTGAAAAGCGCCATGCCCACCGGCATCTGCCGGATGTGCGTGGTGGAAGTCGAGGGGGCGACTCAGCTCCTCGCCTCGTGCGCGACGCCGGCCGCCGCTGGCATGGTGGTGCAGACCGAATCGTCCGCCGTTGTCGAGGCGCGGAAAATGATCATCCGCCTGATGCTGTCCTCAGGCAATCACAACTGTGCCGTCCGGGGCCATGCGGGAGACGACTGGACGAGTTTTCAGCTGCAGGTGATGCAGGCAGACGGGGCCGACGAACTCTGCCCGGTTTGGGGAGACTGTCGGCTGCAGGACCTGGCCTACCGCTATCAGGTCAGCAGTGAACCCGAGCTGGAAACACCCGTGCCCTACCCCATGGAAACGGTCAACCCTTTCATCGTCCGCGACTTCTCCCGCTGCATTCTCTGCGGCCGCTGCGTTCAGGCCTGCAACGACGTCCAGGTCAACGAGGCCATCGAGTTCGGTTATCGAAGCGCCGCCACCAAAATCGTGACCGGACCCGAAGACCGCCCGCTGAAAAACTCGGATTGCGTATTCTGCGGAGAGTGCGTTCAGGTGTGCCCGGTGGGGGCCCTGGTGCTCAAAAATGTGCGCTACGAGGCCCGGCCCTGGGAAACCGAAAAGGTCCGAACCACCTGCACCTATTGCGGCGTCGGGTGCCAGATGTGGCTCCACGTGAAAGAAAACCGGATCGAACAAGTCACCGGTGTGGAAGAGTCGGCGCCCAACCACGGCAGCCTCTGCGTCAAGGGCCGGTTCGGATATGATTTCGTCGGGGACGAGAACCGACTCACCGCTCCTTTGATCAAGGAGGGTGGAACATTCCGCGAAGCCACCTGGGAGGAAGCGCTCGATTTGGTGGCCAAAAAACTCGGCCAGGTCAAAAACGATCATGGCGGAGATGCCATCGGGATGCTCACTTCGGCGCGCATCACCAACGAAGAGAATTACGTCGCCAACAAATTTGCCAGGGCGGTGCTGAAAACCAACAACATCGACCACTGCGCACGTCTCTGACACAGCTCCACCGTGGCCGGTCTGGCCGCAGCATTCGGCAGTGGAGCGATGACGAACACCATCGCCGACATCGGGGATGCCGAGGTGATCCTGGTCACCGGTTCCAACACTACGGAAAACCATCCCGTGCTGTCCAGCTTCGTGAAACGGGCGGTGAAGTTCAAAGGTGCCAAGCTCATTGTTGTGGACCCCCGGCGAATCAAGATGACCGAATTCGCCAACTTGTGGATTCGACCCCGATTGGGAACCGACGTGGCCTGGATCAACGGCCTGATGAACGTCATTTTGCATGAAAATCTACACGACGAAGATTTTATCGAAAAACGAACCGAAGAATTCGGAACCCTTCGCAAGGTCGTGGAAAAATACACCCCCGAGCATGTGGAGGAAATCACCGGCATTCCGGCCGAATCCCTGAAGGAGGCGGCCCGGACCTTCGCTGCCGCCAAAAAGGGCAGCATCCTCTACTGCATGGGCATCACCCAGCACACCACAGGGACCGACAACGTCAAAAGCCTGGCCAACCTGTCCATGTTGTGCGGTTTTCTCGGCATGGAGGGGGGAGGGGTCAACCCGCTCCGGGGCCAGAACAACGTGCAGGGAGCCTGCGACATGGGCGGCCTGCCCAATGTCTTTCCGGCCTATCTGCCGGTAATCGACAAAGCCGTGTCCGCGCGGTTCGTAGAGGCTTGGGGCGTGACCAGCCTGTCCACCAAACCCGGATTGACTGTGACGAAGATGTTTCCGGCGGCTCATGATGGAACGCTCAAGGCCATGTACATCATCGGTGAGAACCCGATGGTGTCCGACGCCGACCTCAACCATGTGGAGGAGTGCCTCAAACACCTGGATTTTCTCGTGGTGCAGGACATTTTTCTCACCGAGACCGCCCAGATGGCCGACGTCGTGCTGCCCTCCCGCTGTTTTGCGGAAAAAGAGGGAACCTTCACCAACAGCGAGCGGCGCGTGCAGCGGGTTCGCAAGGCGGTGGAGCCGCCCGGGCAGGCCCACTACGACTGGGAGATTCTCTGCGACGTGGCCAATCGGATGGGGTACCCCATGTCGTACGCAGACAGCGAGGCGGTGTTCGAGGAGATTCGGAAGGTAACGCCTTCCTATGCCGGCATCACCTACGAACGCATCGAAGGCGAGGGCATTCATTGGCCGTGCCCAAACGAGGAGCACCCGGGAACTCCCATCCTGCACAGGGAGATGTTCACTCGGGGAAAGGGATTGTTCCATGCCATCGAATACGTTGCGCCGGCCGAGCAGGTGGACGAGGACTATCCTCTGTACCTCACCACAGGGCGGGTGCTCTACCACTACCACACCGGCACCATGACCATGAAATCCGAGGGCCTCAACGAGATCGCTCCGGAGGGCTTCGTGGAGATCGCCGACGAGGACGCCCAGCGGTTGGGCATCGCGGACGGAGACACGGTCAGCGTCGCTTCCCGAAGAGGCAAGGTGACCGCCCGCGCACAAATTTCGGAAAAAGCCGTTTCCGGGACGGTTTTCATGCCTTTTCACTACGCCCAGGCCGCGGCCAACAAGCTCACCAACGCGGCGCTGGACCCGGTGTGCGGCATCCCAGAATTCAAGGTGTGCGCCGTGAAACTGGAGAAAAGAGCTGCCTGATCCCGGCTTCTGCGCTGATGCACGTATACCGAAACCCCGGTGCCCCCGAACGGCCCGGGGTTTTTGTTAGAACCCATCTCAAAATTGTCTTTTCGTCCCATCTCGGCGTCGGGTCCTCGTTTCCAGTCCTCGAAATACCCCGGTATTCCTGCGGCTGAAAACTCGGATCCTCCTTGACCTTGAATGAAAATCCTAATTTTGCGATGGGTTCTGTCTATCCAGGTCCCCCCAACGCCTCGCGCCACAACGGAGCCATTCGCGTCCAGTCGAATGATGCCGCCACATCCCGAAAATGGATGCTCCGGGTCTCCGCGATTCGAGTGAGGGCGAATTTCAGTTTCCGGTACAGATCGCGATCCGACGTGTACAGGTTCTGTCTCCTGCGGTCACCCGGGATGTACTCCGGGTACACCAGCCGCTTGGGAAACAGGGGATAGCATCGGCAGTAAAGGGCCTCCAGGGCGGAAACCCCGAAAAATTCATGACGGGCAGTCGACACCACGATGTCGGAACCTTGCAGCAGTTCGGCATAGCGCCGCCATTCCTTTACGTACCCCCAGTGGAGCGTATGGCGGGCGAGGCGCCGACGAGCGGTGTCGAAGATTTCGGGGTATTCTTCGAATCGTTCTCCGCAGACGATCAGCTGAAAAGGGACCCCGTCATCGGCCAGTTGGAACAGCGTTCGGAAAAAGAGCTCAGGATTTTTGTCGTGTTCCCACCGCTGGTTCCACAGCACAATGCCGGCCCCCCGTCCTGCGCAGGCAGCCAACACGGTGTCGTAGCGCCGCAGTTCCAAACCCAGCGGCAACACCGCCGCCTTTTCCAGGATCCGCCGCGCGGCATCCTTCGGCCTGTAGTCGGCAAAATGTCCGTAGAACGCGGGAATCGCCCTGAGAAAATCCGTCTGGTGAAAGGAGGAGTTGAAGTAGACCCTTTCGGCGGCCAGGGCCGACTGGATGTTCATGTGGGCAAAGGCCAGGTCTCTTTTCCGTTGTTGGCGGAAAGGATAGGTGAGCTGGTTCTCGTGGAAATACAGAAGCCACGACCACCGTTCCGGAGAGGGTATCAGCCCGCGCAGCGCAGCCAGGTGAACGAAGTCGGAGGCCAGTACGACCCCGGGAGGGATGGCTTCCCTCCGGAAGAGATCGGCGTAGTGCTGTGCGGCCCCGTGCATCCGCCACTTCCAATGATGCGGGGACATGGGCAGGATCCGCAGATCCAGGTCCGCATGGGCCTTCAGTCCCAGCAGGAATTGCCTGTGGGATCCGCCAAAAAAGGGCTCCAGTGCAATGACGGGCAAGGACACGACAAACCCCGGATGCTGGGCGTTGCTTCTTTAGCGATTGTCAGAATTCTGTTCCGTTTCCGATATGGCTTCTAGGGGCTGTTTCTACATTGTCTTTTGGCCCCATCTCGGCGTCGGGTCCGCGTTTCCAGTCCTCGAAATACAGCCGTATTCCTGCAGCTGAAAATTCGGATCCTCCTTGACCTTGAACCAAAATCCTAATGTAGAAACAGCCCCTAAATCGATCGGTAGGGGAGGGGTTGATCCCCTCCCGCTGGTGGGATCACCTACCCCGAACGGGCGGGGATAAACCCCGCCCCTACGAAAGACAAGAAAAAGGCCATTCCAATCGGAACATATTTTTGACAATTGCTATATCTCCACATAAAAAAACCGCCGGAAACCCGGCGGCTTTTTCGGTTCGGTGTCGGATCTCCGCCGTTTACACGGCCAGCGTGGCCACCCGGTAGCAGCGCAGGCAGCGCCGGGCCTCGGCCACGGCATCGGCCACCGGAAAGCCGGCCTCGACTTCGTCGAAAGTGTATTTTCGGGAATCCGGTGGCAACATCTTCAAATGCTTGCGGGGGCCGCCGCCGGGTATGCCGATGTCCTCGTCGGCGTCGTAGAGCTTGACGGCGTCGAAGAGCTTGTCGAAATGGTCGCCTTCCTCCCAGACGAGTTCCAGGCCGTTGATCATTCGGTCGATGTTGATAGCGGCTTTCCGGCCGCCGGCACAGGCCGTGATCAGGGCTCCAGGGCCGGTTTCGCAGTCACCCGCGGAAAAGATTTTCGGCCGGGTGCTTTGTTTGGTGAACTCATCCACAACGAGGGTCTGCCAGCGCGTGGTTTCGACACCGTCGACGCTTTCCAGCAGGCTGAGGTCCACGCGCTGACCGATGGCCGGGATCACCAGGTCGCAGTCAAAGACGAACTCGGAGCCCTCCACGGGCACCGGCCGTCGGCGGCCGCTGGCGTCCGGTTCGCCGAGCTTCATCTGAATGCATTCCAGTCCGACCACCTTGTTGTCCTTTTCCAGGATGCGCACGGGCGTGGTGAGAAAGTGAAACTTCACCTTCTCTTCTTTGGCGTCCTCGATTTCCACATCGTCGGCCGGCATTTCTTTTTCCGTTCGGCGGTACACCAGGTGGACGTCTTCCTTGCCGATGCGGAACGAGCAGCGAACGCAGTCGATGGCCACGTTGCCGCCGCCGATGACCACCATCTTTTTGCCCTCGGGATAGGGGTCGTAGCCTTCGTTGACCGCCCGAAGATAGGCGACGCCGGGAATGAAGCCTTCGTAGCCCTTGTCCTCGCCCTCCACCCGCATGGAGGTGCTGTTCTGGGCCCCGATGCCCACGAATACGGCGTCGTTTTGCTCCTCCAGTTCGGAAAGCTTGATATCCTTGCCCACGGCGGTGTTGTAGTGGATCTTGACGCCGAGATCCTCGATCCAACCCACTTCCGTCTGCAGAACGTCGCGAGGCAGGCGGTAGTCGGGAATTCCCATGGCGGCCATTCCCCCTGGTTCCCCCAGACTTTCGTAGATGGTGACCTCGTGGCCCCTGCGGGCCAGGTGGTAGGCACAGGTGACTCCGGCCGGTCCAGCGCCCACGACGGCGACCTTGCCGGTTTTCTCCGACGGCTGATCCACCGTGTAGTGAGGGCGACAGTGGCACGCCAGTTCCTGGTCCGCCACGAAACGCTTGAGGTATTTGATGGAAACGGAATCGTCCATGTTGGCCCTGCGGCAGTTTTCTTCGCAGGGCCTCACGCACACGCGCCCGACGACGCCGGGCAGCGGCAGCCGCTCCCGTATCACCTCCAGAGCGTCCTGGTATCGGCCTTCCCGGATGCACTCCACATAGGTGGGGATGTCCAGATGAATCGGGCAGGCGTCCATGCAGGGGGCGCTGACCGTGGAGCGGTAATCGCCGGCTTCGATCACTTCTCCGCTGGTGATGGCATCTCGAAAAACTTCCTCGAAATGGGATAGGGCATCGATGAGGGCAACGGGACCGGTCTGGCCCACTTGGCACTTGGATGCGGCGCGGATGGTTTCCGCCAGCTCGCGCAGTCGCTTCAAGTCTCCCGTTTTCCCCTTTCCCGCGCAGATCCGCTGCAAAATGCCGGCCATGACGTTGGTTCCCGTCCGGCACGGAATGCACTTGCCGCAGGATGCCTGGCTTACGGCTTCGATGTAGGACCGGCACAGGTCCACGACGTGGACGTCGGCCGATCGCAGCACCAATCCGTACCAGCCGATCAACGCTTTGACGGCTTCGTCCTTGCCGAAGGTTTCTGGAAATGCGAGGGATTCCGGAACCTGGAAAGCCCCCGGATCCTTGTCGCGGTTGTCGACGATGTTACCGCCCCAGGAACTGAAAAGGATGTCGTTCATGGTCCTCCACCATCTGCGTTTGGGGTTCAGCATGGTTCGGGCATGTCGTTGCTGCCGCCCGGTATAAGCCTTTTTTCCCTATCATTCCTTCGCAAAACTTTCAAGCGTGGCCGGCATCCTTTTCCGTGTGCATCCGGCGGCGGAAAACCGCTGCGAGAGCCGTCCACCGCTTGCCAACCATGCAAACGAAAGCTATGATGTTGCAGTGGCTTTCTGAAACAACACCCCATACGTGGAGGATTCATGGACCCAGAGTCGATATCCAAGGCACAACCTGCGGAAGGACGCCTGTCCGATCCCTTCGCCCGCACCGTTCTGGATTCCCTCTCCGCCAACATTGCCATCATCGACGCGGAAGGGCGGATTCTGGACACCAACCAGGCCTGGCGGGAATATGCGACAACCAACGACATGGAGGGCTCCGTCGATTCGGTTGGGGAGAACTATCTCACGGTGTGCCGCCAGGCGGCCGAAGCCGGCGACCCGGATGCCGCTGCCGTGGTGGTGGGTATCAAGGCCGTGGCGGAGGGAAGGCAGGAGATCTTTCTATACGATTATCCCTGTCACTCCCCGGAGGAAAAGCACTGGTACTACATGCGGGCGGTCCGGGTGCTGTATTCGGGTCCGGTGAGAATCATCGTGAGCCATGAAGATATCACGGCACTCAAGCTTACGGAGGAATCCCTTCGCCAGCACGAAGCGGAACTGGAACAGCAGACCCAGAGCCTGGAGGAGGCCAACATCGCACTGAAAGTGCTGCTCAAACAGCGAGAGTCGGACAAACACGAACTCGAGCAGAAGGTGCTGTCCAACGTCCGCCAACTCGTGCTTCCCTATGTGGAAAAGCTGAAAACCTCCCGCCTCAAGCCCCGAGACCGGACGCTGCTGGAAATCATCGAATCGCACCTCGACGATGTCATCTCACCGTTTCTTCAGCGGATGTCCACCGCCAAGAGCATTCTCACCCCGCAAGAAATTCAGGTTGCCGCGCTGGTCAAGGAGGGTCGAACCAGCCAGGAGATCGCCGATATTCTCAACGTTTCCGTCACGACGATCAACTTTCACCGAAAGAACCTGCGCCAGAAGTTCGGGCTGCGCAACACGTCCACCAATCTTCGCTCCCATCTAATGTCGATGACTTAGAAGGCTGTTTCTGTAGCAATTGTCAAAAACTGGTTCCGGTGGAATTGGGCTTTTCCTGTTTTTTGCAGGGGCGGGGTTTCATTGAAAAGCAAGCCATAAAAGGAACGGATTTCTGGCAGGCGCTGCAGGATCAACCCGAAGAAAGGCCCTATCTCTTTTAGGACGAGAGCACCTCGACAAGCGCATCGGCTGCTTTCCGGTTCACCTCGCCGGTTTGAAGGGAAACGCGGACGAACCGATCGGACAAGCCATCGAAGTTGCTGCAGTCGCGCAGGAGATAGTGCTGCTGCGCCATTCGGCGGCAGACCTCAGGAGCGCGAAGAGCCGCGGGAAGACCCAGGAGCAGAAAAGAGGTCCGGCTCGGATAGATCGCCAGGGAAGGAACCCGCCGCAGCGCCCGGGAGAAGGCGTTCCGCTGCTCCTCCATCTTGCGGGCCGAAGACCGGACAAACCGCCGCGTCTCCCCCTCGTTTTCGCAGAGAAAGCGAACGGCCTCCTGAGCCAATGCGTTCACGCTCCAGGGCGGTATGGCTTCCCGGACCCGGCGGGTCGTGGCCTTCGAGGCGTACAGGAACCCGATCCGAAGTCCGGGCAGACGGTAGATCTTCGAATCGGAGATCAGAACCAGCAGGTTGTCCGCCGAGCTCCCCACCAGACTCCTTGCTGTCCTCTCCGTAACAAAAGGGAAATAGGACTCGTCCACGACGAAGCGGACTCCGGGGTAGCGTCGGCACAGCCGGCGGATTTGCTCCGGTGGGACCAGAACACCCGTAGGGTTGTTCGGATTGCAGACGAACACGGTGTCCACCCCGGCCAGCGCGCCCTCCAGGCGGCTCGGATCCACCTGAAAACCGTCTTCCTCCCGACTGGACAACAACCGGGTTCGAACATCCGACATGCGGCAGGCGGAGGCGTAGTCGGCGTAGGTGGGCCCGACGATCAGTGCCTGCCTCGTGTCCAATATTCCGGGCAGCATGTAGATGAACTGGGTGGTCCCGTTTCCCGACGCAAGCCGCTGCGCACCGATTCCCAAAAAGCCGGCCATGGCCTCGATGCTGGCCCCGGCATCGACTTCCGGAAGCCTACCGACTTCGCCCAGACCGAGGTGCAGACGGTCGATCAGGCCCGGGGGAGGCCCGAGCGGGTTGACGTTGCTGCTCATGTCAACGATTTCCGACGGGTCGCATCCGACCTGCCGCGCCGTCTCGCGAATGTTGCCGCCGTGACCGTAGAGCATGGGACGGTTGTTTCTCCAGGCAAAGGGCTTAGGGTTCCGGTTTCGGGGTTCGGCCTTGCCGCCGGCTGCAGTGGCGGCCGAGTGGATCGTTGAAGTGACCTCGGCAGGGCGTCTCCTGTACCTTACTCCTTGCGGTCCCTGAACAGAAGCGCCTCCAGCGACCCCACGTCAACGTAGCGTCGAAAGTGCGCGGCCAGGCGGTCATACTGACGGTTTCTGGCCTCCAGCCCGCCGATCTCTGGCACTGCCAGCTCTCCCAGGCCGATCTTCCCCAACCATCGGGATAGAACGCCCGGTGCATCGAACAGGCCATGGATGTAGGTGCCCGATATCCTTCCGTCGGCGTCTACCGCCCCGTCCGTATCGTCTGCAGAAAGCCCGTTGCGCGAGGTTACGGCAAACATCGGGGTGCCGCCCGTGCGCAGCGTTTGTCCCATGTGGATCTCATATCCGAGGCCCACTGCCTTCCCCCATGAAAACCGGGTTACGGTGGTGGTCTTGGGCGCTCTCAGCTCGGTTTCGACGGGCAAAAGCCCCAGGCCCTCCGTGTCTCCTGGACGGCCTTCCAGGCCCTGCGGATCACGGACCCTTCTGCCCAGCATCTGGTAACCGCCGCAGACGCCGAGGATCGATCCGCCCCCCCGGGCATGACATCGCAGCTTCTCCGTCCATCCGGTGGTGTGCAGCCATTGCAGGTCCCAGCGCGTGTTCTTGGATCCGGGGAGAATCACGGACCGATATCCCGAAAGGTCCTGCGGCCTCTCCACAAACAGCACCTCCAATCCCTCCACGGCCAACAGCGGGTCGAAGTCGTTGAAGTTGGAGATGTGGGGCAGCCGGATGACGGCCACGGCCGGCTTCCCGGCCGAGGGGGGCTGTCGGGGATGCCGGGGAGACTCGATAACCACCGAGTCCTCCGGCTCGATGCGGATGTCCTCGTACCAGGGAATGACCCCGAAAACGGGTCTGCCCGTGCGCTTCTCGATCCATCGCACCCCTTCTTCGAAAAGCTGGATGTCCCCGCGGAACCGGTTGATGATGAAACCGCGGATGCGCTCCTGCTGCGGTTTCGGGAGGCAGGCAAGGGTTCCGACGATTTGTGCGAAAACCCCGCCCCGGTGGATATCGGCCACCAGGATCGCCGGCGCATCCGCATGGGCGGCCATGCGCAGGTTGACGATGTCCCGGTCCATCAGATTGACTTCCGCACAGGAGCCGGCCCCCTCCATCACCACTGCGTCGCAGATCGCACGGATTCGCTCCAGCGCCGCCGCGGCCTCGGGAAAGTATCCATCCCTGCGACGGCGGCGGTCGGCAGCGCCGGTGCTGCCCACCACCTCGCCCAGAAGCACCACCTGGGATCCCATCTCGCTGGTGGGCTTGAGAAGCACCGGGTTCATGTCCACATGAGGAGCGAGGCGGCAGGCTTCGGCCTGCACGATCTGCGCCCGGCCCATTTCCAAGCCCTCGGGGGTGACGCCGGAGTTGTTGGACATGTTCTGGGCCTTGAAGGGCGCCACCGAGTAGCCGTCGTCGGACAGGCAGCGGCAGAGGGCCGTAGAGACGACGCTTTTTCCCACATCCGATCCGGTTCCCAAGACCGCAAGACATTTCGCCTTTTTCATCCTCGCCTCGTCCACATGCCTTTTCTGTCTATCCACCGTTTTCGCCGCGGACGAAAACACCGGGCCGGCCCTGCAATGGAGCGGAGCCGGCCCATTCGGCAGAATCGATACCGTCGTGGAGGGGGGCGTTGGGTTTACGAACCGACCTTTACCACCAAGGCTCCCCCGGTGTCTCCGGCCGCGCAGCCGGCCCACAGGAGGTACCCGCCGCCCTTGGCCGCCACCTCTTCGATGCCCTCGACAATGAGGCGCCCGGCGGTGGGTCCCTGCGGGTGACCGAAGATCAGGGACGAGCCGTAGTTGTTGAAGCCGTTGACGTCGATGCCGAAATCGCGGGCGAAGTACAGATCGTTGACGGCAAAGGGGTTGTGGGTCTTGACGGCCGCCACGTCATCGATGGTGATGCCGGCCTTTTCGAGCGCCATTCGGGCCGCCGGAACCACGGCCTTGGCCATGTAGCCTTTTTCGGCACGGGAATAGCCGTAGGAGACCACCTGGGCGTCCCGTGCGGGGTCGGCGCTGATTTCTTTTGCCCGGTCCCGTGTGGTGACGATGACGCCGCAGTTGCCGTCGGCCGGATGGGTCTGGGAGCCGAAGGTGTGGCAGCCCTCGGGTATCACTGGGCGAAGTTTGGCAAGGCCCTCCGCGGTAGTGGGCATCACGCCCTCGTCGGCTTCCAGTGTCACCGTTTTTTTCCGGGACACTTGCACCTCCACCGGGATCATATAGGTTTTCTGGAACGCTCGATCGTCGGCCAGGCTTTCGGCGTACTGCTCGTATCGGCGCAACGCGACGGCGTCGCATTCCTCGCGGCTGAATCCGGCCTCCCTGGCCACGTTTTCCGCTGTCTGGATCATGGCGTTTTTCGCCCATGGATCCCGGTTGAAATTGTCCATCAGCCAGTTTTCGGAGATGACCTCGCCGCCCGGTCCGTTGGGGTTGGGCCATATGGTATGCGGCCCGTTGGAGGTGCGGTCGGTCATCAGGGCATAGGGCATTTCGTACAGGCCGTTTTCCACACCCAGTGCGGCTTGAAAAATGCAAGTGGCCGAAGTGGTGCAAGCCTGGCTGAGAATGGTCCCCGGCGTGCCCTCCGCGCCCATCATGGCCGCGGCCCACGGACTGCCGTAAAACCACTTGGGCTGTCCGATGGTGATGCCCAGGATCACGTAGTCCACCTGATTGGGCTCCAGGCCCTTTTCGGCAAACCACCGCTTTGCGGTCGCTGCGGCCAGAACGACGGCGTTTTCGTTGGCCAGCGTTCCCTGCCATCGTGCAAACGGTGTGGAGTAGTAGCCTTTGTACGGAATGAATGCTTTTTTCAACATTGTCGATCTCTCCTGACGGGTTGTCGTTTGGTTGGTTAGGGACTTCCGAATTTTTCCCGCAACCGCCTGTGCAGAATCTTCCCGGTGGGTGTGCGAGGCATCTCTTCCTGATTGATAAAGCGGACTTCCTTGGGGATCTTGTAGCCTGCCAGTTTGCCCCGGCAGCCGTCGATGACGGTTCTCTCGTCGATCTCCCGCATGGGAATCACCACCGCCACCACCCGCTCGCCCCATTTTTCGTCCGGAACCCCGATGACGGCCACGTCGAAAACCTCCGGCATGCTGCCGATGACTTCCTCCACCTCGCTGGGGTAGACGTTCTCCCCGCCGGTGATGATCATGTTGTCTTTGCGGTCCACGATCTGGTAGAAGCCGTCCTCGTCCTTTACGGCCATGTCGCCGGCGGAAAACCATTCCCCCGCGAAGGCTTCGGCGGTCTTTTCCGGAAGTTTGTAGTATTCGTCGAAAAGCATCGGGCCCCGGGAATAGAGCTCGCCCACCTCCCCGACCCCCAACTCCTTCTTGTCGAGTCCCAGGATCTTGACGAAATCCGTGCCCAGCGACTCGTAGCCGATGGATCCAAGCTTGCGCATCTGGTCCTCGGGTTTGAGCACGGTGACGATACCGGCCTCTGTGGATCCGTAAGCTTCGTAGAGTTCCACGCCCGGGAAAAACTCCATGATGGCCAGCTTCATGCTCTTTCGCGCCGGCGCGGAGGAGCACAGTAGTTTGCGGATCGAGCTGCGATCCCTCTGGCGGGCTTCCTCGCTGGTGTTGAGGATGAGGTTGTAGTGGGTGGGAATCAGCGAGATGAATGTGATCTTTTCCCCTTCGATGATCTCCAGGATTTCATCGGGGCGAAAGGAGCGTGCCGGATGGATCACCACCGTGGCCCCGATGTAGGTGAATGTGAAAGTGAAGAAGGTGGAGTTGATATGGCACAAGGGCATCACGTTCAGGCAGACGTCGTTTTCGTGGAACCCGAAGTCGATGGCATTGATCAGATAGAAGGAAATGTGGGACTCGTGCGATCGAACGACACCCTTGGGTTTTCCCGTCGTTCCGGAGGTGTAGATCAGAATCCATGGATCCCTGGAATCCACCGCAACCTCGGGCTCTGTGTCATCCGCCTCGCGTATGAAATCCTCGTACTCCCGGTACCCCTCGATCGGCTGGCCGACCACCACGTAATGGTCCGCGTCCACGTTGGTCAGCTCTGGCTTGATGGAGTCCACCTCGGCGGTGAACTCGTCGTGGACCACAAAGGCCCGTGCATCGGAGTTGTTTACGATGTACTCGATCTCCCTACCCACCAGGCGGAAGTTGATGGGTACGATCACCAGGCCCATCTTGGCCGTGGCCAGGTAGAGTTCGACGATTTCGATGCTGTTTTCCAGGAGCACCGCAACCTTTTCGCCCTTTTGCAGGCCGAGAGCTTCCAGGCTGTGGGCGAGACGGTTCACTCTCCGGTTGGTTTCCGGATAGGTGAAGCTGCGCTTGGCGTCTCTGAGGGCGACAGTCTCCGGATATTTCTTTGCATTGACTTTCAGGTGCTGTCCGAGGTTCATCCAGCAGGTCATGATCTCCTCCGCATTCCAAAAACCGATGACGGCCGCTGATGCGGATGTGTCACAGTGCGATGCGCGCATCCACCACGACGACGCGGTCGGAAAGCGCCTTCACCGGGTTTAGGTCCATTTCGGCGATCTCCGGCAGGTCGGATACCAGGCGGGAGAGCCGCTGGATCAACGACGCCAGAGCCGCCCTGTCCACCCCTTTCTGTCCGCGGACGCCCTCCAGCAGGGGTGCCCCGGTGATGTCCTCCAGCATCCGCCCGGCCTCGGCGTCCGTGACCGGCGTCAGTCGGAAGACGACATCCTTGAGCACCTCCACGAAGATTCCTCCCAGACCAAACATCAACAGATGCCCGAGGCCCGGCTCGGACTTGGCGCCCAGGATGACCTCCAGTCCGTCGGGTACGAACGCCTGGACGAAAAACCGCAAGTCGTCGGCATCGATGTTGGACTGCATCCGTTCGGCCGCCTCACGAACGGCATCGGCATCGGCCAGGTTCACGGCCACGCCCCCCATGTCGCTTTTATGCAGCACGGAAGCCGCGTCCGCCTTGAGTACCACGGGAAATCCGATCTCTTCGGCCGCCTTCGCCGCTGCATCCGGATCGTCGGCCGTTCGCCACGATGCCGTGGGGAAGCCGTAGGCGTCCAGGATCCGGTAGACTTCTTCCGCCGCAAGTTGGTTTCGGCCCGCCGCCTGCGCGTTTTCGAGGATGCCGCGTGCTTTTTCGGCCCGAATCTCCGTAAAGGTCTGGATTTCTCCGGCGGGACGGCTTTGGATCTTGTGGTAGCGCACCAGGGATGCCATGGCTCTAGCGGCTTCTCCGGGCAGCGCGAAAAACGGGACCTCGGCCTCTTTGAGAATGCCCACCGTTTCGGTCCATTGCTTTCGATCCGTCATGAGGTTACACACCAGCGGCTTTTTCCGCTGCCGATTGACTTCCGCGATCTCACGGGCGATGCTGTCGGTGTCCACGAAAAAGGGCGTCACAAAGTGGACGAGCACGGCGTCGAAAGCGTCGTCTTCCATCATGGCGTCCATGCAGGCCCGGTAGTGCTCGGCCGTTCCGGTGGCCAGAACGTCCACAGGGTTTTTCACCGAAGCCTCGGGAAAGAGCGTCTCCTTCAGCCGCGCTTGTGTGGCATCGGAAAGCGGGGGCAGCGTGAGACCCGCGCCCACGAGGATGTCGGTGGCGATCACCGCCGGGCCGCCGGTGTTGGTGATGAGGCCCACCCGGCTTCCCTTCGGAAGGGGCTGGCTGGCGAACGCGATGGCCGCCTGGATCATCTCCCCCTCATCGGTGAAGGTCAGTGCGCCGGCCCTGTCGAAGATGAGATCGGTGGCCAGGTCCTCCTTGGCCAATCCTCCGGTGTGGGAAGCCGCCGCCTTGGCTCCTTCTGCGGTCCGGCCGGCTTTCATGGCCAGAACGGGTTTTCTGGCCGCGGCATTGGTAACGGCCTCCAGAAATGCCGCGGGCTCCCGCAGACCCTCCACGTAGGTCACGATGACCCGGGTTCCCTCGTCACCGGCCAGATAGTCGATGATTTCAGGAATGGAAACGTCGCAGGCGTTGCCGTTGGAGGCATAGATGCGGGTTCCGACACCCGCGGCAGCGAAGCCCTGGTGGATGACCTCCGCCACCCCGCCGGACAGCGCCACGATGGAGATGGCTCCGGGGCCCGGAAAGGTGAAAGTGAAGTTGCAATACGCGCGGTAGGCGGGATCGGTGTTGATAACTCCCTGGCAGTTGGGGCCAAAGACCCGGATGCCATATTTGGCGGCGACTTCGAGAAACGCCTTTTCGATCTTCTCTCCCTCCGGTCCGGTCTCCGAGAATCCGCCGGAGTTGATGATCACATGCTGAACCCCCTTTTTTCCGCAGTCCTCCATGGCCATGGGAACGAACTTGGCGGGAATGACCATGTGGGCCACGTCGACGTCCCCCGGGACGTCCAGGAGGGACTTGTAGGCCTTCAACCCTCGGATCTCGTCGGCCTTGGGGTTGATGGGATAGATGCCGCCGGTGAAGCCGAAGTCCACCAGGTTCCGGATCACCCGGTTGCCGATGTGGAGCTCCTTGGAGGACGCTCCGATGACCGCCACGCCCCTGGGTTTGAACACTGCGTCTAACATGGGTTTCCTCCTGTATTCCGTCCTGAACGATCCCAATGCCGGGATGCCGTTTTCCTCCATGCAGACCGTCAAACGGCTGTTACCTTCTTTCCTCCAGCTGTTCGATGAACGCCTCCACGTTGGTCTTGGTCTGTTCGTCGGAGAGAAGGCGCAGGTCGTTCAGGTCACCGTGGATCGTAACGCTGGGGATTCCGGTTTCGTCTTGCAACCGCTGCGGCATGCCGTAGCGGCAGTTGGTGTTGTTGGGACAGGTCTTCGCATCGTGGTACAGGATGCCGTCGCACTTGAAAAATTCGAGCATCTCGCGGATGTATTTTTCCTTGTACTCGTCCGAGCGAACGATGAACAGTTCGGTGTAGGCCCTCGCCATGCTGGTGAAGGGTGCGGCGGGATCGAGGGCGCTGAAGATCCAGCTGTTGCAGTAGGTGGAGGCCAGGACGTTGGTCTTCAAACCGGCGAAAAGCTCCGCGTGCATCCGCAGCCGACCCCAGACCGGCATACCGTCCCAGTACAGGCGGTATCCTTCCTCCTCGATGGCCCCTTCATTTTTCGCGATACGGTCGTTGAGTTCCTCAAGGAGGATGTTGTAGACGTCGTTGGCCTTTTGCGTTCCTCTTCCGACAACGGCCGCTCCCATCAGCGTCGTTCCGTCAAAGAAGGTGATGGGGGAGGGCACCGCGGAAGCCGTGTCGAGGACCTCCTTCCACAGATCGGAGCATTTCCGGGACAAGCGCACCGCTTCCTGCAGCTTTTCCCTTTCGAAGCGAACCCCCGCAATCTTTTCGAGGGGCTCCACCAGCGCCTCCATCTGCTTCTTGATGGAGATGATGTGGTCGTCGGTCACCTCCCCCACGTTGCGGTAGGTCTGCACGCCCACCACCGGAACGCCGTACTCGGTCCCGTACCATTCGAACCAGTCCTGCACGTCGCGGCACTGGTTCGTATTGTACACGAGCACGTCGGGCCGGGGCGGCCCCTCGATGCCCTTGAACACCTTGGCCAGCGGGGAGATCCCCTCCAGGTAGGCGCCGATATCGGCCGTCAGGTACGAGCAGATGTCCGGAGAGTAGCCGATGGCGTTGGCTTTGGGGATCAGGTCCGTGGCCATGCGGGTGGAGCCCAGCATGGCCGAGTGCGTTTCCGGAAAATAGACCAGAAACCCCAAGGCCCGCAGCAGTTCGGCCGGACCCACGCTGGTGCACCAGGCGATCTTGCGCTTTCCGTTTTTGGCGGCCTCGTCCAATTCGTAGTAGTACTCCGCCATGAATTTTCCCAGATCCTTGGCGGATTGCAGTCTTCGCAGCACAACTTTTTTTTCATCCGGCATGGGCTTTCCTCCGAATCTCCGGTTGATGGGCTTTTGGGGTGTGAAACCCAAGCCTGTTTCGAACGGCCAGATTTCTTCAATCTCGGGTTATTCGAAACGGTTTCGATATTCGTGGTTCAGATTTCGCGTTTTACTCCTGCATGGCGTAGAGTGCCGCGCCGATGGCACCGGTCAATTGGGGATACTCCGGCACCCATATGCGTCTGCCGATGGCTTCTTCGGTCATTTCGACAAGGTACGGGTTGTGCGCGACCACACCGCCGGTCATCACGACGTTCTCCGTCAGGGAGTCCATCTCGAGCACGCGCTTGATCACCGAGAAGAACAGCCCCTTCACGATATCGGTCACGTGCTTTCCCACCCGGATGTTCTGCAACACCTCGGTGGCCGAGAACACCGTGCAGAAGCTTCCCAGCTTCACCATATCGGTGGACTGCATGGCCAGGCCGTTCATCTCCTCCAGCGGAACGTCCAGGCGAGGTGACATCTCCTCCAGAAAGGCCCCGGTTCCCGCCGCGCATTTGCGGTTCATTTTGAACCCCGTCCGGCGGCCCTCTGCGTCGAGCTTTATGATTTTGTTGTCCTGGCCCCCGATGTCGATAATGGTGATGGCCATGGGGAAAGCGAGGTAGCATCCTCGGGCATGACATCCGATTTCCGTTCGGGTGTCCGTTGCGCATGCGACGTTTTTCCGCCCGTAGCCGGTGGATACGGCATTGACGATATCGCTCTCGGACGCGCCGGCCATTTCCAGCGACGTCTCCACGCACAGCCGGGAGGATTCCGAAAAATCCGTTCCCGATTTCCGAACGGCGCGGCCCAAAAGGCGGCGTTCTCGATCCATGACCACCGCTTTGGTGCGTGACGCTCCGACATCGACACCGACATAAATGGGGCGTGGGTTGTGCCGCTCCCGGCTCCCTTGGTCTTTGGTCATGTACACTCCGTGGACGGTTTCGTTCTTTGTTGCGATGGACCTGCCCTCAGAACCCGGATTCCAGCCCCTTGACCAGGGATCGCAGGGTATTGTTGTAAGGCGTTTCGATGCCTGCCTGTTGGCCGTATTCCACGAATTTACCGTTGATGAAGTCGATTTCCGTCCTTCGGCGGTTTTCGATGTCCATCAGCATGGAAGGCTTGTGATTGCCGGCGTTGCCCATGTAGGACATGGCGTGCGGGTAGAAATCCCAGCCCACCTCGATTTCGTTGGCCCGGGCCACCTTCACGCACTCCTTGGCCAGTGCGTCGACGATACCGAACACGATGGGATCCCCCATGGCCTGAGCCATGGTGAGGCCGGTCACGGCGCAGACGGGATTCATGCAGGCGTTCATGATGCTCTTGCGCCACACCATGTTGATGATGTGATCCGTGTGTTCGGTGGTCAGCCCGCAGTCACTGAGCACACGGGCGATGGCAACCGCCGCATCCGCTGCGGCCGGATCCATTTCCTGGATGTAGTGGGGCGGGTGATGAAAGGGCATCTTCACGTGGGCCGGACCGGCCAGGCCGCAGCCGTAGTTGACCACCGCCCGCATCGTGGGCTCCTTGCCCAATGCCTTGGCGATTTCCAGCTCGGTGTCGATGCCGTTTTGCCAGCTGACCACGTACATGCCCTCTTTGTGGAACCCGCCGATGGCCGAAGCGATCAACGGAAGCGCATTGGCCTTGACCGTGATGAAGATGACATCCGGGCCAATATCGGCCAAATCGTCCACGCTGTTGCAGGTCCGGGTCACCTTCTGTTGGAGGTTTTCCGCGCCTTCCAGGACGATTCCCCTGTCGATGGCCGGTGCGAGCAGACCGGGAATGACGTCGCAGAGTGTGACCTCATGTCCGCCTTTGGACAGAAACGCCGCCACGATGCATCCCACCGGGCCCGCACCGATCACGGCAAACGATTGGGGACGGTAGTTGGAATCCTGGCTCATGGTTCTTCTCCCTTCTCTCGCTTCGCCCGGTTGTTGCCGATGGTTGCCGAAGCGTCCGGCAAAGGGCGCTGTTTTGCCGAGGCAGTACGGCGGACGCTATTCCTTCGGACGCTCGTCGAGGATCCGCTTGGCTTTTCCCTCGCTCCGGGCGATGAGCTTGGGTTCCACCAGCCGCACCCGGATGTTGATGCCGATGTGGCCTTTGAGGTGATCTGCAATTTTCCTCTCCACTTCTGCTTCTTTTTCCGGGCCCGCATCATAGACCTCCCGCCGGGCCTCCACGCGAACCGTCAAGTGGTCCAGATAGCCCTTCTTGCGGACCACCAGCACGTACTGCGGCTCCACCTCCGGAATGTCCAGGAGCAGGGACTCGATCTGGGACGGGAAGATGTTGACGCCGCTGATGATGAGCATGTCGTCGGTTCGTCCGGACAGTTTCTCCATTCTGACGAAGGTCCGTCCACAGGGGCACGCTTCCCGGTGCAGCCGCGTGATGTCCTTGGTGCGGTAGCGGATCATGGGCATGGCACGGCGTTGCAGGGAGGTGAAGATCAGCTCTCCCTTTTCTCCCTCGGGCACCGGCTCGAAGGTGTCCGGATCCACCACCTCGGCCAAGTAGTGGTCTTCGTTGATGTGAAGTCCGTTCTGCTCCTTGCAGTCGTAGGAAACGCCGGGTCCGCCCAGTTCGGTAAGCCCAAAGGCTTCCATCGCTTTGATGCCCAAGCGGTCCTCGATTTCCTGACGCATCTGAACCGTCCACGGTTCCGCACCGAAAATCCCCACGCGAACGGGCAGTTTGTGCATGTCCACGCCCATTTCCTCGGCTCGTTCGGCAATGGTCAATGCATAGGATGGTGTGCAGCACAATACCGTGGCACCGAAATCCTGCATGAGGGAAATCTGTCGCTCGGTCATGCCGGAGCTGGTGGGGACCACAGTGGCGCCGATGCGGCCCGCCCCCTGGTGAAAGCCCAGTCCCCCGGTGAACAGACCGTATCCGTAGGCGTTTTGGATGACGTCGTCGGAGCGTACCCCGGCGGCATGGAAATTGCGGGCCATGCACTCGGTCCACTGGTCGAGGTCTTCAGCGGTGTAGGGTCCGGTGATGGGCTTGCCGGTGGTGCCCGAGGAGGCGTGCACCCGCACCACGTCCTTCATGGGAACGGCGCAAAGCTTGAAGGGGTAGTTGTCTCGCAGATCGTTTTTGACGGTCACGGGCAGCTTGGAAACGTCTTCCAGTTTCTGGATGTCCCCCGCCTGGATACCCTTTTCATCCAGCTTTTTCCTGTAGAAGGGAACTTTTTCATACGCCCAGGCCACCGTCTCCTTCAGCTTTTCCAACTGAAACTTGCGAAGCTCCTCCACCGGCATGCATTCGAATTTCTCGTCCCAAGGCATTACGGACCTCCTTCACAGTATGATGGTTTACCGGTGTCTTCCGGCTTGCGAATGAACAATCGTTTCCTCGAACATCGATGTAGGTCAGGCGGCTTTCCGCGCGGCCTCGTATCCCAGATCGAAGGCCTTCAAGTTGGTGTCCACAAAGGCCTGTTTGGTTGTGGCGCCGATGGCTTCCCGCACCTGGTCGGCGGTCATCGGCACCACCCCCGTCTGCAGGAGGGCTCCGAGCAGCACCATGTTGTTGGCCATCACGTTGCCGGCCTTCCGGGCCAGAGCGGTGGAGTCGAAGGCCAGCAACTTCTTCACCTTGGAACGGATCCGTTCCTGGAGATCATCGATGTCCGGGTAGACACCCTTTCCCAACGCCACGGTAAACGGCGGCAGAGGAGCCAGATTGGTGATCACGACGGTATCGGCGTTGCATTTTCCCACGGCACGCAAGGTTTCCGACGGTTCGAACCCCACCAGCACGTTGGCTTCTCCGTCCGAGATGATGGTGCTTTGTGCATCCCCGAAAACGATGGCCGACTCCACGACCCCACCCCGCTGGGCCATGCCGTGGATTTCGCTCATGCGGACCGGAATGCCGGCCCGCAATGCCGCTTCACCCAGTACCTTTGATGCCAGGAGATTCCCCTGGCCGCCCACTGCCACAATGATCAAGCGCGTCGTATCCATAATGTCATCCTATCCTGGCGGTTTCAGGCCGTCTTTTCGATCTTTACGGGCCGTATGGCGTTTTCCGGGCAGATTTGCGCGCATACCGCGCATCCTACGCACAGATCGGCATCGATGTGCACCCGGTCGTCCTGGATATAGAAGGCCGGGCAGGCCAGATCGTTGACGCAATCCCTGTGGTTTTTGCATTTGTCGCTGACGGTGAACGGTTTGCCCTTCAACAGCTTGAGGCCCTTGGCGTACAGTGCACAAGGCTCCTGGGAGATGATGACGGAAACACCGTCGAAGGCCAGCGCCTCCCGGATCTGTTCGATGCTTTTCTTGACCTTGAAGGGACGAATGACCGTCACATGGCGGACGCCCACGGCGCGCACCACGGCCTCGATGGAAACGCGCCCGTAGCCCTCCATCTGCAGTTGGGACATGTCCACGCCCGGATGGGGCTGGTGGCCGGTCATCGCGGTTGTGCCGTTGTCAAGGATCACCAGGGTGAGATTGTGTCCGTTGAACACCGCATTGATCAGGCCGGGAATGCCCGAGTGAAAAAAAGTGGAATCGCCGATGAAGGCCACCACCTTCCGGTCGGTTGCCTGGGAGAACCCACAGGAGGTGCCCACCGAGGATCCCATGCAGATGAGAAAGTCGCCCATGGAAAGGGGCGGCAAAAATCCCAGCGTGTAGCATCCGATATCCGTGGGATAGATCGTCTCCATTCCCTCTGCGGCCTTTTTCACCGCATAGTAGGTGGCGCGATGGGAACAGCCCGCGCAGAGGTTCGGCGGCCGCATGGGAATATCCGGGACGTCCTGGACATCAATCGCCGGGGGTGCGGCGTAGTCGATGCCGAAATAGGATGCGATGGTTTTCCTCACCATGGCCGGATCGAACTCGTACAGACGGGAGAAGAGGTCGTCGGCCTTGCCCCGGATCGGAAGTGTGAGCCCCGCTTCCTGAGCAAAGGCTTTGACGGCCTCCTCCATGAACGGCTCTCCCTCTTCGGCCACGAGAACTTTTTCGCATTCGCCGAGAAAGGCCTTGATCTTCTGCTCGGGCAGGGGGTGGGAGAATCCGATCCGGAAGATACGAATGCGGTCCTGCATGCCCAAATCCCGGACGGCGTCGGATACATAGCTGTAGCTGACGCCGTTGCAGAAAATGCCCCAGCCGCCTGCGCCCTCGACAAAGTTGTACGGGGAGGCTTCGGATAGCTCCTTGGCCCGGGCCTGGTTTTCCAGCAGTTTGACGTGAAGCCTCCGGGCCACTGCCGGAACGGTCACGTAACGGAACGGATCCTTCTGGAAATCGCCTTTGGTTTCCGGCGGTTTCAACGCGCCGAGGGTGACGAAAGCGGAGCTGTGGTTGATCCGTGTTGTGGTGCGGAACAGCACCGGCTCCTGCAACTGCTCGGAAAGATCGAAGGCATACCCCACCAGTTCTTTGGCCTCCTCCACCGAGGAGGGTTCCACCACCGGCAGACCGGAGAGCTTTCCGTAGTACCGGTTGTCCTGCTCGTTCTGGCTGGAGAACATGGAGGGGTCGTCCGCCGTGATGATGACCATTCCTCCGCGCACCCCCACGTAGGCCAGGGTCATGAGGGCGTCGGCGGCCACGTTCAGGCCGACGTGCTTCATGATGCACATGCTGCGTACGCCGGAATTGGCCGCAGCCGCGGCCACCTCCATGGCGACTTTCTCGTTGGTGCTGTATTGGAAATACAGTTCGCTTTCCCGGGACATCTGAAAGAAATTGAGTGAGATTTCCGATGACGGCGTTCCCGGATAGGTGCTGGCCATCGCAACGCCGGCTTCCACGGCGCCGCGGGCGATGGCCTCGTTGCCGAGCATCAGCATCTTCTGGCCGGGGCTATCGGTGAGTAATTTGTGCATGTCGGTACCTCTTATCCTATTGACTGTGGTGGTTTCGAATGGTTGGCTCTCTGTTCCCGGTGGGCCCGAATGCGGTGCGTCACCGGGGATCTCTGGTATAGACGGTTCGACACCGTAGGGCACGTCGTTTCAAGCACTGGGAGCATCCCGGTGTCTCCAACGGGTTGAACGGTTCTATGTGAACCTCCAGGCCGATTTTTTCGTACATCGCTACGATTTCGGAAAGCCTCGGTTCCTCGTAGGAGCTGCGTTTCCGCCACCCCTCTGCAGCCAGCTGCGCATCTCGTTGTATGGGCTGTTCCTTCACCGACGCTCCGTCCGTGCGATGGCCTCATCGACCTTTGAATTCCGGGCGCTTCCTGCCCAGGGAGGTCAACCCCTCCAGGGCGTCTTCCGAGCCGAAGCACTCCGCCAGTCGCCCGAGCTCGATTTCCACGCCTTCCGGAATGTTCCGATCCAGCTGCGCTGTGATGATCTCGTCGGTCATCCGCAGCGCCAGAGGGGACTTGTACCCCACCGTCTTGGAGATCCTGGCGGCGATCTTCTCGTCCACCCCTTCCGGCGGTTCTCCGGTCAACAGCCGTTGCACGTTTTCCGTTGTGAACGCCTGTGCAAACGGGGCAAACGACTGGGGGATGTCCCGTTTCCGGTATTTGTCCGGCGGTGCGGAGGCCAGTTCGGAAACGGCAGCGTCGACCGCCTCCGGACCCACACGCCGATGCACGATGCCCAGTGCCTCTGCCTCCTGTGCGTTGATGGGGGCGCCGGTGAATACGTAGTAGCGTGCCAGTTCCGGGCCGACCTGCCGGCTGAGCCGCAGCATGCCCCCCAGGCCGGGGTAGATGCCGATGCCGGACTCCGGAAAACCCATGGAGCCGGCGTCGGTGGCCACGATGGCCTGGCAGGCCAGAGCCATCTCGCTGCCACCGCCCAGCGACAGCCCGTCCAGCACCGCGATGGTCGGCTTGGCGCTGTTTTCGATCCGCAGCAGCACCTTGTGCCCCCGACGCGCAAAGGCGACGTTCCGTTCGACATCGCCAGCCTGGATGTTCTTGACGAAGAACCGGATGTCGGCGCCGGCAACGAAGGCCTTTCCCGCACCCCGGAAAACGATGGCGCGGACATCGGGATGGTTTTCGGCCTCCGTGAACCGCCGGTCGAGCTGTTCCACCACCTCCTCGTTGAGGGCGTTCATCGCCTCGGGCCGATTCACGGTGATGGTGGCGATCCCGTTGCGTATCTCGAGGTCCACCCAGTTGAAAGTGAAGGGCTTTCCGGCCTCGCGTTGCTTGCGGAGGCCTTCGGGAAAGGAGAAGTCGGCATACCGGTCTGCGATCGCCTGCACCACCCGGCACGTCTCTTCGATGCCGATGCGGTTCATGATCTCGAAGGGCCCCTGTGCCCAACGCAGTCCGATTTTAGCGCCCCGGTCGGTATCTTCGCGTGTGGCCACCGTCTCGTCCACCAGGGCGGCCGCGACACCGAGAGCCACACCATAGAGCCGGTCCATCACGGGTGCGAAAAGAGATTCGTCCGGATCGCCGGATAGATCCCAGTTTTCCTTTTTTTCCACCTGGCGGGCGATGATGTCGGCCGTGCCGTAAAAGGGGCCCAGTTTTTCCGCCAGCGCCCGGGTGGCGTGCGCGGTGATGGGTACGCCGGTCACGTTCATCAGTTCGAACGGTCCCATTCCGATGCGAAAGGCCTTTTTGGCAGCGGCCTCGATGGTGGGGATGTCGGCCACTTTCTCTTCCAGCATGCGACCGGCTTCGTTGAGGAATGGGACAAAGAACCGATTGACGGCGAAACCGGGCGCGTCCGCCACCCGGATGGCGGTCTTGCCGTGCAGTTTGGCCGCCAGCATGCAGAAATCCACGGTTTCTTCCGAGGTCCCGGCGTGGGGAATGATTTCCAGCAGGCGATTCTTGGCGGGGTGGTAGAAGTAGTGGAGCCCTACGAAACGGTCTGGCCGCCGGGTCTGAAGGGCGAATTCCTCCACCGTGAAGCTGGACGTGTTGGTGGCCAGAACGGTGCGGTCCGAACAGATGGCATCCAATTCTCGAAACAGCTCGGACTTGACGTCACGGTCTTCGAAGACGGCCTCCACCACCAGGTCCGCATCCGCGAGCATCTTCCGGTCGGTGGCGCCGGTGATGCGCGATAGGATCGCCTCCATCTGATCGGGGCGGAAAATCTTTCTCTCCACGGCCTGTTCGAGGAGTCCACGAATGGTTTCCAAGCCGCGCTGAACGAATTCTTCGCGGATGTCCACCATGACCACGGGAATCCCCTCCTGGGCGAATTTCTGGGCGATTCCGCTGCCCATGTTGCCTGCACCGACGACGCCGACTTTGCTCAGTTTTGCCATCGTGTTGTTTCCTTTTCAGCCCGGCCGCCGGTCGGAGCGTAGCGGAGTTCCCGGGCACCGGGGTTGGTCCGGCAGCCGGTTCGATCGTTACAGGGACCTCGGCAGGGCGTTTCCCAGAGGCGGTTTCAGGTTCCGGGTTTCAGGTGGCCTACAAGCATTGGTTTTCTATGCTGAAACCTGAAACCCCGGGAACCCTGCAGCACGAGTGCCGTACGGGCCCGCGGTCAGCGATTTTTCCACACCGGCCGCCGTTTTTCCTCGAAGCTGGCGATTCCCTCCAGCGTGTCCTCGGTCTTCATCAGTTCGTCGAGAAAGGCGCTGTTGATCTCCTTCATGGCTGCGGGGAAGGCCAACCCCCTGCACCGGTTGACCGCCCGCTTGTTCATCCGTACGATCAGCGGACTGCAGGCCGCGATCTCACCGATGGTTTTCTCCACCTCCGCCTCGAAGGCTTCGGGCTCCGCCACCTGGCTTACGAAACCCAGCGATCGGCCCAGTTCCGCTGAATAGATGCGGCCGGTGGTGCAGATTTCCACTGCCTTGGCCGGACCCACCAGTTCAGGCAGGCGAACCGCCGCGTAGGGGGGGAAGAATCCCAGTTTGATCTCCGGCTGCCCGAATTTGGCCTTCCCGGACGCGATGACGATGTCGCATGCGATGGCCAGCTCCATGCCGCCGCCGAGGCAGTTTCCGTGAACGGCGGCAATCAGCGGTACCTCCAGCGCATGGATTCGTTCGAACATGCCGGCAAAAGTGGCGATCATATCCGGGGCCAGTTCCGGCTTGTGATCCCCCACTTCCACACCGGCGCACCAGCTGGGACCCTCTCCAAAGACGGCGACGCACTTGAGTTCCGTGTCCTCGGCCAGCGTGTCCATCAGCGCGTTGAATTCCTGCAGCATTTCGATGTTGAAGACGTTGTGTTTGGGGCGGTTGAGCGTAATCCGGGCCACCCCGTCCGTGCTTTCCACGCGGTGATGCTTCAACTCGGGCATGATGATCGCTCCTTACTCCGAATTTTGAGATCACTTCTAGATGTATTGTCCCCCGTCGACCTTGATGATTTCTCCGGTGATGTGCCGGGACTTGTCACTGGCCAGGAAGACCACGACGTTGGCCAGGTCCTCGGGCTGGCCCACGCGTTTGAGAACCATCTCGCCCATGGCCATGTCGATGATCTTGTCCCGGGCTTCGGAGTCGCGCAGCATGGCCGTCTCGATCAAGCCGGGGGCTACGGCATTGACGTTCACGCCGAAGGCGCCGAGCTCCTTGGCCAAGGCCTTGGTAAACCCGATGATGCCGGCCTTGGATGCCGAGTAGTTGGTCTGACCGAATTTCCCCCGAAGCCCATTGATGGACGTGACGTTGACGATCTTACCGTACTTCTGCTCCTTGAACAGCGGTGCGACGTGGCGGCAGAAATTGAAATACCCTTTGAGGTTGACTTCGATGACCCGGTCCCACTGCTCTTCGGACATTTTCCATGAAACGCCGTCCCAATTCATGCCGGCGTTGTTGACCAGGATGTCGATGCGGCCGAGTTCCGCCAGGGCCGCCTGCACCACCTTTTCCGCTTCGGCAAAGACGGAAATGTCGCACTGCACGGCGACGGCCCTGCGTCCCATGCTGCGGATTTCTTCGGCATAGCGCTCGGCCTCCTCCTGGTGCTTTCGATAGGTCAGGCAGACATCGGCACCCTCTCGGGCCAGCTCCAACGAGACAGCGGCCCCGATTCCCTGCGAGCCCCCTGTCACAACGGCAGTTTTTCCTTCCAGCAGCATGGAATTCTCCTGTTGTTCGCTTGTTTGGGTAACGGTTCGGCGTAGCGGCATTCAGTGGATTGGGAAGCTATATAAGCTACATTGCAGCTACATTATATTTAGTCAAGGGAAAAATAAATCCTGCTTTCGGGGCTGAATTCAGCCCCGCATCTCTATGCTGGCCCCGCCGGATAATGGCCCAGATATCGGGATATTTCCGCGGCTGTGCTTCTCAAGTCGGCCACCAGTTCCGGCATACGGCTGCCGGTGATCACCTCCGGCGTGCTGGTCAGGCAGATGGAAGCCGCCAGCGTCCCGCCACTTCGAAAAATCGCGGCTGCGATGGCGCTTTGGCCGGGAGCCAACTCCTGGTCGTTGAGCGCGTACCCCTGCCGGCGCGTTCGGTCGAGGATCCGCAGCAGTTCCTTTTTATCGGTCACGGTGTGCGGGGTGAAGGTCACCGGCTTCCACCGCTCCAAATAGATCTCCAGATCCGACGGCGCCAGGTGGGCCAACAGCGCCCTGCCAATGGCCGAGCAGTAAGCGACCACCCGGGGTCCGATCTGCTGGGAAAGTGAGCTGCCGTACTTCGGATTGACATTGAGGGTCACCAGCGCAGCGTCGTTGTCCCAAACGGCCACCCGGCTGATCAGGCCGGTTCTTGCGGTGATCTGGTGTGCCGGTCCGGAAGCCTTGAGATTGATGTCCATGGTGCCGGCCATGATAGCGCCCAGGGTGAAAATTTTATGCCCCAAGGTGTATTTTCGGGTTTCGGTGTTCTGGAGAAGAAACCCACCCTGGGACAGCGTGCTGACGATGTTGTGAACCGTCGTTTTGGCAAGGCCCGTGGCCCGGGATATCTCGGCGATACCCCAATTCGGGCGCGCGAGGCTGAACAGATTGAGGATTTCGACGGCACGCTGTATAGACTGGATCATGATTTTCGTTTATTGTTCCATATTATGGAATAGCGTTCGTTATTGTTGCAGGGTCAGATCCATCTGTCAAGGTCCAGGCCTTTCCTGCGTGGGAAAAAAAGGCGTTGACATGGATATTTCGCAAAGTTACATTGTAGCTAATTTATAACTTCCCGTTGACAAATCCATTCCCACGGGCACCGTTGCGGTTCCCGGGTGCGCTCGCGGCCGCAAGGGATACGTGCTGCCTGCCCGTGCGGCAAGCCTGAAACAACGGCATGAAGGAGGGAGAAAATGGGAGACGTTCCTGACAAGATCCTCACCTGGCAAATGGTGCAGCCAACCGTGCGCGACCGGGATACCGGAGAGGTCACTCCGGGCAGATTGGAGAAGACCGAGATTCCCGTTCCCGAACTCGGTGCCGGCGACGTTCTCGTGAAGGTGGCCGGATGCGGAGTTTGCCACACGGACCTGGGCTATTTTTTTGACGGCGTGCCCACGGTCTCCAAGCCGCCGCTGACCCTCGGCCATGAAATCTCCGGCACCGTGGTGGCCGGGGACGAACGCTGGGTCGGCAAGGAAGTGCTGATACCGGCTGTGATGCCCTGCCGGCAGTGCCACCTTTGCAAGACGCGCAGGGGAAACCGTTGCCTGAACCAGAAAATGCCCGGCAACAGCATCGGTATCTACGGCGGCTTTTCCAGCCATATCCCGGTGCCGAGCATCGACCTGTGCGAGATCCGGGACCGGCAGGGGATTCCGCTCGAACACCTGGCCGTGGTGGCCGATGCCGCCACCACCCCGTTTCAGGCCGCAAGACGCGCACAGCTGGAGATCGGCGACGACGTGATCGTCATCGGCGTCGGCGGGGTGGGGCAGTACATGGTCCAGGAGGTCAAGGCGCTGGGCGCCCGAACGGTGATCGCCGTGGACATCGTGGAGGAGCGGTTGCAGAAGATGCTCGACTACGGAGCGGATTTTGTGATCGACGCCACCGGGAAAGGACCCCGGGATGTGGCCGGGGAAGTGAAGGCCATACGCAAGCAGGGCGGCCTGCCGGCGTACGGATGGAAAATTTTCGAGTGCACGGGCACCAAGCCGGGGCAGGAAACCGCACTGGCACTGCTCAGTTTCACCGGAAAGCTTATCGTTGTGGGCTTCGGAATGGCCAAAGTGGAGTATTCCATCAGCCGTTTGATGGCCTTCGATGCCGAGTTGATCGGTACGTGGGGCTGTCTGCCGGAGTACTATCCCCAGGTGCTGGAGATGGTGCTCACGGGGAAGGTGGCGTTGGAACCGTTCGTTCAGACCCGACCCATGAGCACCATTGCGGAGACTTTCGAGGAGGCTCACCGCACGCCGCCGGACCGGAGGATCGTATTGGTGCCTGACTTTTAGGGGCACTCCGGCACGGATTCGGTGATAATAACGAGGATACGAAAGGAACACGGAGGATACGACATGGCCTTAGATTGGATGCCGCGCGACAACGAGCTGAAGGACCACAACCTGCATCCCAGCCCCTATTGGGGAACCGACGAGGAAGCCCCCAACGTCGTTTTCGAAAAACGGCCGCTCAAGGACCCGGAAGGAAACGCGGTGGAAGGCCTCTACACGGCCTGGGTCCGCATGAACAACCCCCGGCAGTACAACTCCTATACCACCGATATGGTCAAGGGGGTGATCGCCGGTTTCGAAAACGCGGGAAACGACCGCAGCGTGGTGGCCGTCATCTTCACGGCCACGGGGCCCTTCGCGTTCTGCACCGGAGGCAATACCAAGGAGTACAGCGAATACTATAGCCGCCGCCCGGACGAATACGGCCAGTACATGGATTTGTTCAACCACATGGTGGACGCTATCTTGCAGTGCAAGAAGCCGACCATCTGCCGGGTCAACGGCATGCGGGTGGCCGGTGGGCAGGAAATCGGCATGGCCTGCGATATCACCGTCTCTTCGGACCTGGCGATATTCGGCCAGGCGGGACCCAAGCACGGGTCGGCGCCCGACGGCGGATCCACGGATTTTCTACCCTGGTATCTGGGAATCGAAGACGCCATGTGGAACTGCGTCAGTTGCGAGATGTGGACGGCTTACAAGGCGAAGATGAAGGGCCTGATCACCAAGTGCGTGCCGGTATTGAAGGTGGACGGTCAGTGGGTCCGAAACCCGATGGTGGTGACCGACAAGTACGTCGAGGACGGTGAGATCGTCTTTGGTGAATACAAAACCGGAGACGCCTTCAAGGAGGCCCGTGCGCTGGTCAAGGAACACCAGCCCCAGGCCGATTTCGAGCTTCTGGATGCCGAGGTGGACAAGATCGTCTGGCGTTTTGCCAATCTGTTCCCGGGGTGTCTGATCAAATCCGTGGAGGGCGTTCGCCAGAAAAAGAAATTCTTCTGGGATGTCGTCAAAAACGGCAACCGCCATTGGCTCGCCGCAAACATGAGCGGCGAGGCGTTCCTGGGCTTCGGCGCCTTCAACAGCAAGAAGATCACCGGAAGCGACACGATCGACTTCATCAAGTTCCGCCAGAACATCGCTGCCGGCCGGTTGTGGGACATGGACATGTTCGCCGAGGTGATGGGCGAGCCGAAGGAATAGTCATTCCATCCATCGACAGAGAGCGAGCCGTACCGGATGGCTGAACGGCTTGCGCATGTACCGAAGGGGAGGGGTTTATCCCCTCCCGTGGTTGCATATCCCGAAAGGTAGCGGAAGGGGATGACCCCCTCCTCTACAACCATTCGCTCTACCGCCTCACGGCCCGGCATTTTCTCCCCCATGCGGCGGCAGACGCCGATGCCTTCTGACAGAGCCTTTCGGAATATCGCCAAAACGACAATCAATGAAACGGAGAAGGGATTATGGGAAGAGTCGGAATCATCGGTGTCGGGCAGAGCGCGTTCGTCCGCAGCTACCCCGGCTCCATTCGAGAGCTGGTTTTCGAGGGGTTTCAGGAGGCCATGTCGGACGCGAAGATCACCGCAGCCGACATGGATGCCACCGTTGTCTGCTCCGCGCCGGAATATGACAAGCAGCGTTCGCCGGCCGGCGTGATCGCTGAATATCTGGGCCTGAACCCGCAGCCCACCTTCTATGCGGAGACGCTGTGCTCCTCCAGCAGCACGGGGCTGAAGCTGGCCTATTCACTGGTTCAGTCCGGGCTTCACGATTCGGTCATGGTCCTCGGTTTCCAGATCATGTCCCAGTTGAGTTCCGAGGAGTCACAGGAGCGGATGGGCCGGGGTGCGGACATTCAGTGGGAATCGCCCTTCGGCACCATGATGCCCGCCTATTACGCCATGCACGCCCAGGCGCACATGGCCGCCTACGGCACCACGCTGGAGGACCTGGCGTTGATCCGGGTCAAGGCGGCCACCTACGGACAGCTCAACGAAAAAGCGGTCTACCGAAAGCCCGTGGCCCTGGAGCAGTTCACGGATTCGGAAAATATTTTCAGCCAGCCGGTGGCCACACCGCTGCGCACCGGCGACTGCTGCGCCAACGCCGACGGCAGCTCCTGCATCATCGTCGCCAGCGAGGAAAAGGCCAAGGCGCTGGGTTGCGACCCGGTTTGGATTCTCGGCCTCGGCGCCGCATCGGCACCGGTGAACATGGCCGGCCGGGAAAGGCTGACGGGGTTGAACGTGGCCGAGAAGGCCGCCGAGCAGGCCTACCGCATGGCGGGCATCACGGCCAAGGACGTGGATGTGGCTGAAGTGCACGACTGCTTTACCATCGCGGAGTTGATGGCCTACGAGAACCTGGGCTTTGCCGCCCCCGGTGAAGGCCGGGATCTGATCCGCTCCAAGGAAACCTACAAGGAAGGCTCCATCCCCGTGAACGTAGACGGGGGGCTCCTGTCCAAAGGGCATCCCATCGGCGCCACCGGCGGATCCCAGATCCGCACCATTGTTTTGCAGCTTCGCGGAGAGGCGGGGGACATCCAGGTCAAGGACCCGACCATCGGCCTGGTGCACAACATCGGCGGTGTGGGCCTTTACGGAAACGTCACCATCCTGGGGAGGGACTAGCCATGGCCAAGAAAGAACTCGACACGCGATTTTCCCGGTTCGGCACTGTGAGCTTCGCCGCGGTCACCCAGGTCAACGACTTCATCGACCACCTGGACCAGGGCAAACTCATGGGCACCCGCTGCAAGGATTGCGGCCGTCACTACTTCCCGCCCCGCGCCCACTGCGCCGCCTCCCTTTCCGGAGACATGGAGTGGTTCGAGGTAAAGGGAAGCGGAAAGCTCATGGGATTTTCCACGCTGAAATACGCCCCCACGGGCTTCAAGGACGACCTTCCCTACACCATCGCCACGGTGGACTACGGCGACTACCGGGTGTTCGGCCGCATCGACCCCGGCCTGGCGCCCGAGGAGCTTTCCGTGGGGATGGCGATGAAGGCCGTCGCCGACAAGACCCGCAACGGACAGCTCACCTACGTTTTCCGCAAAGCCTGAGCCCGCTTTCGCGGCCCCAACCGACGGGATCCGGTCTGGTACCGGGTCCCGTTCCGGTCGAGGGTGCCCCAATCACCGTTTTCCCTGCCATCAAGCGCCGAATATCCCGAATTTGCGAACGCGCAACGCACTGCTTACTGTCGGGTCTGTTGCGGACCCGGGAACGGACGGCTGCTCGGTGAGGCTGTCGGCAGCCGATGATGGGGCCTGAGAAATCAGCAAGACGACAGCAACCCGATGGGGATAACGATCCCTCCACAAGCAGAGGGGTAGCCATTCAATATTTTTGATCGCAGCGCCGCAAACAGCCCGAACGAACCCTTGTCCGGCTCTGGCGGATTGAAGACTCCTTGCCGCCCCGGTGCCCAGGATTCCCGCTTCGCTCCAACAAGCGGCGGGGAATGCGCTCGCTACTGCCGGTTCAAGAGAGAACTGGGATAAAGGGGGATCACACAATGCTCATCCGTCTGGCAGCCGTTATTCTACTGATGGCATCTTCGTCGAATGCCGCTGCGCGGCCTTCCGAAAGCATACAGCTCATTCCTCAAGAGGGCGTCCACTCATTTTCTTTTTTCGAGCAACCGACACCCGTCTGGAATTACAACGGCCAAGTTCCGGGTCCGACGATTCGTGCAACGGTCGGCACCACGGTGGAGGTGGAGGTGATCAACCGGCTCGAGGAACCCACCACCGTTCACTGGCATGGGCTTCGCATCGACAACGCGATGGATGGCGTGCCCGGCGTCACACAAGACCCGATTCCGCCCGGAGGCCGGTTTACCTATCGACTTAAACTGATTGATTCGGGCACATTCTGGTACCATCCCCACTGGAACGCCGGCGAGCAGCTGGAAC
>JAJDOA010000202.1 GCA_022340405.1 Desulfobacteraceae bacterium | reverse complement strand
TGTCTTTCGTAGGGGCGGGGTTTATCCCCGCCCGTTCGGGGTAAGTGATCCCACCAGTGGGAGGGGATAAACCCCTCCCCTACCGATCGATTGGGAAGCCATATCGGAAACGGAACAGAATTCTGACAATCGCTATAATTTCTAAATCCTAATTTCAGAATCCCCACCCTCAATACCCGTATTCCACCGGTTCGGAAAGAAGGCTGTGCCGAATCTTTAGCGTCTCCAGCCGGTCGGTGCCCACCCGTTGCACGTAGGGCTGATTTCCTTCGATCCAGCGCATGCGCCAGGCCCTGCCGCTCTCTGGATCTCGGTTTTCCTCTCGGTATTCGAGAAACATGCGGTGGTCCCGGTTGTAATAGCCCGGGACCGGAGACGGGTGCCCACCCCACGGCGCATGGACTACGGCATCGACCTTGAATCCGGGAATCAGGACGCGGTTGGGATCGCGGGTGATGCGATCCGCTGCAACGATTTCCTCCGTTGTCACGAGAACGCGGCGGCTGGCGAGACAAGCGTCCCGTGTCACTCCCAGATTTCCCCAGAACAGAGCGTTGCCCATATCGTCGGATCGCTGGACGTGAACCACCGCCACATCGGGTCGAATGGCCGCCACAGCCACCAACGACATTCCGGTGAAAGGGCAAGAAACGCGCCGCATCGAGGGATGGGAGCGCAGCAGATCGCTCCCTAGCGCCGTGCGAACGGGGAGGTAGGGAACGCCCAGAGCACCCGCCTTCAGTGCCATGGCCAGGGTCAGATTGGAATGGTCTTCGATCTCGACCGTCCGGTTCTCCACCGCCCGCCGAAAATGATAGGCCGTTCCGGTAATGACGTTGCCGACCCAGGCCGCCTGGATTTTGCGGGCGCAACCGGCACCCACGATTTGATCGAAGAAAATGTCGGATATCGGGCCGACCAGGGTGAGTCCCTTTTTCCGCTGTCGGATGATCTCCCTTCCGGCGGCAAAGGGAATGAGGGTTTCCAGGCACGTGCTGGCCGCCACGACGGATCCGTCGGGAATCAAGCGGTCGACGGCCTCGGCCATCGTCATTTGCTTGGAAGAAGACAAGCCGAAGTCCTCCAGCAGAAGAAAGCAAACAATCGCGCAGCAGCGTAGGTTCTGGCCGAAGGGAAGTCAATAAAAAAGCCCCGCCGGCGGCGGGGCTTTTACGGATCGGTTCAAGAGGGGGACCGGATCGCGAACGCGGCGGGCTACTGTTCCTTCTTGGACGCTTCTTCGCCTTCGTCCCCTGCGGCATCCGCCTCCGAATCCGCGGCGAGCTCTCCCTCCTCGGGGGAAGAAGCCTCCTCGGCATCGGCTGCCTGGGGTTCGTCGTCCTCTGTTTGCGCATCCTCAGCGGCGTCCTCCGCCGGAGCGGCTTCGGACTCCGCATCGGTTCCCGGGGCCGGCTGGGACGCTTTTTCCGCTTCCGCTTCTGAGGCGGCTTCGGCCGTATCGACGACCGGGGCCTCCGGTGCTGTTTTCGCCTGCGGTCGTGGCTTCTTTCTGGGCTTGCGCGGCGCCGCCGTATTCTCACTCACCAACTCGACAAGGCAGACGGGAGAGGCGTCTCCGGGCCGGCGGCCGAGTTTGACGATACGGGTGTACCCGCCATGAATGCTGCCATAGCGTTCCTTGGCCTCTTCAAAGACTTTGTGCACGACATCCCTCTCCCGAACGATGGAGAGCGCCTGCCGTCTAGCGTGCAAATCGCCTCGTTTGGCGAGCGTCACGATATGATCCGCCCAGCCGCGCAACTCTTTTGCCTTCGCGTCGGTGGTTCGTATTCGGTCGTATTTGAAAAGGGAAGTGACCATGTTCCGAAACATGGCTTTCCGGTGTGTGCTGTTGCGGCCCAGTTTCCGCCCTGCGTTCCGATGTCTCATTTGACCGTTTCCTCTCCTTCTTCCAGCTCCTCCTCTTCGGGAGGAACGAATCCTTCCAGCTTCATCCCGAGAGACAAGTCCATCTCGGACAACACTTCCTTGATTTCGTTGAGGGACTTACGGCCGAAATTCTTCGTCTTGAGCATCTCGGCTTCGGTTTTGGTGACCAACTGATAAATCTTTGTGATATCGGCGTTTTTCAGGCAGTTGGCACTGCGAACCGAAAGCTCCAGTTCGTCCACGCTGCGGTAGAGGTTTTCATTGAACTTCGGAGTCTCCTTTTTGTCCCGCTGGGAACTGGGCGTCGGCTCCAGTTGTTCGTCGAAGTTGATAAAAATCTGCATCTGTTCCTTGAGGATTTTTCCTGCGTAGGCCACGGCGTCTTCAGGGATGATGCTGCCGTCGGTCCAGACCTCCAAGGTGAGCTTGTCGTAGTCTGTACGCTGCCCCACCCGGGCCTGCCCGACAACGTACACCACGCGTTGAATGGGAGAGAAGACCGCATCGATGGGGATGGTGCCGATAGAGGCATCCTCGTCCTTGTTGTTTTCCGCCAGGGAATATCCCTTGTCGACCTTGACGGTCATGGTTGCCTTGAAATCGGCATCTTTCGTCAACGTGGCGATGTGAAGCTCCGGGTTGAGCACTTCGCAGCGGCCGTCCGGACTGACAATGTCGCTGGCGGTTACTTCTCTCTCGCCGGATACGTGGATGGTGATGGTCTTGGGCTCCGGATCGGACACTCGCAGCCGGACTTCCTTCAAATTGAGAACGACTTCCGATACATCTTCCAGCACCCCGGGAATGGTGCTGAACTCATGCATGACGCCTTCAAATTTGACCGACGTAATGGCGGCGCCGTAGAGAGAGGAAAGCAAAATTCTGCGCAGAGCGTTGCCGATGGTGATGCCGTATCCCCGTTCGAGCGGCTCGCAGACGAATTTACCGTAGGTTGTCGTGGAATTCACGTCCACCTTGTCCGGTTTGATCATCTGCTGCCAGTTCATGTACATCAGTTCATTTGAGGACATGTTTTTTCTCCGTTGTCAGCAGAGGACGGCCAAGGCCGCCTGTCGCATCGCCTTCACGCGGCCCGCTGACCATCCGATTGCTTGGGTTACTTCGAGTACAGCTCGATGACAAGCTGTTCCTGCATCGGCATCGTAAGCTCATCCCGCACCGGGAAGGTTTTGACCAGCCCCTTGAAATTCTCTTTTTCCAGATCGAGCCATTGCGGCACGCTGCGGCGAACCACCGCGTCAAGCGCATCCGTTATGGCCTGGACCTTGCGGCTTTTCTCCCGAACCTCCACCACATCGCCGACCTGAATCTGGTAGGAGGGAACGTCCACTTTCCGACCGTTGACCAAAAAATGACCGTGCCGGACGAAATGGCGCCCCTGGTTTCGGGAGTTGGCGAAACCCAGCCGATATACGACGTTGTCGAGACGCCGCTCGAGCATTACCAGAAGCGTGGTTCCTGTGATGCCTTTTTGTTTGTCTGCACGTTTGAAAAAGAGGCGAAACTGATTCTCAGAAAGACCGTACATTCGCTTGATCTTCTGCTTTTCCCGCAGCTGAATGCCGTAATCGGAAGGTTTGCGCCCCCGCCGCTGGCCGTGTTCGCCCGGCGGATACGCTCGCCGGTCGATGGCGCATTTGTCGGAATAGCAACGGTCCCCTTTCAAAAACAGCTTCATGTTTTCCCGGCGGCAAAGCCTGCATACCGAACCCGTATATCGAGACAAGACTTCCTCCTATGCGTTGATGATGCGCAAATGGTCCATCCGGCAGGGGGATTCGGTCTGCGGATCGACGAAGATCCCGCCGCGCCCGTTTCCCCCTGATGGAATCGGTTTTCCGGTCCCCTCAGACTCTCCGTCGTTTGGGCGGCCGGCATCCATTGTGTGGAATCGGTGTCACATCCTTGATGAGCAATACGTTGAAGCCCGCTGCCTGAAGGGCACGCAGGGCGGATTCCCGCCCGGCGCCGGGACCCTTGACATACACCTCTACGCTTTTCATGCCGTGATCCATGGCTTTCTTGGCAGCATCCTCGGCGGCCAGTTGAGCCGCAAAGGGCGTACTTTTTCGGGAGCCCTTGAAACCCTGGACACCGGAGCTGGACCAGGACACCACGTTGCCGCCCGGATCCGTGACCGTCACGATGGTGTTGTTGAAGGTCGACTGAATGTGCACGACACCGGTCGGTATGTTCTTCCGTTCCTTTTTCTTCGTACGGGTCTTCTTCTTCGCCATTGATTCTATCCCTGTCCGAACATGGTTGTCGGGTGCCTCACCTTTTGGCACGGCACCGGGCCACCCGATGCCGCTGCGGCAAAAGGGCCCCCTATTTCTTGCCGGGTGCAGCCTTCTTCTTGATGGCAGCTCTCCGCGGCCCCTTTCGGGTCCGGGCGTTGGTGCTGGTGCGTTGTCCGTGGACCGGCAAGGACCTGCGGTGTCGAAGCCCCCGGTACGCCCCAAGATCCATCAAGCGCTTGATGTTCATGGACACCATCGATCGGAGCTCACCCTCCACTTTGTATTTATCGTCGATCGCCTTCCGGATGCTGTTGATCTCCGCTTCGGTCAGCTGATCGGTCTTGGTATCCGGATGGATATCGAGCTGCGAAAGAATTTCGTTGGATGTGGAACGGCCGATCCCGTAGATATAGGTCAGCCCGATCTCAATCCGCTTGTTCTTCGGCAAATCTACGCCCGCGATTCTGGCCACGGTTCTTTCTCCTTATCCCTGTCGCTGGTTGTGTCTGCGGTTCTCGCAGATGACCCGGACGGCCCCTTTTCTGCGAATGATCTTGCATTTCTTGCAGATTTTCTTCACCGACGCTCTGACTTTCATTTCAAGAACTCCTTTGATGACCTCTCCGTCACGCCACCGGTCCATCGTATTGGAAAGCGGTCGTAAGGCCGGTGGTTCCCATCATTGGTAAGCGCCGCATCACTTCGACCGGTAAGTGATCCTGCCCCGACTGAGATCGTAGGGGGAAAGCTCGACCGTCACCTTGTCGCCCGGCAAAATCTTGATAAAGTGCATGCGCATTTTACCGGAGATGTGCGCCAGTACCTGGTGCTTGTTTTCCAGCTCGACGCGAAACATGGCATTGGGCAGCGTTTCCAGCACTGTCCCTTCGACTTTTATGGCTTCTTCTTTCGCCATATGTTGTTGACTCCTGTAAAAACCGGTTGGCAACCTCTCGTCTGCGAACGGCAGCGGCCATCGAGGCCGTGCACGGAAATCCGCACGAAGTGTATTTAGCGTCCGCGCACTCGGGTGGCGGCTCCCTTTTTCAAAAAACCTTCGTAGTGCCGGCTGAGCATGTGAGACTCGATCTGGGCGATGGTGTCAATGGCGACGCCCACCACGATCAACAGCGCTGTGCCGCCAAAATAAAAAGGCACGTTGAACTGAGAAATCAGGATGGAGGGCAGAACGCAGACCATGGATACGTAGATGGCTCCCCCCAGGGTGATGCGCGTCAGCACCCGATCGATGTAGTCGGCCGTTCGTTTGCCGGGTCGAATCCCCGGAATATAGCCCCCCTGCTTCTTCATGTTGTCCGCCACGTCCACCGGATTGAACGTAACCGCGGTGTAGAAGTAGCAAAAGAAAAAAATGAAACCGACGTACAGCAGCTCATACAGAACGTTGCCCGGTCGCAGGGCGTGCGCGGCGGACTGCATCCAGGGGATCTGGATGAAGCTTGCGATGGTGGCCGGAAACATGATGATCGAAGAGGCGAAGATGGGCGGAATCACGCCTGAGGTGTTGATCTTCAGAGGAAGATGGGTGCTCTGGCCTCCGTACATTCTCCTCCCCACGACCCGTTTGGCATACTGCACGGGGATACGCCGCTGACCCTGCTCGACGAAAATGATGAAGGACACCACGACCACCATGAGCAGTATCAGCACCAGGATCGGGAACACGCCCATCTCCCCGGTCCGTATCAGGCGGAAGCTGTTGCCCATGGCGGCCGGCATGCGAACGACGATCCCGGCAAATATGATCAGTGATATGCCGTTCCCGATGCCGTGCTCGGTGATCTGCTCCCCAAGCCACATGATGAAGGCCGTCCCCGCCGTCAGGGTGATCACCGTCATCAGCCGGAACCCCCAGCCGGGCGCAAGAACGATGGGGGCACCACCGGGAGCGGTCATACTCTCCAAACCCACCGCGATGCCGAAGCCCTGAATGATGCTCAACAGCACCGTGCCATAGCGGGTGTACTGGGTGATCTTCTTCCGCCCCTGCTCGCCCTCTTTGGAAAGTCTTTCCAAATGGGGGATGGTCACCGTGAGCAACTGAAGGATGATGGAGGCGCTGATGTAAGGCATGATCCCCAGGGCAAAAACCGAAAGCCGCTCCAGCGCGCCGCCGGAAAACATGTTGAACAGACCGAGCAGCCCCTCCTTGGCCTTTGCAAAGAAAGAGGCCAGTGCGATGGAGTCGATTCCCGGCGTGGGGATCTGCACACCGATGCGATAGACCACCAGCAGCGCCAGCGTAAACAGAATCCGACGCTTCAACTCCGGGATCTTGAATATGTTGCCGAATCCGCTTCCAATCATGTCAGACAACCTCGATACTGCCGCCGGCAGCTTCGATCTTCTCGCGGGCACTCTTGCTGACCGCATCCAAACGGACGGTCAGAGGACGGTCGATTTCTCCGCTGCCCAACAGTTTGACGCCGTCCCTGGGTCCCTTGATCAGGCCGGACTGCACCAGGGCGGCCTCGTCGACCGTGGCACCGCTTTCGAACGTACGGGCCAAATCCCGTAAATTGACAACGGCGATCCGCTTTTTGAAAATGTTGGTGAAGCCGCGCTTGGGAAGGCGGCGATGGATCGGCATCTGCCCGCCCTCGTATCCGGGGCGCACTCCCCCTCCGGATCGCGAATTTTGCCCCTTGGTCCCCCGGCCTGCGGTGCAGCCCCAGCCGGATCCGACGCCTCGGCCCAAACGCTTGCGCCCTTTGCGGGCACCCGCAGCGGGTTTCAATTCATGCAACTTCATCACGGTTCTCCTCTACGCTAACCAGATGGGATACCTTGCGGATCATACCACGCACCGATGGGGTATCCTCCAGCTCCACGGTGCGGTTGAGTTTCCGTAGGCCCATTCCGGCCAACACCTTCCGGTGCTTTTCCGGCCTGCCGATCATGCTTTTTACGAGCGTTATCCTGAGTGTGTCTGACATGGCGCGTCGTCCTCGTTGAAAGGGTCGCATCCGGGTCGCGGCGACTTCCCTCCTGCTATAGTTCTTCCGGCTTTTTCCCCCTGCGGTGGGCAACCTGTTCCCGACTTTGCAGCTGGTAGAGACCGTCCAGTGTGGCCTTGACCACATTGTGCGGGTTGTGGGACCCCATGCATTTGGTCAGAATGTTTTGCACGCCTGCCGCTTCCAGTACGGCTCGTACCGCTCCACCGGCGATCAGTCCGGTACCCTGCGAGGCCGGTTTGAGCAGCACCCGCCCGGCTCCGAATCGTCCAATCGTTTCAAAGGGGATGGTTCCTCCCGCCAGGGGGATCTTCGTCATGGTCTTCTTGGCTTTTTCCACGCCTTTTCGAATGGCCTCGGGCACTTCACCAGCCTTGCCGAGTCCAAACCCTACGCTTCCGTCTCCGTCACCGACCACAACGATGGCACTGAAGCTGAACCGCCTTCCGCCCTTGACGACCTTGGCCACACGATTGATGTGCACCACCTTGTCGATCAACTGGGTTTCATTGGTTTCCTGCTTGAACAAAGACTGCCTCCTTGGTCTAAGGGGAATAGCGAATGGTCGCGTTACAATTCCAATCCGGCTTCGCGGGCTCCTTCCGATACCGCCTTGACCCGCCCGTGGTACAGAAAACCGCCCCGGTCGAATACCACCCGGGTAACACCTTTTTCCATGGCCCGCTGTGCGACGAGCTTGCCGACATATGCCGCCGCCGCAACCTTGTTCTCGAACTTGGGTTGATCGCGCACGGCACTCTCCAGACTGGATGCGTGCGCCAGCGTCAGTCCACGAGTATCGTCGATAACCTGTGCGTAAATATGCCGGCTGCTGCGGAACACATTGAGACGCGGTCTGTCGGTGGTTCCGCTCAGGTGTTTCCGGATGCGCCGCTGCCGCTTCAGTCGCGCTTGTCTTCTCGGGTTGGTTGTCATTTCGTACGTCCTCTCTGCAGGCGGCGGGCTGTTGTACCGTCGCCGAAGGATGCCTTTGGGATCCGATTATTTGGTTCCGGTCTTGCCAGCCTTTCGTCGAATCCGTTCTTCGGCATATTTGATACCCTTGCCCTTGTAAGGCTCCGGCGGCCGCAGACGGCGGATTCTGGCCGCTGTCTGTCCCACCAGTTCCTTGTCGATGCCGGAGATTTTGATGACGTTGTTCTTGTCCACGACGGCGGACACTCCCTTGGGCAGCGGAAAGTTGATGGGATGCGAGTAACCGATATTCAGCGATAGGGTATCTCCGCTGAGGCTGGCGCGATAACCGATCCCGTTGATTTCCAGCACACGCTCGAATCCCTTGCCCACTCCCTCGACCATATTGGCTACAAGACTTCGGGTCATTCCCTGCAGTGCCCGTGTGGGTTTGTCGTCCTTGAGCGGAATCACCTGCACCACGCCGTCGGCAATTTTCAGGTCCACTGCAGCATGGATCGTGCGGGAAAGGGTTCCGTTGCTTCCCTTGACCCTCACTTCTCTTCCCTTGTATTCGACAGTGGTTTTCTCGGGTATCGTGATTGGTTTGTTCCCTATTCGAGACATATCCATTCCCCTCGCGGTAACGCCCGGGAACACTCTCCCGGGTCTGCTCCGGCAACCGCCACTCAACGGCGGTCTACCAGACCTGGCAGAGAATCTCTCCGCCCACGTTTTCTTTCCGGGCCTTCTTGTCGGTCATGAGGCCCCGGGAGGTGGAAACAATGGAAATTCCCATTCCATTGAGCACCGGCTTGACTTCCTTGCCCTTGGCATATACGCGGCGACTGGGGCGGCTGACCCGCTCCATACCGATGATAGTGTTGTTCTCTTCTTGGGTGTATTTCAGGAAAATGCGAAGTATGCCCTGCTTGCTGTCCTCGATTAACTGATAATTGCGAACAAAGCCTTCTTCTTTCAATACCCGGGCAATCTCCACTTTCAGCTTGGAACTGGGTATGTCGACGCTGTTGAACTTGGCCCGCCCGGCATTCCGGATGCGGGTCAACATATCCGCTATGGGATCCGTAAGAGTCATTTCCTTCTCCTGTTTGGTCCACCCTTCATTGCACTGCTCTCTCGGTATGCGTGATCGACGCCTTCCGAAGTCCACCCTATTCGGCTGGATTGCCTGCAGGGGCTGAATTCGGTGCGATCGCTACCAGCTGGACTTGATCACACCCGGCAACTGGCCCTGGGAGGCCAGCGTCCGAAAACAAATGCGGCACATTCCAAACTTACGCATGTACGCCCGTGGACGGCCGCACATGGGGCATCGGTTGTAAGCCCGCACCGAAAATTTTGATTTTCGCATCGCTTTGGCCATTATCGATTTCTTCGCCAATTCATCCTCCTTCGTCGATCAACGCAGGATGCCACGTTGCTATCCGCTCTGCCGGGCCCGAAACGGCATTCCCAGCAGCCGTAGAAGCTCCCGGCCTTCTTCATCTGTATTCGCCGTGGTGACAACAGACACATTCAGGCCCTTGATCTTGTCGATTTTGTCGATATCGATTTCAGGAAATATGATCTGCTCCCGGATCCCCACTGTGTAGTTGCCGCGACCGTCCATGGCTCTGTCGGACAGTCCCCTGAAATCCCGGACACGGGCCAGGGCGACGTTGACCATTTTAAAGAAAAAATCGTACATTCGGTTCCTGCGCAGGGTCACACAGCAACCGATGGGCATCCCCTCCCGGACCTTGAAAGCGGCCACGGATCGTTTTGCCCGCGTGATTACCGGCTTCTGCCCAGAAATGGCCGCCAACTCCTCCACGGCTGCATCGAGAATTTTGATATTGTGGATCGCCTCACCCAGTCCCATGTTCAGGACAATTTTCTGCAACCGGGGAACCTCCATGGTATTCTTGTACCCGAAGGTTTCCTTCAGTTTGGGGACAACTTCCGATTCGTAAAAGGCTTTCAGATTGGACATTGACTTCCTCCGGTCCCCGTTTCTATGCGTCGATGATTTCGTTGCATTTGCGGCAGACACGAACCTTCTTTCCGTCATCCAGCCGCCTCATTTGGATTCTCACCGGCGTCACGCACTTGTTGCACATCAGCATGACGTTGGAGCAATGGACCGGCGCCTCGGCTTCTATGATGCCTCCCTGCCGATTGGTCGCGCTGGGGCGGGTATGCCGCTTGACCATGTTGATGTTCTCCACGAGGAGGCGTTCCTTGTCGCGGTAGACCCTGAGAATCTTGCCGATCTTGCCTTTGTCTTTGCCGGCAATGATTTTGACCTTGTCGTCTTTCTTCAAATCCGTATGGGCTTTCATGATGGTGTCCGTCTCCGCGGGTCTCCCCGCTGCTGCTGTCGGTGGCGGCTAGAGCACCTCCGGCGCCAGAGAAATGATCTTCATAAACCGCTTGGCACGAAGCTCCCTGGCCACAGGCCCGAAAATGCGAGTCCCGATCGGCTCTTTCTGGTTGTTGATTAGCACAGCCGAGTTGTCGTCGAAACGGATGAACGAACCGTCGCTCCGACGGATTTCTTTTCGGGTGCGGACCACAACGGCTTTGAGGACATCGCCTTTTTTCACCTTGGCATTGGGAATGGCTTCCTTGACCGCCACGACGATGATGTCGCCGATGCTGGCGTAGCGCCTTCTCGATCCTCCAAGCACCTTGATGCAGTAAAGCACCTTGGCTCCGGAGTTGTCTGCCACCGTCAATTTTGTCTCTGATTGGATCATTTTCGGAGCTTTCCTTCGCTACAAGGCTTTTTCGACGATTCTGCTCACACGCCAACGCTTGGTCCGGCTCAGAGGACGAGACTCGGTGATGATCACCTTGTCGCCGACCTGGCAGTCGTTCCGGCTGTCGTGGGCTGCAAACGTGGAACGGCGTCGCACGTATTTCTTGTACAGCCGATGCTTGACCAGTCGCTCCACCTGAACGGTCACCGTCTTGTCCATCTTGTTGCTGACAACCGTTCCGAAAACCTGTCTCTTGCTTCCGCGTTCTTTCATGGCAACCGACACTCTTCCTTACATTCCGTTTAGGTTGGGTTTCCGAGTTCTTCCTCGCGGATGACGGTCTGAATCCGGGCGACATCCCGCTTCACCTGTTGGATGCGCCGGGGATTCTCGAGCTGTCCGATTTCATTTTGAAAACGAAGATTGAAAAGCTCCTGCTTGAGCTCGTCGATCTTCTTTACCCTCTCTTCCGGACTGAGTTCTCTTACCTCGCTGCCTTTCATCACAAAGTTCCCCTTTCAACAAATTTGGTTTTGACGGGAAGCTTGTGCGATGCCAGCCGCAATGCTTCTCTGGCCAACTCCCGGGAAACTCCCTCCATCTCATAAAGGATGCGGCCGGGTTTCACGATGGCCACCCATCCCTCCGGAGCGCCTTTTCCTTTTCCCATCCGCACTTCCGCGGGTTTCTTGGTAAAGGGTTTATCCGGGAAAATGCGAATCCACATCTTTCCGCCGCGCTTCACATGCCGGGTCATGGCGATACGGGCGGCTTCGATCTGCTTGGAGGAAATGGCACCGCATTCAACAGCCTGCAGGCCGTACTCACCAAAGTTCAGATCGCTTCCGCGGGAGGCCAACCCACGCATTCTGCCTTTTTGCCGTTTTCGGTATTTGACTTTCTTGGGTGCCAACATGGCGAAGTCTCCAATCCCATTTCCAGCTGCTGCGGGAGCCGATCCCTCCTGGGTCGGGCCGCTAAGCCGCCGTTGTGTTCATTGTCCCTTCGGTTCAGGCGGTGGGAACGGTTTCCCCTTTAAGAATCTCTCCTTTGAAGATAAAAACCTTAACGCCCACGGTTCCATAAGTGGTGTGGGCCTCGGCGAAACCGTAGTCAATGTCGGCCCGCAGGGTGTGCAGGGGTACGCGACCTTCCCGATACTGCTCGGTGCGGGCCATTTCCGCCCCGCCCAGCCGGCCGGAGCAAATGACCTTGATGCCCTCGGCCCCGAACCGGATCGCCGATTGGATCGACCGTTTCATGGCGCGGCGGAACGCAACGCGGCGTACGATCTGCAAGGCGATATTTTCCGCAACCAGTTGCGCATCGGTCTCCGGTTTGCGCACTTCCTGGATGTCGATGAGGACCTCGTAGGGAAATTTGTTCTCCAGTTCCTTCTTCAACTGAGCGATCTCCGACCCCTTCTTCCCGATGATGATGCCGGGCCGGGCCGCATAGATCCGAAGCCGTACGCTCCGGGAAGACCGCTCGATCTCGATGCGGGAGATGCCGGCATGGTAGAGTTTCTTCTTCAGGAATTTCCGGATCTGGAAGTCTTCGAGGATGTATTCGGAGTACTTCTTTCCGGCAAACCATCGGGATTCCCATGTTTTGACGATTCCCAGTCTCAGACCAATCGGATTGACTTTCTGACCCAATCGAATGCCCCCTTGTATCTAAGCTCCAACGTTAGGATGCGGTTTGTTCTGTCAAAATCACGGTGATATGTGATGTCCGCTTCAGAATCCGGGTGCCCCTGCCGCGCGCCCTTGCACGAAAGCGCTTGAGGGTCGGTCCGGGGTCGGCCAGCACGTTGCGCACCACCAGGTTGTCCACATCCAGGCTATACTGGCTGTCTGCGTTGGCCACCGCGCTGCGCATGACCTTCTCGACAATACCGGCGGCCTTCTGCGGCATGAACTTGAGGGTGTCCAGTGCCTTTTCCACCGGTTCTCCCTTCACCGCATCTACGAGCTTTCGTACCTTCTGCGGCGAAATGCGACTGTACCGCAACACGGCTTTGACCTCTATTTCAGACATTGCGCCACTCCGTCGTTATTTTTTCTTAAGCTTGGTCTTTTTGTCAGCGGCGTGCCCGTAAAACGTCCGGGTCGGCGAGAACTCCCCCAGTTTGTGTCCGACCATGTCCTCGGAGACGAACACGGGAATGAATTTCTTGCCGTTGTGGACCGCCAGGGTAATGCCGACCATTTCCGGAACGATGGTGGAGCGCCGGGACCATGTCTTGATGACCCGGTTGCTTCTGGATTCCTGCGCGATCATCACCTTTCGCATCAACTTGTCCTCAATATAGGGACCCTTTTTCAGTGATCGTGGCATACTGTCTCCTCAACAGGTACCGATGCTCCCGGCAGAGGAATTGGCACAACCTCCAACCGGCTCCGGAACCGTTCCTCCTTCGCTATTTCTTGCCTCTTCGCTTGACGATGTAGCGACTGCTCTGCTTCTTCCGGTTTCGGGTTTTGTATCCCTTGGTCGGCCAACCCCACGGAGAGCAGGGATGCCGGCCGCCCGAAGAGCGCCCCTCGCCGCCACCCATGGGATGGTCCACCGGATTCATGGCTACACCCCGAACTTCCGGGCGCTTTCCCAACCAACGTTTACGACCGGCCTTTCCGAGACTGAGGTTTTCATGGATAACGTTCCCCAGTTGGCCGATGGTGGCCCGGCAGTTGAGCTGCACCATACGCACCTCGCCGGACGGCAGCTTGACCAGAGCGTATCGATCCTCCTTGGCCATCAACTGCGCGTAGGCGCCGGCGCTGCGAACCATCTGGCCTCCGCACCCTGGCCTCAGCTCGATGTTGTGGATGTGGGTTCCCAGCGGGATATTGGCCAGCGGCAGCGCATTGCCGGGCTTGATGTCCGCCTCCGGGCCCGACACCACCGTGTCGCCCACCTTGAGATGCACGGGGGACAGAATGTATCGCTTCTCACCGTCCACGTAGTGGAGCAGCGCGATGCGCGCGCTCCGGTTCGGGTCGTACTCGATGGAGGCGACTTTTGCCGGTATTCCTGTCTTGTCCCGCTTGAAGTCGATGACCCGGTAATGCCGCTTGTGACCGCCGCCGCGATGCCGCACGGTGATCCGGCCGTACCGGTTACGCCCCCCGCTTTTTCGCAGCGGCCGCAGCAGACTTTTTTCGGGAGTGCTCCGGGTGATTTCTTCGTAAGTCGAGTACGTTTGAAATCGTCTGCCGGGAGACGTCGGTTTCACTTTCTTCGTAGCCATGGTCAGCCATCCATTGGTTTGCCGGTTTGTCCGCTGTCGGCGGCTCCGGTATTATGCCCCTTCAAAGAAATCGATGCGTTCGCCGGGCATGAGCTTGACAATCGCCTTTTTCCAGTCTTTCTGCCGTCCGAGGATCTGTCCCCGCCGCTTGAGCTTGCCTTTCATCTGCATGGTGCGGACCTTGGCGACCCGAACGTTGAAGATGTTCTCGACGGCTTTCCTGATCTGCACCCGGTTGGCCCGGCGTTCCACCTCGAAGGAAATCTGGTTGTCCACTTCCTTCTGAAGGTTGGTTTTCTCGGTGATCAACGGGCGAATGATGATATCGTGATCCATCATGCCGTCAGCCTCCCCTCTATGCCTTTGATGGCTGTCTCCAGCAGCACCAAATGGCGGTATTTCAAGACGTCGTATACGTTCAGTCCCTCGGATCGCAGCACCTTGACATGGGGAACGTTACGGGAGGAAAGCTCCAGCGTATCGTCTTTGGTGTCGGTGACGATCAGGGCGTTGTCCAAATCGAGCGCGTCGAGAATGCGGACAAAGTCCTGTGTTTTGATCTTCTCCAGGTCGAACCGGTCGATGACCAGGAGGCTGTTCTCGGCAAGCTTGCTGCTCAACGCCATTTTGAGGGCCAGCTTTCGAACCTTTTTGGGCACCTTGAAAGCGTAGGATCGCGGGTCCGGACCGAAAACGGAGCCTCCCCCCTTTAAAAGGGGTGATTTGATGTTGCCTCGCCGGGCCCTGCCGGTTCCTTTCTGGCGGAAGAGCTTTCGCGTGCTTCCGATGACATCGCTGCGGTGCTTTACGGCCGCGCTCCCCGCACGACGCCCGGCCAGCTGCATCCGGACCACCTGGTGGAGAACATCGGCTCTGGGGGCGACATTGAAAATGGTGTCCGGCAGCTCAGCCTGCGATACCTTCTCCGCTTTACTGTTCACTACGTCTACGACAGCCATGGTTTCCTCATTTTACACGGGCTTGCGAGCGACGGCGGCAAAACGTCGTCATCCACGGGCCCGCCGTCGATTATCCAATCTTTCGTTTTCGGATCAGCACCAGGCCGTTGGGGTGTCCCGGTACGCCGCCCTTGACCAGCAGCAAATTCTCTTCCGGCCGCACCTCGACCACTTCGAGGTTCTTCGCCGTTTTGCGTGCATTGCCATACTGGCCCGGCATCTTCTTGCCCTTGATGACCCGTGAAGGCCACGCACTGCAGCCGATGGAACCGGGGATGCGGTGGCTGTGGCTTCCGTGGGTTTTCCTGCCGCCGTGAAAGCCATGCCGCCGGATGACACCGGAAAACCCTCGTCCTTTGGTGGTGCCGACGACATCCACCTTCTCCCCGGAAGCGAACAGATCCAGCGTGACCTTCTGTCCCGGTTTGTAGTCTTCCGGATTGTCGACGGACACTTCCCGCACCGTCACATAGCCGATCCCGCCGCTTTTTTTGAAATGCCCTTGCTGCGGCCGGTTGGTGTGCGAAGCCTTCTTCTCGCCGAATCCGAGCTGCAGCGCATCGTAGCCGTCGGTGGCCTGGGTCTTGATCTGCGTCACGACGCATGGCCCAACCTCCAGCACCGTCACCGGCACGTGGCGTCCGTCCGGGGTGAAGACACTGGTCATCCCCAATTTTTTACCGATCAGTCCATTGCACATGGCGTTCACGACTTCCCGTTTCTGCGGTCTACAGTTTGATCTCCACGTCCACACCCGGAGACAGGTCGAGCTTCATCAGCGAGTCCACCGTCTGCTGCGTCGGTTCGAGTATGTCCAAGAGGCGCTTGTGGGTCCTCATCTCGAACTGCTCCCGCGATTTCTTGTCGATGTGCGGGGACCGAAGGATGGTGAACTTGTTGATCCGCGTCGGAAGCGGAATGGGTCCAACCACCTTTGCCCCGGTCTTGTTCGCGGTGTCGACGATGTCGGAGGCCGACTGGTCCAAGAGCTTGTGGTCGTACGCCTTCAATCGGATCCGAATCTTGGTGTTCATGATCATGGCTCGTATCTTCCCGTCTATTCGATGATTTCGCTGACGACACCGGCACCCACGGTGCGGCCGCCCTCACGGATGGCAAAACGAAGCTCCTTTTCCATCGCGATCGGCGTGATCAGCTCCACCTCTATGGCCACGTTGTCGCCGGGCATCACCATCTCC
>JAJDOA010000201.1 GCA_022340405.1 Desulfobacteraceae bacterium | reverse complement strand
TGTCTTTCGTAGGGGCGGGGTTTATCCCCGCCCGTTCGGGGTAAGTGATCCCACCAGTGGGAGGGGATAAACCCCTCCCCTACCGATCGATTGGGAAGCCATATCGGAAACGGAACAGAATTCTGACAATCGCTATAATTTGTCTTTTCGCCCCGTCTCGGCATATCCATGGCCGTGCATTTCCTCCGTAGCCAACAATAGCCACGAAGTGGTATCGTTGGCACCGATGAAATCGGGCCTTGTTTGACCCAAATCAATTCCCTCCATTCTGCAAGGAGGTAATGTGGGCGTCGGCATCTTGGCGATGCACCGCACCGAAAAGGAGTTTCCGTGAATCCAAACCCGACACCACCGATCCGTAGCCCGTACCGGAAACGGCGGCGGCTTATCGGGGACCGAGGCGGCCATTTTCTCTCCCGCGTGGAGGGAGCCACGGCGGCGAACATATCGGCCTGCTACCAGTGCGAACGGTGCACCAACGCCTGCCCCGTGGCCCATTTCATGGACATCAAACCACACCAGGTCATGCGCTTCACCCAACTGGGATGGCGGGAGGAGTTGTTGGCCTCTACCACGGTCTGGGTTTGCCTTTCTTGTGAGATGTGCACCACCTATTGCCCCAACGAGGTCCATGTGGCCGAGGTGATCCTGCATCTTCGCGCCATGGCCTCCCGATCCACCGAAACGCCGAAAGAGATCGTTTTGGCCGAGTTTCACGAAACCTTTCTCCGGGAACTGCAGCGGTTCGGCCGGGTGAACGAATTTTGGCTGATGGCGGCGCTTGGCCTTCGACCGGGGGTTGCTCGCGCGAAAATGGCCTCCGGCGACTGGAAAAAAGAAATCGCCCTGGGGTGGACACTCCTGCGAAAGGGCCGGCTGCGGCCCATCCCGCACCGCTGCAGGGCCATGCGCGGGATTCGTCGCCTGTACCGGCGCCGGCGAAGAGAGGGGGCGTGATGCGCCTTTCCTTCTATCCCGGCTGCTCCCTGGAGGGGATGGCCAACGACTACAGCCGCTCCATTGTCGCGGTCTTTGACGCTCTGGGCATCGAACTGGTGGAGATCGAAGACTGGTCATGCTGCGGCGCCACGGCCGCCCACAGCCTCGACGAAGCCATGGCCGTCGCACTTCCCTCCAGGAACCTGGCAGCGGCCGAAGCCATGGGACTGGATGTGGTGGCCCCCTGCGCCAACTGCTTCAACCGCCTGCGGTACGCCCAGGACATGGTGCGGCGGAACATTCACGAAGTGCCGTGGCCCGTATCGGGCAGCGTCGCCGTGCACGACATGACGCGGTTTCTGGCCGAAGACGACATGCTCGAGCGCATCCGCCAACGTGTCCTTCGCCCGTTGAAGGGCCTGCGCGTGGTCTGCTACTACGGCTGCCAGATGGTGCGTCCGCCTCGGCTGACCGGCTTCACCGACTACGAAAACCCGCAGACACTGGACCGGCTGGCCGCGGCCGCCGGGGCCGAAGTGCTGGACTGGTCTTTCAAAACCACCTGCTGCGGGGCGAGCATCGGCATCGGCAGAAGGGACATTATGGAGTCTCTGGTTTCGCGGCTGCTGGACAAGGCCCGGCAGACCGGCGCCGAAGCCGTTGTGGTCTCCTGCCCGCTGTGCCAGTCCAACCTGGACATGATGCAGGCCGGTACGGATGAGAGAAAACTTCCGGTGTTTTACTTCACGGAGCTGTTGCGCCTGGCCTTCTCAGCCGGAGGCGGGCGACGCCGTTGGTTCGCCATGCACGTGGCCGATCCGGTACCCCTGCTGCGGCACAAGGAACTGCTGGCATGAACGAGAATCAGCCGACAACGGCAAGCGCCGCAGAAGACCCCGCCCGGGTGATCGTGATCGGGGGCGGCATCGGGGGCATTCAATGCGCTCTGGACCTTGCCGAGGCGGGGGTGGGCGTCTATCTGGTGGAACGTTCCCACACCCTGGGCGGCACCATGGCCCGCCTGGACAAGACCTTTCCCACCAACGACTGCTCCACCTGCATGTTCTCTCCGAAGCTCGTCGAAGTGGCGGCGCACCCGGACATCGAAATTCTTACCAACAGCCGCCTGCTGGAGCTTTCCGGCGGCCCCGGCGACTTCACCGCCCGCATCGAGCAGCAACCCCGGTACGTGGACACGGAGAAATGCATCGCCTGCGGCCAGTGCGCGGAACGGTGTCCGAAAAAAGTGCCCGACCCCTTCAACGGAGCCCTGTCCAGCCGGAAGGCCGCGTTTCTGACCTTTCCCCAAGCCGTGCCGCTGAAATACGCCCTGGACCCGGAGTACTGCCTCTACTTGACCCGGGGGCGCTGCGGGCTGTGCAAAAAGATCTGCCCCACCGACGCCGTGGACTTCGAGCAGAAGCCGGCGGAAAGAACCCTCTCGGCCGGGGCCGTGGTGGTCTCCACCGGCTTCGATCTGGCCCTCACCGAAGCCTCCGGAGACTACGGCTACGGCCGCTACCGCAACGTGGTCTCCTCCCTGCAGTACGAACGAATGCTGTCGGCCACCGGACCCACCGGCGGGCACCCGCGCCGGCCCTCCGACGACAAACCGCCGCGTTCCGTGGCCTGGATCCAGTGTGTTCTGTCCCGGGACGCCGCCCGCAATCGTCCCTTCTGCTCCTCGGTATGCTGCATGCACGCCGCCAAACAGGCGGTTCTCACGCGAAGCCACCTGCCCGGAGCCAAGGCCACGATTTACTTCATGGACATCCGGGCCCACGGCAAGGGCTTCGACGACTACGTGGAGCGGGCCCGCCGGGTGCACGGGGTCGGCTACCGGCGGTCCATGATCTCACAGCTCTACATGAACCCGGCAAACGAAAGCCTGATCGTGGAAACCTTCGACCGCGACCAGGGGCGGAAGATCGAGGAGGAATACGACCTGGTGGTGCTCTCCAGCGGACTCACCCCGTCGGCCGGCGTCCGGGACCTGGTTCGGCAGCTCGGCCTGGCCACCAACCCCTACGGCTTTCTCACCGCCGACACCGTCCGGCCCGTCTCCACCAGCCGTTCGGGCATCTTCGTCTGCGGCGGCACGGAAGCGCCCAAGGACATCCCGGAAACGGTGATCCAGGCCGGCGCCGCCGCTGCCGAGGCCTCGCTGGCCGCCGGCGGGAACCGCCGTCTTGCGCCAGCCCGGCAGGAGGATACCGCCGCACCCGACGAAAAGGAGGCGCCCCGCGTGGGGGTATTCGTGTGCCACTGCGGAACGAACATCGCCGGCGTGGTGGACGTACCCTCGCTTGCCGAGCGGGCTTCGAAGCTGCCCGGTGTCGTCCACGCCGCCGACTTCCTGTTCACCTGCTCGGCGGACACGCAGCAGGCGCTGGTGGAGCAGATCCGCGAGCAACGGCTCAACCGGGTGGTGGTGGCCGCGTGCTCGCCCAAGACCCACGAACCCCTCTTCCGGAAGACGCTCCGGGAGGCGGGGGTGAATTCCTATCTGTTCGAAATGGCCAACATCCGCAACCACTGCTCCTGGGTTCACGGCGATCGGCCCGGGGAGGCCACAGAAAAGGCGGCCCTGCTGATCCGGGCCGCCGTGGCCCGGGCCCGACGTCTGGAACCGCTGACGGAAAGCCGGTTCGCGGTGACAAAGGATGCCCTGGTGGTGGGCGCAGGCATCGCAGGGATGACCGCTGCCCTGGCCATCGCCGATCACGGATTTACGGTGCACCTCGCAGAAAAAGAGGACCGGCCCGGCGGTTACGCCCGGAACCTCACCGAGACCCTGGAGGGCGACAGCCCCAGAGCCGTGGTGCGGGATCTGGCCGACCGTGTGTACCGGCATCCGCATATCCGCCTGTACCGGAAAACGCGGTTGATCGCCCACGACGGCCACGTGGGCGACTTCACCGGCACCCTTTCCGGTCCGGGCGGTGAAACTTCGATCCGCTACGGCGTGGCAGTGGCCGCCACCGGAGCCGGTGCCTACCGTCCCACCGAATACGGGTACGGCACGGACCCGCGGGTGCTGACACAGGTGGAGCTGGCCCGGCGGGTGCACGACCCCTCCGACGACCTCGGCAACCCCCGGCGTGTGGTGATGATCCAATGCGTCGGCTCGCGGAACGAGGAATTTCCCTTCTGCAGTCGAGTCTGCTGCAGTGCCGCGGTCAAGAACAGCCTGGCTCTCAAACAGCGGTTTCCCGAAGCCCAGATCGTCGTTCTGTACCGCGACCTGCGAACTTTCGGGTTCAAAGAGCTGTATTACCTCGAGGCGCGGAAAAAGGGGGTTCTCTTCTTTCGCTACATTCCGGAAAACCCGCCGGAAGTCGCCTCCGCCGCCGGCGGCTTGCTGACCGTAGACTTCAGCGACCGCAGCTCCGACCAGGATTTTCGGGTGGAACCCGACCTGCTGGTGCTCAGCGCCGGCATCCGTCCCAGCGAAGGCTCTCGTGAGCTCGCCCGCCTGCTCAAACTGCCCCTGACACCGGAAGGCTTTTTCCTGGAAGCCCATGTGAAGCTCCAGCCGCTCGAGTTTTCCTCCCCGGGCATCTACCTTGCCGGATTGGCCCACAGCCCGCGCTTCATCCCGGAGTCCATCGCCATGGCCAAGGGTGCAGCCCAGCAGGCCGTGAAGGTTCTGTGCCGCGACGAAATGACCAACCCGGCCACCGTGGCGGTGGTGGACACGGACGCCTGCACGGCATGCCTGGCGTGCGTGCGGGTCTGCCCCTTCGACGCTCCTTTCATCAACCGGGACGGAGTGTCCGAGATCCCTCCCGCCAAATGTCGGGGCTGCGGCATCTGCCCGGCCGAGTGTCCGGCCCGGGCCATCCGCCTGCTGCACAGCACCGACGAACAGATCGAGGCGAAGATCGACGCGCTGGTGGAGGGAGAGTAGGGTTTGTCGGGTTGGATGGGGAGGATTTCGCGGTTTTCCTAAAAAACTAGAACCCATCTCAAAAGTATAGCATTTGTCAAAAGTATGTTCCGATGGATATGGCCTTTTTTTGCCTTTCGTAGGGGCGGGGTTTAGCCCCGCCCGTCTCGGCGTACCGCAACACCACAAGCGGGAGGGGATCAACCCCTCCCCTACATTTTCAAAGCAACGCATAACGGAAACGGAACAGAATTCTGACA
>JAJDOA010000198.1 GCA_022340405.1 Desulfobacteraceae bacterium | reverse complement strand
CGGCCATCACGAAGATGGATCTTTCGCCCTACGTTTTGATGATCCTGCTGGGCGGCGTCTACGTCGTCCTGGGCTGCTTGCTGGACGGATTTTCCATCGTGGTCATGACCCTTCCCATCGCCCTGCCCATGGTCACCGCTGCGGGCTACGATCCGATCTGGTTCGGCATCTATCTGATCCTCATGGTGGAGGTCAGCCAGATCACGCCGCCGGTGGGCTTCAATCTCTTTGTCATCCAAGGCCTGACCGGAGAGCCCATCATGAAGATTGCCAAACACGCATTTCCGTTCTTTCTGCTCATGCTGCTCACCACCGCGATTCTGACGGTGTTTCCGGAAATCGCCTTGTTCCTGCCCAAGCTGATGGTGGGCAAATAGCACCGCGGCGGAAAAACGGATCGGAAAGGGAAACGATGCAACCAATCGATCTCAACTGCGACATGGGAGAAAGCTTCGGCGCATACAAGCTGGGCATGGACATCGACGTGATCGGCCACATCTCCTCGGCCAACATCGCGTGCGGCTGGCACGCCGGCGATCCGCTGGTCATGGACCGGACCGTGAAAATGGCCGTGGAACGAGGCGTCGGCGTCGGGGCCCACCCCGGATATCCAGATCGAATCGGCTTCGGCCGCCGGAACCTGGACTGTACGGCCGAGGAAATCCGCAGCTACATCGTCTACCAGGTGGGGGCGCTCCAGGCGTTTTGCCGGGTGCATGGGGTGAAGCTGCAGCATGTCAAACCCCACGGCGCGCTGTATCTGACCGCCGTCTCCGACGAAACCGTGGCCCGGGCCGTGGCCGAAGCCATCGTCAGTGTCGACAAGTCCCTTCTATACGTGGCACTGGCCGGAGCGAAAGGGGAAACCATGCGCCGTATCGGCGAGGAAGTGGGACTCAGGGTGGTCTACGAAGCCTTCCCGGATCGTGCCTACACGGCCGAAGGCAACCTGGTCTCCCGGCGGCTTCCCGGCGCGGTGATCAAGGATCCGACCGTCGTTGCCGAACGGGCGCTGCGAATGGCCCGGGAGGGAAAGGTGATCGCCGAAGACGGCACCGAAATCGACCTGGAGGTTCAAACCCTTTGCGTCCACGGCGACACGCCTACGGCCGTGGATCTGGTCCGGAACATCCGCCGGACTTTTAAGGTCGAAGGCATCGAGGTCCGCCCAATGGGCGCATAGACGGCGCTCGTGGGGGTTCGCCGTATCGGCAAGGCCGGAAAGGAAAAATGGCACCATGACCGGAGTGTTGTATGATCGTCCCGTATACCGCATTGCCGGAGACCGGGGGTTTTTGGTGGAGTACGGAGACCGAATCGACCCGTCCATCAACGAGAAGGTTCGCGCGATGTCTCTCGCCCTGGAGCGAAAAAGACCCGAAGGCGTGATAGAGGTCATTCCCACCTACCGGTCCCTGCTGCTCGTCTACGATTGTGACAATACCGGTCCGGCCGCATTGAAGCAGTTGCTGGAGGCAACCGAACGGGAACTGAACGACATCCGGATACCGCCGCCGAAAGTGGTGGAAATCCCCGTCTGCTACGGGGGGGAATTCGGGCCGGACATCGAGCATGTGGCTGAAATCCATGACCTGAGCGTCGAGGAGGTTGTCCGCATCCATTCGGAACCCGAGTACCAGATCTACATGGTCGGCTTCACTCCCGGGTTCCCGTTTCTCGGAGGGCTTTCGGAGGCTCTCCACACGCCCCGGCTGAAGACGCCGCGAACGAAAGTCCCCCGGGGCTCCGTCGGCATCGCAAACGAACAGACCGGGGTTTACCCCATTGCCAGTCCCGGCGGGTGGCAACTCATCGGACGCACGCCTTTGAAACTGTTCGACCCGCAGCGGGAGCACCCGATTCTGTACCAGGCCGGCGACCTTCTCCGTTTCCAACCCATATCCGCATCGGAATACCGCGAACTGGAAGAAAGGCAGGAGCGCTGATGGGGACGTTTCTCGTGATGGAGCCGGGACCTTTCACCACCATCCAGGACCGTGGGCGGTGGGGATATCAACAAATGGGGCTTCCGGTATGCGGAGCCCTGGACCCGTTGGCCTACCGTGTGGCCAACCTGCTCGTGGGCAATGCGGCGGACGCCGCGGTCATCGAATTCACGATCCTGGGACCCCAACTGGCCGTGATGCAAGAGGCGGACATCGCGGTGACGGGCGCCGAAATGGAAATGAAATTGAACCACAAGCCGGTTCCGGGCTGGCAGAGCATCCGGGTACAGCCAGGGGACCTGTTGTCCTTCCACACCCTCAAAAGCGGATGTCGCGGCTACATTGCCGTGACCGGAGGCATCGACGTACCGATCGTCATGGGGAGTCGGTCCACCTACGTCGGAGGGAAAATCGGAGGCTTCCGGGGCCGTCCTCTTCGAAAAGGCGACATTCTCAAAAGCGGCACCGGCCACCTCCTGCCCACCGCCAGGCGGATGCCCGCATCCCACATCCCTTCCTATCCGGGAGAGGTGCTGCTTCGGGCCGTGCCGGGTCCACAGGACGATTTTTTTGAAGAGGGAATGACCACGCTGTTCCGTTCCGAGTACATGGTCACGGCCAAGGCCGACCGGATGGGATATCGGCTGCAGGGCAACGCCGTAACGCTCGCTGAGGGCGCCCCCCAGAGCATCATCTCCGAGCCCACTATGCCCGGGGGCATCCAGGTGCCGGCCGATCATCAACCCATCGTGCTGTTGGTGGAGCAGACCGTCGGCGGCTACACCAAAATCGCCACGGTGATCTCCACGGACATTACCCGCATCGCCCAAGCGACGCCGGGGGACACGTTTCGGTTCGAATCGGTGGATGTGGACACGGCCCACGACATTCTTCGGGAGCAGCGTCAATGGATGCGGAAGCTGATGAAGATGATGGAATAGAGGCCATCTCAAAATTAGGATTTTCGTTCAAGGTCAAGGAGGACCCGAGTTTCCAGCCGCAGGAATACTGTTGGTTTTCGAGGACTGGAAACGAGGACACGACGCCGAGATGGGGCGAAAAGACAATTTTGAGATGGCCTCTATCCACTGCAAGGAGGAAACCATCATGGAAGAGTCGGTCTGGCTGCAGGATTTGACTTGGGAGGACGCCCGTCGCAGGATAACGGATGCCCAAAACACCATCATCGTGCCGGTGGGCAGCACCGAACAGCACGGGTACCACCTGCCACTGGGCTCCGACACCTATGTGGCGATCACACTGGCCGAGGACGGCGCCCGAAACGCAGGTGTTCTGGTTGCCCCACCGTTGTGGTTCGGATGGAGCCCCCATCACATGGTGCTTCCGGGAACCATTACCGTACGCCCGGAAATCCTTTCGGAACTGCTCTACGACATCATCGCCTCCCTGCGCAAACACGGCATCGACAAGTTCGTCCTCGTCAACGGCCACCGAATCGTCAACGTGACCTGGATGCAAATCGCCGCGGAGCGCGTGAAGCGTCAGCTGGGAGCACAAGTGGTGATTTTCGATCCGGCCTACATGTCCAAATCGATCACCCGGAAGTTGCATTGGGGTCCGGTGGGCCACGCCGAGGAGATCGAGAGCTCCCACATGTGGTACCGTTATCCGGATCGGGTGAAAATGGAACGGGCCGTGGACAACCCCCATCCGCCAAAGGTTTTGTATTCCGTGGACCCGCAATATCCGGATGACACGCTCTGCTATGTCCCCAGCAGTCCGGCCGAGATGGCCGCATCGGTCGAGGTGGCGGGCGGTACGGCGGGAGAGCCGAGCAAAGCGTCCATGGAGGGAGGGCGGCAGTACCACGATCACCTGGTGGACCGGCTGGTGACGGTGATTCAGACCCTGCAACAGGCATCATAGGGGCTGTTTCTAAATTGTCTTTTGGCCCAATCTCGGCGTCGGGTCCTCGTTTCCAGTCCTCGAAATACAGCAGTATTCCTGCGGCTGAAAACTCGGATCCTCCTTGACCTTGAACCAAAATCCTAATTTAGAAATAGCCCATAGTGAGGAAACCATGGCCGATGCAAAATTCCAAAAGGTCGCCCGCGGTGAGCGGCCGTTGTACGGACCGCGCAAGATGCTGCTGTGTGGATTCCCGGCAGGCGCACAAACGAAGTTCGAAAGCCTGATGGAGATGCTGGGGCTTTCTTCCGTTCCCAGGGTCTGGGTTACCGACGATCAACGGGACGCACATCTGGCCGAGTTGTTCTCCCTTGCACCGGATACGGGCAAGGGATCCACTTCCACTCTGCCCCGGGCGGTGATCGTGGGGGGCGTGACCGAGGCGCAGCTGCATCGGCTCATGGGGGGGTGCAAAAAAGCGGGAATGCAGCAGGCGCTGTGGGCGGTTCTGACCCCCACCTCGGAGCAATGGACTCTGGAAGCCCTGCTCAGCGAGCTTGCCGCCGAAAGGGCCGCCATGCAGCAGCGGAGACGATAACCGTTAGAGCAATTGTCAAAATTCTGTTCCGTTTCCGCTTTGCGCTGCTATGGAAAAGTTGGGGAGGTCTTCCGGGTGGATCGGTCCGGGTTCGGCCGGTTGGCGTATGGCCGCAATTCGATCCAGATCTTGGTGGCCTGCGGGCTGCAACGGGGGAGGCGCTGTCGATCGGCGCCACTGATGCAGCCGATCCAGGTTGTCGGCCACCAACGGATGGGGCCAGGTGTCGAAGGCCCGGTACAGGCGCTTCTCCGCACGCTGGCATTGACCTTGCCACGCGGCGGAAACGGCCAGATCGTTCCATACCGGACCGGGCAGCGGATACCCCATCTTCAGTGCCGCCCGCAGATGCGTCTCGGCCCGGCCGCACTCGCCGGCGGCCAGCATCGCCTTTCCCAGCTCCAGGTGTGCCGCAGGCAAATCCGGTAACCGGCGCAGAATCCTCCTTCTCTGCCCTATCGAGTACTGGAAAAATTCCTTCTCCCGCTGGTGGTCCAGAACCCACTGTAGCGCCGACAGCAAACGCTCTCCCCCCTTCTTCTTGAAAAATGCCTTGAAAACCGGGAGATCGCTGGAAAAGAACATTTCGCGGTCTGCCTGGCCCGCCCTTTCGGCCATGAGGAACTCCTCCGTGCCGGGATAGAGACTCAAAATGGAAAAAACGAAAGATGTCGGTCGTGCCTCGTATAGGAAAGCGATGGAAGTCTCCAAGGTTTCAGCGGTCTCTCCACGGTTGCCGGCCATCATGTAGTATCGGATGTCAAAGCCGAACATCTTGGCCATGTCCGTGGCGCGGACCACCGTCTGCGGGGACAGACGCTTGCGGACGGCAGAGAGGATTTCCGGCGCCGCGGACTCCACACCGATGCTGATTCTGCGACACCCGGCGCGGCACATGGCCTCGAGCACCTCTTCGTCCAGAGAGTCAGCCCGTGTATCGCAGTTCCAAAGGAAACGGAGTCCGCGACGCTGAATACCATGGCAAATCTCCAATACCCTGCGGCGGTCGCAGCAGAAGGTGTCGTCCTTGATGGAGATCATCCGTTGCCGGTTTTGCGACACCATGTGCTCGAGAACGTCGAGGGCCGCTTGTGCGCTGAGAAAGCGAACCCTGCCGGGCCACATGGACGGTGATGCGCAAAATGTGCAACGGTTCGGGCAACCGCGGGCGGAAAGAAACACGTTGATGGGGAAGCGGACCGGCGGCGGAACCAGCGAGTCCAGGGATCCGATGGGCCGCCGGGGCGGACCCGCATGAATTCGACCTCCACTTCGGTAGACGAGCCCGGCAAGGTCGAAGAAGGGCTTCCGTTCCCGGTGTCTGGCGGTCAGTTCTCGAAAGGTGCTTTCTCCTTCACCGACGGCCACGGCATCCAACCAAGACCAATGACGGAGGGTATCCTGCGCCAGGGCGGTGACGTGCGGTCCACCGACAACAATGCAGGTATTGGGGTGCTGGCGCCGGATGGAACGGCCTACGGCCTCCACACCTCTTCGATTGGCCGTAAGACAAGACAACCCGAAGATGTCGGCATCCAGCCGAGCCAACACGGACACGACCTCTTCCCAGGAAAAGGTGTATAGGTTGAGGAGGGTTACGAGGATGCCGTCTGTTTCCAGTTGTGCCGCGATGCTCATCAATCCGTAGGGCGTCGAAATTTCGTCCCCTGCCCACCGGTGCGAAGGATTCCAACCCGACGGCGGCAGCGCATCCTGTGGTGGTCGTATTTTTCCATATGGGGGGATGGCAAAAGGAGGCGGATACAGCAACGCTACGTGCATGGCGCCCTCCGTTTCGAGGCAGGAAGACGAAAGCAGTACGGTGAGCCGATGCGCAAGATTTCAGGCAGGGGAAAAGGGACTCGAAATCCTTTTCGGGTCGGGGGAAATTCGCGCGCGGTAATGCAGTTGACCGGTGGAGGGGAACGGAGGTCCGGTGGCAGTGGAAGCGCAGGAGCCTTTCGCATCGACCCCTATCGGGTTCCACAAAACCACAGCTGCAGGCATTCGTCAATGCCGATTTGCTCTCGGGTTGAACGGCCCGTTCCGATGCACCTTGGCATCGCGGAGCCGGACTCGTCACTCCTGCAGGGACAACAAATAGCTCCTCAGGTTGGTCTTCTTGCTCTTCAGGCCTAGTTTTCGGCGCAGATTGGCCCGGTGCGTATCGATGGTCCTTGGAGACAGATCGAGCATTGCGGCGATTTGCCGGGAAGTTTTCCCCCGACGGATCAGGGAGGCGATCTGTGTTTCCTGGCGCGTCAGTCCGACGAAGGCGGAGCTCATCCGCTTGGGCAGGCCGGAAAATATTTCATCCAAATTGGACTCCAGAATGTTCAGCAACCCGTCCTGCCGAACGGAAAGGTTCCTATTCCGCAGCTTTTCTATATAGGGCTGGATCAGCATTCGCGCATGGATCATCAGCTTTTTTTCGAAATTTTCCTGGTCCTCGGATTTTTTCTCGATCACCACCCTCAAAGCGGTGTTCAGCTCTTCCAAAGCGGCCGCCTTCTGCTTGAGGTCCTGTTCCCTGCGCTGGAGAGCCATCTCGGTTTCCTTTTTGTCGGTGATATCCACCATGATGCCGTTGACGTAGAACTGGCTCCCGGGGCCCTCCACACCACCGGAAGAAATGGCATGAATCCAGCGCCACTGTTCCAGCCCGTGGTGATAGAACCGGAACTGCCCTTCGAATCTCCCGGAAAGGTGGGCGCGCCGATTCGCCTCCGCGACCCGTTCTACATCGTCCGGGTGCAGCTGCTCGAACCAGGATTCGAACCTCTCCGGCTCCGAAACACCGAGGACATCGGCCGCGGACGGGCTGATAAAAACCACCCGGAGCTTTGCGGGGGCTGTGTTTTCTCCCACCAGACGGTACACGACGAAACCGCTGGCATTCTCCATCAGGGATCGCAGATGCGCCTCGCTGCGGCGAAGCGATTCGGCCGTGGTCTGCTGCTGGGTCACGTCCTGGAGGA
>JAJDOA010000175.1 GCA_022340405.1 Desulfobacteraceae bacterium | reverse complement strand
AACACCGAGGCGGTGCGCTGGTTGGCGGTGATGACGGCGTTTCTGTACTCCATGTTCTATTCGGCCGTTCAGCTGATGGCCTCCGCTGCCCTGTTCCACTACGTGGCAGGTGTTCCGGTGGTTTTCGGCGCTATCTTCATGGCCTTCATCGTGTGGTTCTACGTCTGCACCGGCGGCCTCAAGGCCAGTACCTGGGTCGGTGTCATCCAGTTCATCCTGCTGGTGGGCGGTATCATCATCCTCGGCGCCTACTGCCTGGCGCAGCAGGGCGGCTGGACCGAGTTCTCCCAGCATATCGCCAAGCTCCCAGCCCGGCAGCTGGAAGTGCCGCGGGTCATCAACTTCGGCCTCGGCGGCGCGCAAGGCGAAACCGCCTGGACCGCGGTCATGGTGCTCACCTACATGTTCGCCCTGATGGGCATCCAGTCCTCGCCGGCGTTCACCATGTGGACCTTCGGCATCAAGAACCCCAAGCCCCTGGCCTGGCAGCAGGCGTTCATGTCCACCTTCGTGGTGGGATTCGCCCTGTTCTACTTCACCGCTTTCCAGGGAATGGGTGCCAAGATCCTCGAGATCAAGGGCGTCATGGAGTTCGCCAAGGATTCCGACGTGGTTCCGCTGCTCATGACCAGGTTCCTGCCGCCGTTCATGCTGGGCCTGGTGTTTATGGGCGCCATCGCGGCCATTCACTCCACCGCGGCTCCCTACATCGGAACCGGCGGATCCATTCTGCTGCGGGACGTCTACTGGCGCTTCATCCGTAACCAGGAAGCCACGCACAGCGAGCAGATCTGGGTGGACCGCATCCTCAAGACCGTCGTGACCATCGCGGCGCTGTGGGTCGGTCTTACCTCCAAGGCGGCTCTCGTGATCCTCGGGGCCCTGGCTACAGCCTTCGGCTTCGTCATGTACGTGCTGCTGCTGGGAGTGATCTGGGGTTTCCGCTTCCCGAGCATAGGCGCCACGCTGGGCGTGCTCGCCGGCATGTTGGCGGTGTTTCTCACCTACTACGTATGGCGGTATCCGCTGTCCATGCACTGCGCCTTCTGGGGCACCTTTTCGGGCTTGGTGGTGGCCTACATCTGCCGCGGTCTCGGCGTCAAGGACAAGCAGGAGACCATCGAACGGCAGGCGGAGTTGCGCAAATGGATTGACGACGTGGATGCACCCAGCGAGTCCGGAAAGAAGTGGCGCGGCGTCATGAAGATCGTCGTACCGGTGTGGTACTTCTTCGCCATCGGCCCGGCCTGTATCCTGGGCAACCACGCCTTCTCGATCTCCGGGTTTCCGCCGCTGTGGTCCTGGCAGATCGTATGGTGGATCCTGGGTATCGTGATGATGTGGGCGCTGGCCTTCAAGGCCGAGATGGCCACCACCACCGAGACCGCCATCGCCCGGGCCGACGCCGAGCAGAACATCGTCGTCAAGGAAGCCTAAGAACTTCCGAAACTTCCACAGGAGGTGTGACTCATGAAACAGGAAGACGTATGGATGATCGTTCTGGTAGTGTTCAGCATCCTCTGGACCGCTGCCTTCGGCTGGGGCGTATTCGGCTAACCCGCCCCAACCATCATCATCATCCCTGAAATGAAGGGGCCGCCCCGGTGCCTCGTCGCCGGCGCGGCCCCTTTTACCCAGGTGCCGCTGCCTCCGTCGGTGGCCGCGGCCTTCTCGGCAGGGACGGAAAGAGCAGGCAGGACAAGAAAAAGGGACTGGAACACAGAAAATTTTTCTTTGTTTTTCCTGCCGGGATATCGTATTCATGAATCATCGCAGAGAATCCACTCGGGGCCGAAAACGATGAACGAGCCTGCCGGCCCAACGTCCTGGATTTCCGCCTCGCTCGAACAAGCGGCGGGGATTGTTCAACCGGGCGGCAGTGCTGCGCAGCCCGACAACTGGTTCAGATTTCGCTCGGGACCTTTGCCATAAGGACCTGAAGGTGCCGAAAAAGATGCGAATCAAGGAGTAGCGGACATGGCCATCGAAGAAAGACCACCCAAGGATGTCCAGTGCCAGTGCGGCAACATACTGCGGGTCGAGCGGGTACGCGACTGGTGCACGCAGTGCGGCAGGGCGGTCTACCACGACCCGAAGGATCAGCGACGGCACAAGATCAACAACATCTACATGATGGCCCTGGTGTTGGCGGCCTTCACCGTGCTGGGCTGGATTTTCATCGAGATGATTGCCTCACCCATGCTGCGGTTGCAGTGACATCCGCATCCGCTCCACAGCAAAGAACCCCACTCACCCGCTTTTCACCAGGGAGAACCGCATGCCGCGGCGGTTGCAGCGTCATGGTCGAATCGTTTAAGATCCTCATCGTGGACGACGAGCCGAGCATCGTCGTTCCCCTGCAGTTTCTGATGGAAAAAAACGGCTATCGCGTGCTGACGGCCGCCGACGGGGAAGAAGCGATTCGAATCTCCAGCTCGGATCGTCCCGACCTCATTCTGCTGGACATCATGCTCCCGGTTCGTGACGGGTACGAGGTGTGCCAGGCGGTTCGCGAAAATCCGGAAACGCGCCATTCCAAGATCGTTTTCATAACGGCCATGGGCAGAGAAGTGGACCTTGCCAAGGGCAGGGCCTACGGCGCGGACGCCTACATTACCAAACCCTTTGCCAATGCCGATGTTTTGGCGACCGTGAAAAGCCTCCTTGGGTAGCCTTTCATGAACATCCGCAACAAATTCTTCTGGTTTGTCGCTACGTCGACGGCGATCACCCTGTTGATCATCGCCGTGGTGTTCGTGCTGTTCTGGAACCAGATGAGCGCGGACGAAAAAACAGCCCTGGTGCAGATCGTCCGCCACTACTTCGTCTACGTCTTCAGCGGAACCCTGCTGTTGATCGGCATCGGCGTCTTCATTATGGACGGCTTGCTGAACATCTACATCATCCCCATCAGCCGGTTGATCGAAGAAGCGGCCATCATCACCTTCGGCAATCCCTCCCACCGCATCAAAGTGGAGGGCAGCAAGGAAATCGTTCGCCTGGCCGAAATCGTCAACGAGGGCGCCGGGCGGTACGAAATGCTGCGCGATCACGTGGACCGGGAAATCCGACGCGCCACGGCAGAGGTGGAAAACGAAAAAAACATTCTGGCTGCGGTGCTTTCCGAAGTGCCGCAGGGCGTCATTATCTGCAACACCGACGGACAGATCCTGCTGTTCAACAGTACGGCCCGGGAACTGCTCGGGACCCCTGAGATCTCGGAGCGGAAAAACGAGGCATCACCCACCGAGCATTACATCGGGCTGGGACGTTCGATATTCGGCATTGTCGACCGAAATCTGGTGGTCCACGGACTGGACGAAATCTCCGCCAAACTGGACCGAAGGGAAAACAACCATGTCTCCAGCTTCATCGTTCCGGGTTGTGCCAAATCCCTTCTCCGTGTGGAAATGGTGCCGGTTCTGAACAGCATGCGGGATTTCAACGGCTTCGTGCTCATCCTCAACGACATCACCGAGCACATCGAAAGCGACAGCCGAACCGAACGGGTGCTGCAGCGGTTGATCACCGGAATCCGCAGGTCCAGTGCCGGCATTCGTTCAGCCGTGGAGACCGTGATCGATTACCCCGAGATGGATGCCGGGGACCGAGAGCGCCTTTTGAAGATCATTCACGGCGAGTCGCAGGCTTTGGGGGAGCTGCTGGAAAGCGAGATCAAAAGGGGGGCGGACCGGCATCTTCCCCAGTGGCCTCTGGCCGCAGTCCCCGCCTGCGAACTGGTGGATTTGTTCGTTCGCAAAGCACAGGAACGCTTCGATATCGCTCTGGACACGGTGAGGTCGGAAAGCGATACCTGGGTCCGGGTGGACACCTTTTCCCTGCTGTTTGCCATGCTCTTCATTCAGGAACAGCTTCTTTCGGAAACGAGAGAGCGGTCGTTCGGCTGCCGGCTGTCCAGAGAGGGAGGGCTAGTCTCGTTCTCCTGGAGCTGGCACGGCTCTCCGATACGAGCGGAAACGATTCGATCCTGGGAAGAGCGAAGGCTTTCCGTCGACGGGGAAGCCCTGGCCCTTCGACTCGGTGAGATCCTTCGCTATCACCGCTCCGAAGTGTACTCCTACACCGCCCAGGGAGAAGATGGACAGGCCCGGTTCAACCTCTTTCTTCCTGCAGCCGAGTCCACCGAAGGGGAAGGGGTCCGCTGCGCCACCATTTTGCCGGCCAGCCGGCCCGAGTTCTACGACTTCGACCTTTTCAGCCAGCCCGGACAGGTTCCCGAACTGGACGAGCGGCTCCTCACCCAGTTGACGTGTACGGTGTTCGACACGGAAACCACCGGACTCAACCCGGCTGCCGGTGACGAGATCATCTCCATCGGCGCCGTGCGCATCGTCAATGGAAAACTGCTTCGCGAGGACGTTTTCGACCAGCTGGTGGACCCCCGGCGGGACCTGCCGGAGGAATCCATCCGCATTCACGGCATTCGGCCGGAAATGCTCGCGGGACAACCCACCGTGGAACGCATTCTGCCGCTGTTTCAAAAATTCGCCGAAGACACCGTTTTGGTGGGGCATAACGCCGCTTTCGACATGCGCATGCTTCAGGTCAAGGAGGCTGCAACGGGTGTGCGGTTCATCAACCCGGTGCTCGACACGCTGCTGCTTTCCGCGGTGGTGCATCCGTCCCTGAGCGATCACGACATGGAAGCCATCGCCGATCGGCTCGGTGTCCCCATCGTGGGCCGCCATACCGCTTTGGGGGATGCCATCGTCACAGGGGAAATATTTCTCAAACTGATACCGCTGCTGGCCGAGAGGGGAATCCGTACGCTGAAAGAGGCTCGCAGTGCGTCCCAGCAGACCTACTATGCCCGTCTCCGGTACTGATCCCTCACCGGCATCGCACCTCGAATCAAATTTCCGGCCGATTGGCTGAGATGCGACGCACGGGGCCTATTAGGCTGTGGATAAACGGCGCCTTCCACCTTGATACGGCGTCCTCACCTCGGGTCGATCCTCGACGTAGCCACGCTACGCCTGCGGTCGCCCCATCGGCTGTGTCTCCCGCATGGCGGGATGACACGGTTGATTGAATGCTGTAAGCGGTGTGCCTCCCCGCTTCGCGGGATGACTCGGCTGATTTCTCAAGACGGGTGGAGAGCCTCTTGTCTGAAGGCGGAATGCTTGTTTATCCACAGCCTCCTATCCGTGCAGGATCCGCTCGGAGAGCCGATCTCGTGCAAAGGAAAGGACATTCCCTTGAATCGTGAAAAAAAGGAACTGGAACGGTCGTTGTCCGAAATCAGCCTTTTTTCATGTCTTCCCGACGGCAAACGCAGCCAAATGGCCGGCAGCACCCGCACCGTGCGCCTCAAGGCGGGCGAAACCCTGGGCACGCAGGGCAAAACGCCGGTAGAGGGTGTCTATATCGTCCGCAGCGGAAGCCTGGAACGGTATTATGAGAACCGAGGCAAGCGGATTCTCGGCGGTCGGCTGGGTCCTGGCGACGTATACGGAGCGGCATCCTTGCTGATAAACGCCGGCCTGTCGATCCGCACCGTGGTGGCCGCCGAACCCAGTGTGTTGTTTTGCATACCCAAAAAGATCTTTCTGGAATGCTCCTCAGCCGATCAATCCGTTTACAAACGATTTGCGGATACGCTCCAGCATTGGATGGAGGACGAGACCCATGCCGGCGTAATGGGCATCAGCCGCGCGATGCGTTTTCTAAACGATACACCACCGTTTTCTTTCCTTCCAGAGACGGAGCTGGAAGAGCTGGCCTCCATCGTCTCAACGGTTAACCACCCGAAGGGAAAAGTGCTTTTCACCCAGGAAAGCTCGCACATTGATGCCCTGCACATCATCGTATCCGGAGCCGCGGAACGCTACTACGAAGAAAAAGGAGAAAAAAAACTGCGGGGTCAGCTAGGGGAAGGGGAGACCTACGGGGGGATCTCTCTGCTGATCAACAAGGGACGGGTTGTTCGTTCCCTGCAGACCATGGAAGATACCCGCTTTTATAAAATCCCGGCAAAACATTTCCTTGACATCTGCCGCAAACACCCGTTTGTCTCCGAGTACTTCACGGACACCTTCGGGCGGCGGATGCTGGATCAATCCTATG
>JAJDOA010000160.1 GCA_022340405.1 Desulfobacteraceae bacterium | reverse complement strand
TCGCTTGAACCGTAGGGGAGGGGTTTATCCCCTCCCGCTGATGGGATCACCTACCCCGAACGGGCGGGGATCAACCCCGCCCCTACGAAAAGCAAGAAAAGGCCGTTCCAATCGGAACATACTTTTGACAAATGCTCTAGTAACAGCGCTCTATCGCAGGTCTTTCAGCTTATCCACCAGCCATTTCAGATCCGGTCGGACATTGATGTCCGAAACCAGAATGGCCCGGATGACGCCGCTTTTGTCGATGACGAAAAGCGCCCGTTCGGAGGTTCCGTCGGTTCGAAGAACGCCGTAGGACGCGGCTACCCTCCCATGGGGCCAGAAATCGGAGAGGACGGGGAACCACAGCTTGCCCATCTCGCGGGTCCAGGCATATAGGGTGGGGATGTTGTCCACCGTGATGCCCAGCAGGACCGCGTCGTTTTCCTCAAAAACTTCCTTTGCGAGGTTGTAGCCGGGCCATTGGTCGGAGCAGACCGGCGTCCAGGCGGCCGGAACGAAGGACAACACGACGTTCTTCTTGCCCCGATACTGACCGGGAGAAACCATGCCGCCGTTGAGGGAAGGAAGTTGAAAGTCAGGGGCCAGATCACCGACCTTGACCTTGAGGTAGCTGTCAACCGGTTTGAGCTGGCCCGGATCGTAGATCTTTTCACCGAATGCCTCCGACCGGGCAGCGGCCGACATCGGCAGGACCCACACAGCCGCCCATACCAGCATCGCCGCCGCAATTCGCATTTTCATGGCTTTCCTCCTTGTTGGAGATTTGTGCTGGCCACGATCTTCTCCAGAAAGGATTCGACCGAAAAAAATCCGCCCAGTTTCGTCATCGCAACCCGCTGTCGTCCATCCGGATCCTTCTGAACCACGATAAAAAACGGCGTTCTGACCTCTCCGATCTGTTTATGGACCGTGAAGTCCCCGTCGGAGAAAAGAGGAAACGGAACCTTGTAGGTTTTGCGGAAAAATCCGACCTCGAAATCCGAGTTTCCGATGCCGATGCCGATGATCTTCACCTGGGAACGGAGGGTTTCATCGGCCTCCACCCGGCGAAACAGATCGTTGACAGAAGGAGCCTCCTTCTGACAAAACGGTCAGTACATGCTGTAGATTTCGATCACCAGAACCGGAACGTCGATGGAGGCGATGGAAAACGTCTCCCCTTCTTCCAGGCCGAGGTATGCACGATCTTCCGGCCGCTCCGGCGCTTTCAGCACCAGCGCGGGCAACAGATCGCCCTCTTTCGGAATGTCTGCGGTTCGTGCCGGCACCGGGCGGCACACCAACAGCGCCAGTGCGATAGCGGCGCCAATTGCAGCGGTTGGAAACGGTCGTCTGCCCATGGTCACGTCCTTTCCCGTTCCGAACCGGAAACAGGGATTCGGTTCCACCCTCGATCCGGGCGTTGTCGGCACCTGCCGATTCGGTACACATTGTACTTACTATAGTATCGTATCGGGCCCCTGTCAGCCAAGGAGGAAATCACTTTTCGCATCGTCTTTTGCCAAGCCTCGATATCCACTGAATATCCATCCTTATTGTCCACTTCGGTGTTGACTTGTGGTGGTGTTTCGCATATGAAATGGACACTGCGATTGGGTTAGACCACGAGCACTTGCCGATCCTGCAAAAGGACGCTTGATAGTAAAGGGTACCCCAATCGGTAGTTGCTTTCCCCCTGTTTGCCAGATGTATGGTCGCATTCTCTTACGCACTGGAATTATAAAAACCGTTACGCTTGTCTCTTGCGGAAGCAATGCCGAGGTGCGTTTTGCATACGAGCTGTTCCCGAAAGGCTTCGGCGGCAGTATGCGTTAGCATTTCCACTGGATCGTGATCCCGCAGAGCCTCGCATTCGAGTTGACCAATTCGTTAGTGGTTTTTACCAACCGCGCATCAAGGAGGTGCTAATGGACAAGGAACACAAGGCGTTCTACGAAAAGCTGGAGACAAGGGGGATCTCCCGCAGGGACTTCATGCGCTACTGCACGTTCCTGACGGCGACGATGGGTCTCTCGTCCTCCTTCGTTCCGAAGGTGGCGGAGGTGTTTGCCGCTCCCGCACAGAGGCCGCCCGTGGTCTGGCTGCATTTTGCCGAGTGCACGGGCTGCTCGGAGTCGCTGCTGCGATCCCAGTATCCCTATGTGGACGACCTGGTGCTGGAAGTCCTCTCGGTGGAGTATCACGAGACCATCATGGCCGCGGCCGGACACCAGGCCGAGGAAAACCTGAAAGCCGCCGTGAAAAAATACGACGGCAAGTTTATCTGCGTCGTGGAAGGAGCCATTGCCACCAAGTTCGACGGTGGGTACGGAAAGATCGGCGGCCGCACTTTCCTGGAGATCGCTCAGGAAGTCTGCCCCAAGGCTGCGGCGGTGATCTGCTACGGGTCCTGCTCGGCATGGGGCAACATCCAGGCGGCGGAGCCGAATCCCGGGGGATACAAAGGCGTTTCGGAGGCCTTGGGCATCAAGACCCTCAACATCCCCGGCTGTCCGCCCAATCCCGTCAACCTGGTGGGAACGGTGGTCAACTATCTCCTCCTGGGCAAGCTGCCGGCGCTCGACTCCACTGGCCGGCCGATGTTCGCCTACGGCCAGACCATCCACGACCAGTGCCCCCGCAGGGCCCACTACGAGTACGGCGAATTCGTCGAGTCGTTCGGCTCCGAAGAGGCAGCCAAAGGCTGGTGTCTTTACAAGATGGGCTGCAAGGGCCCCGAAACCTACAACAACTGTCCCATTGCGAAGTTCAACGACGGCACCAGCTGGCCGATTGAGGCCGGACACCCCTGCATCGGGTGCAGCGAGCCGGGGTTCTGGGACAAGTTCACCCCGTTCTTCGAGGAGATGTAGCCCTCGATAACGGCTTGTTCAGCGACGATCCTTTTCGAGAAAGGGAGGAGACCATATGGGACAGAGAATCACCATCGATCCGATCACCAGAATCGAAGGCCACCTTCGCATCGAAGTGGAAGTGGAAGGCGGCAAGGTGAAAAACGCCTGGAGCTCCGGCCAGATGTTTCGGGGCATCGAGATCATCCTGCAGGGGAGGGATCCGCGTGACGCGCCGCTGTTCGTGCAGCGATCCTGCGGGGTCTGAACGTACACCCACTATCTGTCCTCGGTGAGGGCAGTCGAAGACGCCGTCGGTGTGCAGATCCCCAAAAACGCCCGCATCATCCGGAACCTGCTGCATGGTGCGCAGTTCCAGCATGACCACATCGTTCATTTTTACCACCTGCACGCACTGGACTGGGTAGACATCGTCAGCGCCCTGAAGGCCGACCCGGCCAAGACCGCGGCTCTGGCGGATAACCTCTCCAGCGCCAACGTGGGCGGGACTCCGTATTTCAAGTCGGTGCAGCAGCGGCTGCAGACCTTCGTGGACAGCGGACAGCTCGGCCCGTTCGCCAACGCCTACTGGGGCCATTCGGCCTACAAGCTGCCGCCGGAGGCCAACCTGATGGCCTGCGCCCACTACATCGAGGCCCTGAAGCTGCAAGCCAGAACGGCGCGGATGCACGCGGTGTTCGGCGCCAAGAACCCGCATCTCCAATCCCTGTGCGTCGGCGGCGTGACCTGCGTGCGGGACCTCACCCCCGACCGCATCGCCGAGTTTCTCTACCTGTGGAAGGAAACCCAGCATTTTATCGAAAACGTCTACATTCCCGACCTGCTGGCCGTCGCCTCCTTCTACAAGGACTGGGGGGCCATCGGCGGGACCTCCAACGTCCTGGCTTGGGGCGATCTGCCCGAAACCGAAAAGGAACCGGAAAGCCTGTACATGCCCCGGGGCGTGGTTCTGAACCGGAATCTGGGCGGAGTGAAAATGGCCAGCCAGGAAAAGGTGACCGAGGACGTCAGCCGATCCTGGTACGAAAAGGGCAAGGCGCTGCACCCCTACAAGGGGGAGACCAAGCCCATCCAGGAAAACCCCAACTACCGGCCGGGAGATGGCCAGTACTCGTGGTTCAAGGCGCCGCGGTACGAAGGCGCTGCCTGCGAGGTCGGACCTTTGGCCCGCACCCTGGTGGCCTATGCCAAGGGACAGCCCGAAATCAAGGCGACGGTGGACATGGTGCTCGAAAAGCTCGGCGTTCCCGCAGCGGCCCTGTTCTCCACCCTCGGCCGGACGGCCGCCCGCGGCATCGAAACCCTGGTCATCGGAAAGCGCATGGAAAGCTGGATCATGGAACTGGTCGGCAACCTCAAGGGCGGCGACACGGCCACCGTGGCGTCCTGGGACTGGCCGTCCGGCGAGGCCATGGGTGTCGGGCTCAACGACGTGGCCCGCGGCTCCCTGGGCCACTGGATCATCATCGAGGACCAGAAAATCAAAAATTACCAGTATGTGGTCCCGTCCACCTGGAACCTCGGGCCGCGGGACGCCGGCGGGCAGATGGGTCCCGTGGAGGAGTCGCTCATCGGCACGCCCGTGGCCGACCCCAAGCGGCCGCTGGAAGTGCTGCGGACCGTTCACTCCTTCGATCCCTGCATCGCCTGCGGCGTGCACGTGATCGATCCGGACTCCAACCAGGTCTACAAGATCAAGGCATAGGACGGCCGCTGACACCGGTGTGTTTCACAATCCGAGACGCCTTCCGGAGCTTCGGCTCCGGAAGGCGTTTTTTTGGCATTTCCCGCAAACGGCCGGCGACGCCCGAAAGCGCCGTACGCTTTCTTGCGGAGGCAGTTGCATCGCCCGGTGAATCCTGCTAAACATCAACCTTTCGGAATTCGCCCGATCGCCTATCGCATAGCTTCGGCCGGCGGCCATCAGCACAAAGGAACGGATTGGATGACGGTAGACCGCGAGCACATCATGATTCTGGGTATTGGAAACCTTCTGTTTACCGATGAAGGTTTCGGCATCCGGGTGATTTCCAGGCTGCTGGAAACCTGCGAGTTTCCGGAAAACGTTTCGGTGGAGGACGGCGGAGTGCTGGGGGTGAATCTGATGGGCATCATGGCCGACGCCGACCGCCTCATCGTGATTGACGCCATCCGAAACCGGGGCAATCCCGGAGACATCTACCGCCTGGAGGGAAGCGCCATCCCGGAGCGGATTCGGGCCAAAAATTCCCTTCATCAGGTGGATTTTCTCGAAGCGCTCACCTTGATGCAGGCACTGGAAAAAGTGCCCGAAACCGTCATCCTCGGCGTGGAACCCCAGGACATCGAGACCCTCGGTACGGAATTGACCCCCGCGGTGGAGCGTTGCATCGCGCCGGTGATGGAAATGGTGTTTGCGGAACTGGACCGGCTCGGTGTATCCTACCGCAAAGGAGTGCAACGCAATGTGTCTTGCGATCCCCTCAAAAATTGTGAGCATTGACAACAGCGTCGCCACCATCGACGTGGACGGCGTCAAGCGCACCTGCAGCCTGTTGATGCAGGAGGATGCCCGGGTGGGGGACTACGTCATCGTTCACGCCGGTTTTGCCATCCAGAAGATCGACGAGGAGGCCGCCCAGGAAACCCTGAAACTGCTCCGGGAGGCGGCGAGATTGGCCGACGAAAACGACCCCCGGTTCTTCCGCTGAACACCGGATCCCTCCACTGACGTGCGACAGCTGCAAGCCCAACGCATTCGCATTAACGGCATCGTGCAGGGTGTCGGTTTCCGACCCTTCGTATACCGGCTCGCTCACGAGCTCGATGTCCGCGGAGAGGTTTCCAACACGGCCTCGGGCGTGACGATTCTGGCCGAGGCGACGGCGGCCGCCCTTTCCGCTTTCCGCCGCCGTCTGGAAAGCGACCTTCCTCCGCTGGCCCGCATCACCGAGATTTCCGTGGGACGCGAATCCAGACGGGGTTTCACGCATTTCCGCATCGTGGAAAGCGATGCGGGAAACGGCCGGGACACGCTGATTTCGCCCGATGTCAGCGTCTGTGACGCGTGCCTGCGGGAAATGACAGATCCGGCGGACCGGCGCTTCGGCTACCCGTTCATCAACTGCACCAACTGCGGCCCCCGATACACCATCATCGAAGATGTCCCTTATGACCGTCCCTATACCTCCATGCGGCGTTTTGCCATGTGCCCCCGCTGCCAGCAAGAATACGACGATCCGCTGGACCGGCGGTTTCACGCCCAGCCCAACGCCTGCCCGGACTGCGGCCCGCAGGTGTCCCTTCGGGATGCCGGGGGCGCCCCTGTCGGGAGTGTCGATCCCGTCGCCGACGCGGCCCGACGCTTACGGGCGGGGGAGATCGTTGCCGTCAAGGGCCTGGGAGGATTTCATTTGTGCACGGACGCCGAAAACGAGGAGGCCGTTCGGCGGCTCCGGAAACGGAAGCACCGGGAGGAGAAGCCGCTTGCCCTCATGTCCGCCGACCTGGCCGGCATACGGCGTTATGCCCACTGCGATGCGGATGAGGAGCGATTGCTGCTCTCCCCCCGGCGGCCCATCGTTTTGCTGGCCATGAAGAACCCCAATCCCATCGCCGCCTCCGTGTCCCCCCGAAACCGTTTTTTCGGTGTGATGCTTCCGTACACGCCCCTGCACCACCTGCTGCTCGGCCATCCGTTCACCGCACTAGTGATGACCAGCGGCAACCTCAGCGAGGAACCCATCTGCATCGACAACGACGAGGCCGTGCGGCGCCTGGGCCCCATCGCCGATTGTTTCCTGGTCCACGACCGGGACATCGTGTTGCGAAGCGACGATTCCATCGTTCGGCGCTCGGCCGGTCATACCCGTTTCATCCGGCGCTCCCGGGGTTACGTCCCCGTGCCTGTTTTCTTGAAGCGGGACACGCCGGCCGTACTGGCCTGCGGGGCCGAACTGAAGAACACCGTCTGCCTCACCAAGGGCGACCGCGCTTTCGTCAGCCAGCACATCGGCGATCTGGAAAACCTCGAGACCCTGCAGTTTCTGGAACAGACCGTACGCCACCTCGAGCGCATTCTCGACATTCGACCCGAGGCGGTGGCCCACGACCTGCACCCGGATTACCTGAGCACCCGTTACGCCCTGGAGCGGAACGATCTGCCCCGTTTTGCCGTGCAGCACCACCACGCCCACATCGTCAGCTGCATGGCCGAAAACCGGATCGACGGCCCGGTGATCGGCTTGGCTCTGGACGGAACGGGGTACGGACCCGACGGAACGGTGTGGGGGGGGGAGGTCCTGGTGGCCGATGCTGCAGGCTTTACCCGGGCCGGCCATCTGGCACCGGTTGCCATGCCCGGCAGTGCGGCCGCCATACGGGAGCCCTGGCGCATGGCCGGCAGCTATCTCCACGACGCGTTCGGCGGCGGTTTCGCGGCCGTGGATCTACCCTTCTGGGAAGGGCTCGATAGAGACAAGCTGCCGGTGCTCCGGAAAATGATCGAACGGGGGCTCAACAGCCCGCTCACCTCCAGCCTGGGCCGACTCTTCGACGGTGTGGCCGCCCTGGTCGGACTGCGGAGCCGGGTTCGCTTCGAGGGGCAGGCGGCCATGGAACTGGAGATGATCGCCGATCCCGCAGAAACCGGCGCCTATCCGCACCAGTGGGAAAAAATCGAAGGGGTGTACCAGGTGCCCACAGCACCGATCGTCCGGGCCGTCGTCGCGGACCTGCAAAACGGTGTTTCCGCCGCCGTGATCTCCTCCCGGTTCCATCGGGGGCTGGTAAGGCTCTTTTCGGACCTGTGTCGGCAAATCGCCGTCGACACGGGCCTGGATCGCGTGGCCCTGAGCGGGGGCGTTTTCCAGAACGACACCCTGTTGTCCGCTCTGGTCCGCAAGCTGGAAAGCGAAGGCCTTGCGGTGTACACGCACCGGCATCTTCCCGCCAACGACGGCGGTATTTCCTTAGGTCAGGCGGTGGTGGCGGCAGCCCGGCTTCACGCCGGCTGACGCTGCTCCGGCCGCGCCGCCCGAACGGCGCTGACCTTGAATTCGGGGATCTTGGCCAGCGGGTCGAAGGCCTCGGCATTGGTGAGCACGTTGCTGGGGTTTTCCCCGAAATGAATGGGTAGAAACAGGTTGCCCGGCGAAACCGTTTCGGTAACCCGCACCGGTGCCTCCATCTCCCCTCTCCGGGAGGAGAGAATCAGGGTGTCTCCTTCGGCAACCGATAACCGGCGGGCGTCTTCCGGGTGGATTTCCACATAACCGCTGCGCTGCTCCACGTCCAGGCCGGCCGAAACCCGGGTCATGGTGCCGGTGTG